>CAJCCF010000032.1 GCA_903960845.1 uncultured Verrucomicrobiota bacterium | reverse complement strand
TGGTAAGAATCTAAGGCAGTTCAAAAATCGCAAGCTTGATGGCATCCTGTTCCAGATTGATGACCATGCCGACAAAAGCCAGCAACACCGTTTTCAGTTCACAGCCATCCTATAGGCAGTGACGAATGAGGGGCAAGCCTTGAAGTGACGAGGGGGAATGGCACAAAAATGGCAGGGGTCGAGTTGAGGTTTTGCAGTGGTTGCCGCAAAATCAGGCGGATGCTGTCCCATGAGATGCAGCCTCCGGTGGCTCAAACCCTGGCAACCACGCGGTGTGCGAAGCTCACCTCCTTCACTTCACATCGGCACTTGACTGCAAACGTTCAGGTCAAGCCTGTGATCCTCGTTGCGTAACAGCTTGTTAAGCTGGCACCCGTGTCAACTCAAAGGCTGGTATAGGCGTTTGCCACAGGGCCGTCCTGCGACCAACCACACGGCGTAGAGCACGGTAATGTCCTCGCTGACATAGGTGTTGCGGGCTCCTCACGCAGAACTTCAATCAACTGTTTGCGCCCCAGTCTGCTGCTCCGGCAATACTCGTTAAGCACGCGGGTGTAGTCTTCAAAGCTTTCTTTCATCAAGCATGGCTCCATTGGCCATGGCTTCGCCTTTTGTGAGGCATCGACTTGATCCTGCTGCCCCGGTCTCTCCCCACACAGTGTCCTTTTCAAAGAGGCACTGCGTTTAGGAGAAAAATTTATCTTTCGCTTCCGTAAGACCCTAGAGCTACACTTCTGACAGACCATTGAAATTAAAACAAATCACTGAAGAAGCAGACCCAATCAGAAATTTTTTGAGCCAACGACAATCGATTATGAAACGCTTCCTTCGCCATCTACTGCTGCCAAGTTTGTTGCTTGGACTATTCACACCTGCAACAATCCGAGCGGATGAAAATTTGCCGATGTTTGGTGGCAGTTCCCTGACCATCAACGGAGTCTCTTACGACTGGAATTCTGCGGTTGAGGATGCCTACAACCATACCGATTACTATCTCAACTCGAGTGGCTTCAGCCTGTTGGTCACTGGACGCAATTCGACGCCGAGCTTGGCTACAGTGTCGGGCGGCGCGGGTGTCAGCGGCTATCTTTCGAGTGGGGTATATGGTGATCTGGTGCAGACCAGCAGCAACGGCATTTCACTCACAATTAACGGTAGAAGCTACTCCACAGTGGACACGACCACCGTTTATACGGTGGACTTGGGAACTGCTGTGTTGAGCTCGACGAGCACGTTCGTGTATTCTGGAAGTGGTGGCAGCTTTACCGCTGCCGCTGGTGTGATCACTGGGTCAGAGAGCGGGTTTGAGAAAAGCGGTATACTATATGTGAACAACAGCGGCTCCGAGGCCTCCGGCTACACTTCGCCGAATGGTCATGTTTACGACACGCGTGACTGGACCACTACCTATGCACTGGATGGGAACGGTCAGGTGGTGCCTACCACCACCGAAACATACACAGGTAGCTACGGCAGCTTCACGGTCGCGGCAAATGGTGACGTCAGCGGAGTGGAGAGCGGCTACAAAAGCGGTAGCACTTTTTATCTGAATGCCACCTATCCTGTCAATTCAACTGGGCCAGGCAGCGGCAGTTACGACATCTTTGGCGTGACCTATGCTTTCGATTCCGGGACGGCTTACACTAACTACGATAGCAACCGACAGCAGACGAGTGGCTGGGCGTCCTTATTTAACAGCAGCACTGACAGCGGCTGGATGAATATCACTTATACGAGTGCAACCGGTGTGTATGTCGTGAATGGTTGGGATCAATACATCGGCAGCTTTCATTACACGGGCACGTCGCTGAATTTCGCTTGGGATTCACGCACGGGGCAGAGTTTTTATCCAGCACAACTTTGGGTGAACACCACGCTGGTGAACTGGCAGTCAGGCGCGCTGAATTCTGATGGCAGCATCTCGGACACCTATGCCAGCACAGGCGGTGGGGTCACCTTGAATATCACGGGTCAAATGCGCGGCTACCAGACAACGGCGCAGAATGCCGCCGTGCTCATCAATGGCACCAATGTAGGCACCCTGAGTCTGGCCGCCGGCTTTGCAGTCACGGGCTGGACGATTCAAACCACCAACCCGATTACAACTTACAGCACGCCGCTGTTTACCAGCGCCATGACGCTTTGGGTCAATGGCACGGAGTATCCGTTCGCTGCCGGTTATGGCGACACGGCGGGCCACCGCACCGACACCTACAGCAACAGCAGCACTGGCACGCTGACGATCTCCGGCATGGCGGCCACTCCGAATTCTGGTGAAGTGACCGTGAGCTATTTTAACATGACCAACACTGGATCATACAGTGATACTGGGTACACTCCTTTTTCAGTGAATGGCGTGGTCATCCAAACCTCGCCACCGCCACCGCCTGACCCCATACCTGACCCGGTTTATGGCCCGCGTGCGTTTTGGGTGCGAGGTCGCTTTTATAGTCGAACAGCGATCGACATCAACTCTTACACATCACCTACTGGGTACAGTCTGAGTTTAGTCGGCAATTCCTCTGTCAGCACAACACTCACGGGCAGTGGTCCTGGCGGTTCCTTCGGTGGCACGATCAATGCAGACAGTTCAGGCCTGTCTGTCGTTTATAGTAGTAACGGCACTCCGGTGGCGATCTGGCCTGCGAATGAAGATGGCTCACTGCGTCTTTCAGGTGAGGTGCCGCCAGCAAACCTGCCACCTGCGCTCATGGTGACAGGCATGGGCATCTGGCAGTTCCTGGGCGCGACGGATGAAGATTCGCATCCGGGAATCCAGGCCGCTTATTATGGCAACGCCTTTGCCGCAAACAATACGGCGGCCATCGTCGGGGGTGGTCGTTTGATTAAGATCCGCCTGGATGGCACCGGCACGGTGACGCTGACAAACTACCTCGCAGGCACCAGCGCCTACGGTACTTACAGCACGCAAACCCATCTGTTCCAGACCGGGGTGACCGCCAGTCTGCCTATGCCGATCAATGGCGTGCTGGGATCAGACCAGAATAACCAGCTCTGGGAACTGCCCCAGGCACCGGATGGATCGCCCGCAACCTTCCTTGTGCATGGTGATGTGTGGCGCTTTACGATCATGGTGGAAGGGGTCGCGCAATATCAGGGCTACTACGATGGACAAAGCCTCACCCTGGGCACAGATGACGGGTTTGGGCGGCTGGTGACCGTTCATGAGACGGGCATGGCGGATGTCATCGGAACCCTCAATGGCGTGCGGGCCAGCGTGCGGATGCGTGATGGCAGTATGATCTATTCGGGCAATTTTGATGGCACGCGGATCAACCCAATTCTCAACGCAAACAATCTGTACACCATTGCCGCTGATCTCGACATTACCGGGAACGTCATTTCCTTCGGGGCTTTGAACGGTGATGCGGCGGCAGTAGGCATGACCATGCAGTTCGGCGATGCGAATGATGTCGCCAGCCTTGGATTCGCCCTGGGTCGGCCTGCGGCGGACTGGACCTGGTATCACGCCGGTGCCACCCCGACCTCCGCCTCCGTGCGGATGATGAATCTAAACAGCAGTCATACGTTCAATCTATTCGTTCCTGGGGACCCCATAAACCCAGCGGTTGTTCTGGCTCCACAGCCAGACGTTGTCTCCAAGATACCTAAACTGGAGCTAACGAATCCACCTGCCGCGTCAAGCGCCACAAGTGCAAGCGTATTGACCAAGGGAATGGCAGACGGGCGCTATTTACAGTTGGGCACCACGCAGGCGCTGGTGCTTAATTCCGGCATCAACGTCACCAATGGCGGAGGAGCCGCCAACACCGTTGCTTCCAACGGTTCAGCCATCGGCCAGAACCTTCAAGTCGGCAATGGTCAGGTGGTGATCGGGAAAAACAATACCGCGAACGCCACCGATATTTTTGTGGTCGGAGCCGGAACTTCGACCACCAGCACCAATAACGCTCTTTCCGTTTCCACGGCGGGAGACACGAGCATGACGGGCAATCTTACCGTCAGCGGTAATTCAACCATCAGCGGCAGCGCCACGGTTCAGCAAAACCTGCAGGTCACAGGTAATGGCTCCGTCCATGGCGTTCTACGCGTGCGCGCCGGAGGAGACATCGGCATGGGCATCTTCACTACAAGCCCTGCGGGTATGTCCGCCCCGTGAAGCGGGCTTGTCTGCAATGGTTGAAATAGACCACTGACCCGAACCCAGAAACGTCAAAAATTAAAATTCTCCGGCGTTATGAACACCAACCAATCCTCCCTATTTCGTGTGGTTTATCTCATGTTTGGGGCGCGCCGCCAGGAGATCATCACTGTGCTCGGATTTGCATGCCTGTTCCTGCAAACTGCCACCGCCGCGGCTCCAGATTGGTGGGCCACTCAAAACGTCTTCGCCGTAGGAGCAGTGACCGATGATTACGCCGTCGCCAATGTCGGCCAGCTCAAGAGTATGGCGAAAAAAGCGTCCCTTGAAATGCAGTCCAAATTCGCGGTAATCGGTGGCGCTGGTGCGGCCATTGATAGCATGATCAATGCTTGGGAGTCTGCCCCTGCATTTGGGACCACGCGTGATGATTATGCTGCCTTAACCGTGGGCCAGCTCAAACAGGTGTCGGCGAAATTTTATGACCGCATATCTGCTCAGGCGGGTGAACCCAGCGCCGTGTATCCCTGGACAGGAAGTCTTGTTGCAACGGATGACTACGCACTGGTGAATGTCGGCCAGTTAAAGGCGGTGTTTGCCTTTGACATTGTTCTGGCGGATTCGGATCAAGACGGCCTGCTGGACGTCTTGGAGATGCAGTTCTTTGGCAATTTAGGCCAGATCGCGACAGGTGATTTCGATGGTGATGGTCTGAGTAATCTTGCTGAGATGCTGGCGAGCACCCGGCCTGACCAGCACAACACCGATGAAGATGGCGATGGGTTAACCAACACTCAAGAGCTAGCGCTAGGAACCTCACCGTTTCTGAAAGACACAGACGGTGATGGTGTCGATGACAACGTGGAAATCACTCAAGGAACTAATCCAACAGATCGGTTAGACTCCGTGTTTGCACTGACGGGCTTGCGCGTCTCGACCCCGTTGGAGAACTAAACCGTGCCCATTTCCACTCGATGAACACTTTTATGATTCGTGACGCTCAGTCATCCTCAGCCCTGAGTTTATTGTTATGCTTTATTATGATGCTTGTTGCTTTGCCACTGCGTGGAGAGGAAGGCATTTGGGTCAAGCAGACGACTCCCCCGCCATCCTATCTGACGGAGGGGAAATGCTATTATGAAGAGGGGGAGGAGAAAAACACGGTCACAGATGAAGTGCGGAAATATCGCGAAACCATCTCCTGTCAGGAAGATTGCAAAAACGAATCAGGTGGAAATTCGTCAGGTGGTTCGCCTTCTTTTTCCAGCAGCAGTTCGGGGGGCTCTGGGTGCGGAACGTGTGGGCAGCCGCTGTCCACCGCTCAATACCGTGAGATGCTTCAGCAATGGAAGTCTGAGTACAGATTGAGAATGGATCAAATGCATTCGGAGTGGCTGGAATCCAACAGGCAGGTGGAAGTTCCGCCGATCACGATCTGGGTTGATCCATGGGGCAATCAGCAGGCGTCAAACGGATGGAGTTCCGATCCTCTGACTGCGGCGGCGGTGTTTGCCCCGCATCTGTCTTTGGGTGCGTCGAGCTATGGCACGCCACTTGGATTCCTGGCGGTGACACCTGATCTCGCGACAACTCCTATAACCGCGCCGCTGACGCTAGCGGATGTGCAGAGCGTGCTGACCACACTCATGGGCTCGCTTGAAACGGGCGTGATGTCTCAGGAAGATACAAACACTGGTTTGTGGTCCCAGCAGTATTCGACGCCGGACACGTTGATTCAGATCGTGGAGCAGGCAGGTGGCACGCTGAAAATTCTGTGCTTCCGCTTGTCTGAGACTTCTTTGGTGTCCGGTCAGACGTGGCGCACGGTGCCTGTCGAGTCAGCGGCGGTGACGAACCTGACGGTGAGCCGCACGGAGCTTGCAGGGCTGCCTGCGTTCACGCTCAAAGGGACGTATCTGGGCGCTCCGTATGAGGCGAGCATGGGCACGGTTGAAACATCAGGCGGCGGGGTCGTGAGCCTGCGTGAGCAGAACGGGGTGCGCAGTGAAATGGTGGATGCCTACGTGGCCGATAGTGCAGATTACCACGACGGGCTGGCCCGTCTGCGCAGCACGGCGGTGTACATGCGCGATCCGGAGACGCAGGCCTGGGTGCGCATCAGCTCGCGGGTGATCAAGAGCCGCACGCTGCTCAACAATCGGGAGGTGGCGGTGGAAGAAGTGGTCACGGCGGCTGACAACACAGCACTCACCACGACCTACACTTATGATGAATTGGAGTTCGTGAACAGCCACCTCAACAAGTCGTATGGGCGTCTCGCGAGTGAGCGCCGCCCTGATGGTTCCTGGGTGCGCTATGAGTATGATGAGGAAGGTCGCCTGTGGCGCACCATGCGTCCATGGTTGAATGCACCGGCCACACCTGCCGAAGCGACGGCGACGAACTGCGAGGTGGAGACGATTGTGTATTTCCCCACAGGTACGCCATGGCAGGGCGAGCGCTCCATTGAAACACGTATCCTGGGTACACTTATGTCCGGCAAGAACACCGTCGCTGAGCCAATTAACATTGGCAGCAATAATGGCCTGCGCGTGACGGAAGTGGTGACACGGCATCGCTTAAATGCCAGTGGCAGCGTCACGGCGTATGCTCAGACCACGGTGAAGGATTATCTGCTGCTGCCGGATCAGGAGAGCCGGCTGGTGATGTCCACCGCGCCTTCTGGGACAAAGTCGGCGCATGATGAAGTGAAGGGCACGCTGAATGTGAATGGCAGTTTTACGGTGAACGAGACCGGGGACAAGTGGGCGCATTTCACCTGGAGCCATCTGACTTCACAAGCTCATGCTGAAGCCGGGCACAGCATCCGCACCATGCAGATCAAGGATGATGCAGGGCTGGTGTTGCGCGAGGTGAAGGCGGTGGCCACGACTACGGGCGCGTATGCCACGGCGACGTATGTGGACTATGATGGCAGTGTGTTTGTCTATGATGCCAAAGGGCGGCTTGCGGAGCGCCGCTTGCTCAATGGCGCAGTGGAGGAATCCATCACTCGCGTGAACGTGCCGAACCCGCTGGTGCCTGGAGCTTCGTTGGGCGAAACAGAAACACACAAAGACGGTGAGGGCACACGCACGGAGACACAGTGGAATACGAAAGGTGAAGTCCTGGCGGCGAAGCTGCTTCCGGGTTCTGTTTCCAGATCGGTAGGGCTTGGTTACTATGTCCAGGGTGCCGTGGAAACACGATTGGAACGCACCGGCATCACAGCTCACCAAACCATCACCGGCTCGACTCTCGTCACGACGACGATCAGCAATGACAATCCTCTGGCTCCCACCGGAAGCATCTCTTACAAGGTCGTGGATGCCGCAGGTCGAACGGTGAAATCGTCGCTCAATGGTCGTATCACCGATCATACTTATGCTCAGGGCGGGCGTGTGCAGACCATGACGTCACCGGGTTCGGTGACGCAGATCACGACACGTTTTCTGAGCGGTCAAATTCAGAGCCTGACAGGCACGGGTGCGGTGGCGGAGTATCACGATTTCACCGTGAATGCGGATGGCTCGATCACCGAGACCCTGCATATCGGCACGGCCAACTCGTCACGCTGGCGCAGCGTGACGCGGGACTACACCGGCACCGTTTTGAAGGAAAGCTCACCCAATCCTGAGAACCCAGCACAAACGGTCACGATGAGCTATTATCATGATGATGCCGGGCGTGTGGTGAAGGTGAAGCGGCCTGGACTCGCGGATGAACTCACGACTTACCGCACGAATGGGGAGGTATATCGGCGTGGCCTGGATCTGAATCAAAACGGGACGCTTGATGTCTGGTCGAATGACACGCTGACGGAAATGGACACGGTGATCGAAATCGACGCGCAGGGAAAGGCTTGGCAGGTGATGACTCAGCAGGTCTTGGCTGAGTCCAGTGGTCTGCCCTACACGACGGCGCTCACCAGCACGACAAAGCGCAGCCTGGGCACCGGCTCCACGATTCAGACAAAAAACACTGAGCCTGATGGCTCATCGGTATTGGTCACCCGCAAACCCAATCGCAGCACGGGAATCACTGAGGTCACTTACGAGGGCAGCAGCATCGCCAACACGAAGGAGACGCAGGTGCGCGGTCAGCCAGTGCTGCGGTCTGATTCGAGCCAGAACACGCTCGTCGCCATGCGCTACAGTTGTGACGGGCAGTTGATATCCAGGACAAACTACAACTTTGACGGCAGCTACCCGATTGAAGAGTTGTATTTTTACACGGGCGACCGGCAGATCAGCACGGTGTGGCGCGGAGGTGTGCTGGTGCAGAGCTACACACGCTATCCGATCAACCATGCCAATGCCGGACAGATACAAACCATCACGAATGCGAATGCTGGAGTCACGTCGGTGGCCTACAACACACGCGGTCAGGAAACGGCACGCAGCGGCACGGGCACCTATCCGCTGGAGCGTGTCTATACAGGCTTTGGGGAAGTGGAGAAGCTCAAAACATGGCGCACGGTGGGCGGCACGGCGGCCCTCACGACTTGGGATTACCAGGATCAGACGGGGCTGCTGCTCTCCAAGACGGACGCAGCCAATCATGCAGTGACCTACACCTATGATCAGGCGGGTCGTATGAAAACGCGGACCAATGCGCGCAGCATCGTGGCCACTTACTCGTATGATGGTGCGGGTCGTCTCACCGGCATCGACTACTCCGACAGCACGCCAGACGTCACGCTGCAACTCGACCGTGCCGGGCGCACCGTGCAGGCCACGGACGCCACTGGCACACGCGTCCTTAGTTATTCCAGCGCATTGCCAGGCGGGCAGGAAAGCCGTGTGACGTGGGCGGCGGGATCACTGCTGCCGCTGTGGGACTTTTGGCGCACCACCTATGGTCATCGCCGCAACGGCTGGCTGGTGTCTCAGCGCGGGGCCGCGCAGTCACAAGTTGTGGAGACGCATAATGGAGATCGTATCGCAGAGGTTGAATTTGCGGAGCTGGTGAACTCAAGAGCCATCTACAATCTCAATCACCAAGTGCATGATGGCGATGAAAGCAGCGTGGCCTATCCTGCCAAGCAGCCGGATGGAAGCTGGGGATTCTTTGCCGACAAGCGCTCTGCCCCGGAGAATGGCGATTATGACGAAACCATCTGGTGTTACGGCGCTGATGGTACCGCGTTGTGGAACTTGTCTTGGGAAGACGCCTTCATGACTCAAGGAAATGCCCGGCTGGGAGTCGGCGGGCCCATTACCAGTGTGCGGCACACACGCAGTGCCGAAGGACTGCACGCCATGCGGGATGTCGGGTCCAAGATGCAGGAGACAGGAGTGAACTACAATCCGCGTGGTGAGGTGAAGGGGACGACGAAAACATTTTTTGAAGGCGCGACTGAGCGTCTGCTCCCCGGTGGGGCACAGCGTTGGCAGTTTGACGCCATCGGTAATCGCACGACCGCCAGCCAGTCCAAACTCAACGCCACCATCACGCAGGCCAAGGCCGGAACCGAAGCCCGCCAGAGCGCCACCTACACACCGAACACGCTCAATCAATACGACACCATCACACGCGAGAACCCGTTGCTGCGTCTGGTGCAGGGAGAAGTGCGCAACTCCATCGACACCAGCTTAACCGTGAGTTTGATCAATGGAGGCAGCACGCAAGTCCTCACCACAGCCCGAGTCGTAACGGGAGAAAACCCCTTCGTGGCTGAAGCATCCGTGGATGTATCCGCAGGAGCCCAGTGGCGGAAGCTGCGCGTGCAGGCGACTCGCAGCGGCGCAGGGCCCGGCGGATCAGCGCTCACCGCCACCCGTGAAGGCTGGATGTTCTTCCCGCCTGCCACTGAAACACTCGTCCATGATCTCGATGGCAACCTCACTTCAGATGCCCGCTGGACTTATGTGTGGGATGCTGAGAACCGCATCATCGCCATGGAAGAGAAAACCATCGCAGGCAGTGGCCCAGCGCGGAAGCGATTGGAGTTCACCTACGATCATCTCAGCCGCCGTCTCCGCAAACTCGTCCGTAGCGCTGAAGGTGTGGCCGCGGGTGTGGCTTCCACGAATTGGCCCGTGACAAAAGACCGCCGGTTCATCTACGATGGCTGGAACATGATCGCCGAAATTGACGCCAGCATCACCGACGGATCACTCGCCCTGTTCCGCAGCTACGCCTGGGGCAACGACGTCAGCGGCACGCCGCAAGGCGCAGGCGGAGTCGGCGGCCTGCTCATGATCCAGGAGCGTGACCTCCGCCGCCGCAAGCAAGCCCTGCAAACCACGCCACCCGCCGTTTATGCTCCCTGCACCGACCCCAGCGGCAACATCCTCGCCTACATCGAAATCAACCGAGGTGAAGGACTCACCCACAGCTTTGAATATGACGCCTTCGGCAAAGAGCTAACCGCCGACACCCTCGTCCCCACCGGCACGACAAAGGAAACGATGCCGTTCCGTTTCAGCACCAAATACCACGACGACGAGACGGGCTTCGCGTACTACGGCTACCGCTTTTACAATCCTGAGTTAGGCCGCTGGCTGAACGGAGACCCAATCGGCGAACAAGGCGGTATCAACCTTTACGCGATGGCGGGGAATGATGCAGTGAATCATGTGGATGTGCTGGGTCTTGCCAGAATTGACGCTGAAAGCAGCTTTCACGTTACAAATACAGTACAATCACTGCCGTCAGGCTATGATGGCGCAATAACAATGCCAACTTGGAGTTTTTCAGCTACAACAAATGGTAATGTCATTTCAATCAACGAGGCTTCATCCTATCTAACATACTATAACACTAGCGCTGGTTCACAACTTCATGAGGATCAGCATGTGTCTGATTGGCGGCTTGAATGGAGTGCTTTCGTCGACATTCTTAACTCTGTAAATAATACATCAACATGTTGCCCTGAACAAGCGGAGTGCATGATTGAAGTGCTCGCTCTCTACAGGAATTTTTATCACCTCAAAGGAGCAATGAGATCAGAGTACATGCATGCATTCGGGAATAATGGTATCTCAGCATATTATGGCCCTGAACGGGAAATAGCTGCGCGACGGTTTAACGGAATGTTGAATATTCAACTTCCAACATTAGCAAAAATGATTTCTGATAAAGCGCTAGAATGCAGTAAATCTTGTGTCAAAAAGTAATATGATAAAAATACTCATCTTTTTTTTGGTTGTAATAAGTTGTTATGCAAGTGACCCAAATGGGTTGGCTATTTGTGATAGCTTCCCCTATAACAATGATGCTTCTAAGCAGGTGGTGCTAGCGCTGTCCAAGAATTTAGTTCTTAGCTCTCCCAAAGTTACTGAGGATGCAGATCAAGTTCTTGATGTGATGAAAGCGCTGCGAGTGGCACGCATATATCTTAAATCAAAAAGTAAACAATCCGTGGGGATTATGGGAGGTGTCGCTCTTCGCATACACCCTTTCAAAGAGCGCGTGCGCCTGTCTCCGCCTATTGATAGTGGTGAATACTTAATAGGTGACTGTAAATGGATATTTCAAGAAGTAGCTGTCAGCGAAATTGATTTTGGGAGATCCAGAGATAGTCCACAAGGTTGGAAAGTTGAAAAAAGCGGGCGCTATTTTTTTAGAGTTCAATTGTCTGGAGTAAACAAAACTGGTCGGTTGGTTTCAACGATAGAAGTGTTTGTTTTCCAAGACTATTCAGTTATCGAGCCGCAACTTTTACTTGCGACCGCTGAAGAAAAGAAAGCGGCCAGCACTCAATAAAGAGGTTTAACACCACTACATC
>CAJCCF010000031.1 GCA_903960845.1 uncultured Verrucomicrobiota bacterium | reverse complement strand
TACGTATGTATCTTGTAGTCACCTATAATTTATGGGCACGCAAGTGTTTTTTTAACAGCAGAAACTCCTCAAAAAACGGATCGAAGCCTGAGGCTATAATGTTTACAGGATTTGTTGCTTCAGTTGAACCAAAGCAGGCTTTCCAGCAGGGAGGTATTCAAGCCAACCCGCGCCAAGGCTTAACCAAATAAACTAGTGGATCCTATGAATGAGCTATTCGACAAAGTTTCTGATCGTGATACCTGAAGAAGTTAACTTTAGCGCTGACAACGAACCTGAAATGATGTTTTTTGAAGCATGATGTCCGCGCAGCTTAACAAAATTTACACTGGAACAACTGTTCAACTAAAGCTGAAACAATAAGCCATTCACAAAACACCCACTCAATCCCATGCTCGAGGAATTTAAAAAATTTATCTTTAAAGGCAATGTCATTGACCTTTCCACCGGTGTTATCATTGGCGCTGCCTTTGGATCCATCGTCTCTGCGCTCACCAAGGGGATTATTGAACCCATTTTAAAACGACTTGGAGGGAACCCAAATGTTTCACTAGGCCTAAAGATCGGTGAGTTCACCGATGATAAAGGTGCCAAAGTCGCCAACATGCTTGATATCGGGATGGTCATCAATGCAGTCATTGGTTTCCTGATCACCGCTGCAGTCATATTTTTTGTCATCGTAAAACCAGCCAACAAGCTCATGGCCATGATCCAGAAGGAAGATGCCGCTCATCCCACGCCCGCAGCGGACATCATCCTGCTTACCGAAATTCGTGATCTATTGAAAAAATAAGTGCTTCCTTGCCATGGCATGGAACTCGGCTTCAAATTTGAATGTCTTCAGGCTCATTGCCGGCCATTGCCGCATGCATTAGTCTCTCCTGAGTAGCCTCACTGCGACTAAAAATGCCCCCCACCCTTCCTTCATTAAGCATCATGATGCGGTCACTCATGCCGATCAGTTCTGGAAGTTCGCTGGACACGAGAAGAACAGCCTTGCCCTCGTCTGTGAGGCGATTGATAAATTCGTAAATTTCAATTTTCGCCCCGACGTCAATACCTCGCGTTGGCTCGTCCAACATCACGACTTGCGGTTCGGTCAGCAAGGCTTTGCCAAGAACCACCTTCTGTTGATTGCCGCCAGAGAGCCTGCCAACCACCGATTCCAAGCCTGTTGCCCTAACTTGGAGTTTGTCATAGATCTGCCGGTTTCTCCGTGCCTCCAAACTACGATTCACAAGTCCGCAGCGGGTCACCGCGTGAAGGCTTGAAAGACTTAGATTGAATCCGACAGGTTCCTCTAAAATCAGCCCGTAGCGCCGCCGGTCCTCGCTCACCAGAGCCAATCCGGCACGCAGTGTCCGGGCAGGATCATCCATTTGCAGGGGTTTCCCGTTTAAAACCACTGAGCCTGACGTGCGGCGGCCCCAAACACCATAAAGATGCATCAGCAGTTCCGTCCGCCCCGCTCCCATGAGTCCGCCGATGCCGAGAACTTCGCCTGCGCGAAGGTTCAAATTCAGATCATGAAGCCGAATTTTGCCTGCATTATCGATCACGGATAAATGTTCGACGGAGAGAATCACCTCTCCAGGCGTTGATGCACGCCGGGGAAACAGATCTTCGATCTCCCGTCCAACCATCTTTGAAATCACACCCGCGCGACTTGTCCCGGCAGTCTCCACTGTTGCAATAGAGCGGCCATCGCGGAGCACCGTGATCCGGTCAGCAATAGCAAAGACCTCGTCCAGTTTGTGTGAAATGTAGATGCAGGCAATACCGCGCCGACGCAAATCACGCAGGATGTCCAGCAGCACCTGAACTTCGTGCTCAGCCAGTGCTGCCGTGGGCTCATCAAGGATCAATACGCGAGAATCCTTGCCCAGCGCTTTCACAATCTCCACCAACTGCTTTTGCCCCACGCCGAGATCCACCACCCGCATCCGCGGGTCCAGATCCACCTGAAAGCGGTCCAGCAGCGCTTTTGCCGCGCGATGCATCGTTGGCCAATCGACCAGTCCGCCCCAGCGGCGGGGTTCACAGCCAAGGAAAATATTCTCTGCGACGGTCATCTCATCCACGAGCGCCAGCTCCTGATAGATTACCGAGATGCCCGCAGCCGCAGCATCAGAGATGCCACGAAAACGTGCCTCGACACCCTGAACTTCAAAGTGCCCCTCATAGCTGCCATGAGGATGTATTCCTGAGAGCAGTTTGATCAAAGTACTCTTCCCTGCCCCATTCTCGCCACACAAGGCATGAATTTCTCCCTCAACGAGGTCAAAGGAAACATCACTCAGCGCGGTCACGCCGGGGAATTTTTTGGTCAGATGCTGAGCACTGAGGATCATATGGGAGAACAATTTCCCATCATGCTGGCAGCGTGGTCAACAGATGCCAAGCGCCAATCGATGCTTGTCGCAAAACACTGCCTGCAGCCTCATTTACTGGATTGCGGGTGTGTCACCAAAACAAATACCTATTCTGCGGCCTGCATTGACGATTTCGCTGCCTGTTTGCACGAGTCGAAGTTGGTTGACGGCTTCTTCGATGCTCACATCCCCCACTTGATACTGCTGGTAGCTGACCATGCGCCCGAATTTACCCTGCTCAATCAGGCTAACGGCCATGGCACCAAATCGAACTCCGAGAATCCGGTCCAGTGCTGTGGGTGAACCGCCGCGCTGAAGGTGCCCGAGTGTGCAGGAGCGTGTCTCCTTATCCGTCAGTATTTCGATCTTTTTTGCCACATACTCGCCGATGCCACCCAAGCGGTCCTCGCCCTTTCCCGCCATCTTCTCTTTTGTCAGCAATTCGCCCGTCTCCATGCGCGCGCCTTCAGCCACCACGACGAGAGTGCTGTGCATCCCGCGAGCATCCCGCTGACGGATTGCAGAGGCCACGTGTTCCATGTTGAAAGGAATTTCAGGCAGCAGAATCACATCCGCGCCACCCGCAATGCCGCCATAAAGTGCAATCCATCCCGCATGACGCCCCATCACCTCCAGCACGATCACGCGCTTGTGACTCTCCGCTGTCGTGTGCAGTCGATCCAGAGCATCCACCACCGTCGCCACGGCAGAATCAAAACCAAAGGACATTGCGGTCGCTTGAATGTCATTATCGATTGTCTTGGGCACCCCGATCACCGGAACGCCCTGGCGATATAATTGCAGGCCTGTGGTCAGGGAGCCGTCTCCGCCCACCACGATCAGAGCGCCGATCTCCAGATGCTTCAGTGTCGTCTTGGCCTTGTCCACGATCTCCTTTGGCACCTCGGACACATTGCCTTCACCCACCTTGGCCACAAAATGCCCCTTGTTCGTTGTCCCTAAAATGGTGCCACCGAGCTTCATGATCCCCACCGTGCGCGACGGATCCAGCATCATATAATCCCCGGGTGGTAACAGCCCTTCAAAACCATCACGGAAGCCCACCACCTCCCAGCCAAGCGTGTGAGCTGCACCAACCACGCCATGAATGACTGCATTGAGTCCGGGGCAATCCCCTCCGCTGTTTAAGATACCAATTCGCATGTGTGTGATGAGGTGGTTGACTTGGAGAGACGCAACTTGGATGCCAACTAAAAATGATTGAGCAATTGTTTCTCATCGGCGATCGGTCTACCCGCTGCCAACCAGCGGTCATAGGCATTCCAGCCCTGATTAAGCAGCGCCTGCGCTTCTCCAAAGGGATCAGACGAACCGAGAACCACCACCACCAGACGGTGGCGATAAACCAGGCTGCTACCGTCCGCCTGCTTGTAAACCGATGATGGACGCTCTGCTGAAAGTGCGACGCAGCCACCCGAGCGAGGCGTGCTCGCGGCTTTCACGCCATCCACATTCGAAACACCCAGCATCTGGTTCGTATTTTTGACTGGCACAGAAAGTTGCTCGCCACCGCGATAGACTGTGATGTTGCGTGAATGCTGATTTGTATAAAAACGCATCGCCGGCCGGGACACCGCATACAAGGTCAATCGCGCAATGTCCGCCGCTGTGGAATAAGGCGCAGTGCGCGTGAACTCATAACCATGCGGACTTCCGAATCGCGTGCCTTTAGCCCCTTCACGCAGGGCGAGTTGATTCATCTGTCGCACAAACTCCACCTGCGGGTCGCCCTGACGCCCGAGCCGATAGAGGTGATCATTGCCCACAAAGTCAGCCAGCGTGATCGCCGCCATATCATCGCTGCCCATCATGGTCGCATAAATCAGATCCCGCAGCGTCAGCCTGTCACCAGCCAGCAGGCCGAGGGAATTGTTACCGGAAATCTGCTGTGCATAAGGCGGCACCGTAGCCAGAATGTTCACACCCACTTTCGACGCTTCCGCCCAATCCAACGTCACCATGCCGGTGGCGATCTTTGCCAGACCGCCGACCACGTAATGCCGGTTGGCATCACCTGCCACATGGACTTTGCGATTGAAGCTATCGACCACAATCACCGAAGACTGTGCGTCCAGGCGCGAAAAAGAGGTTAACAGGAGAAGACCTGCGGCGGCAGATTTCAAAGACATACGGAAGCCATATCCACGGTGCATAAAGAACGACTCACTTAGCATCGCTTTCCCCATCAGCAACCCTTGATTCAGCAACGCCAACCCGGCACAAGAACCAGTGACAGCAAATAGAAGCGTGAAGCCTGCACTGTGCCTTAATTCAGCCAGCCCATGGATTTCATCCATTCACCGGCACGGATGTGCCAGGCTGCGGTAGGGAGACCGGATTGCTTCATGCCAAATCCATGACCACCCTTGGCATAGATGTGGAGTTCGGCGGGCAGGTTGAGCTTTTTATATTCGAGATAAAGCAGGGCGCTCGAACTGGCACTGGTGACGCCTTTGTCATCGTGAGCATGAATCAGGCACATGGGCGGCGCCTTATCGGTGACCTTGATTTCCGGCAGCAGGGTGAAAGTATCGTCTTTGCTGACGAGGTAGGCAGGATAGACGGGAATGGAGAAGTTAGGTGTGGCATCAGGCACATCCATGGCGGGGTCCTGCGGATAGGTGCGATCGTTGGCATGGAGGGTGGTCATCACGGTGAGATGTCCGCCAGCGGAGAAACCGAGTATGCCGATGCGATCGGGTTTCAGGCCAAATTCAGCCGCGCGGTGGCGAAGAATCCCCATGGCGCGCTGGGCATCCTGAAGAGGTTCGCGGCTTGGATCCGCTGGATCGCGCTTCGGCACACGGTACTTCAGCAGAATGCCAGTGACGCCGAGGGTGTTCAGATACTCGCAGACTTTTGTACCTTCATGCTCGATGGCCAGAATGCCATAGCCACCGCCCGGGCAAACGAGAACAGAGATGCCATTGGCATTCTCGGGTTTGTAAATGGTGATGGTCGGATCGGTGACATTGGTCACGCGCTTGATGCCATCCCCCTTTTTCAGTTCATCTTCGGGCCCGATCTTGATGCCTGGCTTCTCGGGCGCTCCTTGCGGCCAGAGTTTGATGGTGACGGGTTCTGCGGCCTGGCTGACTAGAGCAAAACTGATGGCAAGTAGGATGGACTTCATGGTCGGCGGAGGATGCACCGAACCTGCACCCGGTTGCACGACTTTTCTGCCGGTCATGAACAGAAAAAGATGGATGTGCATTCGCCGCACTTCCCTTTTCCCATCTCTTGCGCTCTGCTAGCCACACCCTATGTCCACCAGCCTCCCTCCTCTCCGCAGTTCTCTCGATCTGGAACGCCTCCTCGAGTTTGAGTTTGTCCGCGCTACTGAAAATGCCGCGCTCCAGTCCATCCACTGGCTGGGCCGCGGTGAGAAGGAACTGGCAGATGCCGCCGCCTGCAGCGCGATCTATGGCGTCTTCGATCTTCTCGATGTTTGCGGCAAAGTGGTGATCGGTGAAGGCATCAAGGACAACGCGCCAGGCATCTTTGTGGGTGAACACCTCGGCACCTGGAAACCCGGCGCACCACGCTTCGACATCGCGCTCGACCCCATCGATGGAACCACCAACATCGCCAAAGGCATGCCAAACAGCATTTCGGTGATGGCCGCAGCCCAGGTGCCTGAAGGAGCACCTTCGGCCATGAAGCACATCCCAAGTTTTTACTGCCACAAACTGGCATATGGTCCCGCAGTAAAACGCGCACTGCAGCATGAAGGAGACCGTTGCCTGCTCGACATGCCCTTGAAGGACGTCATCGCATTCATTGCCAAAGCACTCGACAAGCACGTGCGTGATGTCGTGGTCGTGACAATGGATCGCCCGCGCCACGCTGAAATCATTCAGCAGGTGCGTGCCACGGGGGCCGCACTCCGAATGATCACGGATGGCGACATCACCGCTGCCGTGGCTCCGTCTCTGCCTGAGAGTGGCGTCGATATGTATGTGGGCATGGGCGGCAGTCCTGAGGCCGTGCTGGCTGCGGCGGCTCTGAAGTGCCTGGGTGGTGACATGGATTCCCGCATGTGGTTTCAAAACGAAGCGCACAAAGCCGAGGTGGCTGACCAAATGAGCCCCGAAGAAATGACCGCCGTCTGGCGTTGCAACGATCTCGTGCAGGGTGAAAGCGCGCTCTTTTGCGCCACAGGCATCAGCGACAGCCCTCTGCTGCCCGGCGTGAAACTCATCGGTCATCGAGTCGAGACTCACAGCATCCTGATGCGGTCACGCAGCGGAACCGTGCGGCGAATCCATGCCAGTCACGATTTGGACAAGAAGGTGGTGCCACTGAGAGATGCCTGATGTCAGGATTGCCCAGACAGGCAATTGCATCCATCATGCCCGCCCTTTTGCCGCCATGTCCGCCCCACACCTACAGCCTGATTTTGAAGCCTTCCGCCTCCTGGCGGAGAAAGGTAACCTCGTGCCAGTGGTGGCTGAGTTGGCGGCTGACTATGAAACACCGCTTTCAGCGTTTCAAAAAATTCATGACGGGCGCTGTGCTTTCCTGCTGGAGTCGGCGGAACTCACGCAGCATTCGGGACGTTACTCACTGCTTGGCAGCTCTCCCAGGCTGATCTTCACCGCGCGTGGCCGGGATATCGAAGTGGAGGAGCGCGGCAAGGTGCGCCGCTATACCACCAGCACCGATCCACTGGAGGAACTGCGCCTAATCATGGCGCCCTATCAACCGGCCGAGTCCGCGCGCATCCCGGTTTTCCATGGCGGTGCCGTCGGCTACCTGGCCTATGACATGGTGCGCTTCTTTGAGCCAACCTTACCCCCACCGCCGAAGGATGAACTGGGCCTGCCTGACATGGTCTTCATGCTCACCGACACGGTGCTCATCTTTGATCATCGCACCCGGCGCCTTTCGCTGGTGGCCAACGTCCACACCGACGAACACCCCACGCTGGAGGCGGCTTATGATTGGGCCCGCACGCAGATTGAGGTGCTGATTGAAAAGCTTTCACAGCCTCTCGCCGTCAAGCCGATGCAGACCTTTGCCCCGGTGACCAATGAGCAACTACCGCCGCCGGTGAGCAACACAACCCGCGCTGAATATGAGGCGATGGTGGTGAAAATGAAGGAATACATCGGCGCCGGCGACATTTTCCAGGGTGTGCCTTCCCAGCGCTTCGAAACCGATTACACCGGAACCTCCATCGACCTCTTCCGCGCACTGAGGCATGTGAATCCATCGCCATACATGTTTTGCCTGGATCTGCCATCAGGCTTCTCACTGGTCGGCAGTTCACCTGAAGTGCACGTGAAATGTCTGGATGGACGCATCGACATCCGCCCCATCGCAGGCACGCGCTGGAGGGGCAAAACAAAAGCCGAGGATGACGCTTTGGCGAATGAACTCCTCAATGATCCCAAGGAGCGCGCGGAGCACATCATGCTCGTGGATCTGGCCCGCAATGACGTGGGCCGGGTCGCCGATTACGGAAGTGTGCGCGTCAGTGACCTCATGATCATCGAGCGTTACAGCCACGTCATGCACATCGTCAGCAACGTGGACGGTCATCTGCATGCCGACAAAAACGCCTACGACGTGATGCGGGCCACCTTTCCCGCCGGGACTGTTAGCGGCAGCCCCGAGGTGCGCGCCATGGCAATCATCAATGAAGTGGAGAAGAGCAAGCGCTGCGCCTATGCCGGCGCGGTGGGCTACTTCGGCTTCGATGGCAATCTGGATTCGTGCATCGCTCTGCGCACCTGCGTGGTCAAGGATGGCAAAGCCTACGTGCAGGCTGGTGCCGGAGTCGTGGCCGATTCTGATCCAGCCTCCGAATATCAGGAAACCGTGAACAAGGCGACTGGAATGCTGCGCGCCATCGAGTGGGCTCGACAACTCGGCGCATGAGCCCCGGTCAATGGTCATTCCACAAGCCACGCTTGATCCCCGCCGCCGTTGGATTCCAACAACTGCACCTGCGCAGTGAATGAAACGCACCGTATTGAGCGTGCTATACTCCCCCGCCCCCGAATGTCGTTTCTTGCCCGTCACCCGATCCTCCGCCTCGCTGTCTCTCCCCAGCATCTTTGGCGCACGGTTTCACTCGGACTCAAGAGCATCTGGCTTAACAAACTACGCTCCTTTCTCACCGCTCTCGGCGTCATCTTCGGCGTCGCTTCAGTCATCGCCATGCTCGCCATCGGTGAAGGTGCCAGTTATGAGGCGCAGGAACAGATCCGGAGGCTTGGCAGCCAAAACATCATTCTGGAAAGCGTCAAACCGCCTGACGGCCAGGGTTCCTCAGCCGAGTCCCGCAGCATGGTTCTGGAGTACGGTCTGACTGAGCGCGACATTCAGCAGATCCGGCAGACTGTGCCGGGAATTCAGGTCGTCGTGCCATCACGCATCCTGACGGAGAATATTTGGAACTTCGACCGCAGTGTGGATGGTCAGATTCTCGGCGTTTTACCCATCTATCCCGAGATGAGAAACCGGCAACTCATCCAGGGCCGATTTTTCAATGATCTGGAAATGCACGACAAGCTACCCGTATGCGTGCTCAACGAAAGTGCCGCCGCAGCGCTCTTCCCCCTTTCCACTCCCTCAGGCAAATCGGTGCGCGTGAAAGGTTACTACTATAAAGTGCTTGGCATTCTCCAAAACGAAGGCCAGCGCATCGGCGGTGAAGGCGGCAAGCGCAGTTCTGCAGACTCTCAGGTGCTGATCCCCTTCACCACGCTCATGGACCAGTACGGCGAGACCTTCTTCCGTTTTCGCAGCGGCAGTTTCGAAGCTGAAAAGGTCGAATTTCACGAGGCCGTCGTGCGTGTGCAGGACGTCAATCAAGTGGAGGGCCGCGCCAATGCGATCAGGCAGATTCTTGCGTCCAACCACAAGAAAGAAGACTGGCGGATGATCGTGCCAGTCGAGCTTCTGCGGCAGGCCGAGCGCACCAAGCGCATCTTCAGCATCGTGCTCGGCAGCATCGCGGCCATCTCTCTGCTTGTCGGGGGCATCGGCATCATGAACATCATGCTGGCCAGTGTGACGGAGCGAACCCGCGAGATCGGCATCCGTCGAGCAATGGGAGCCCGGCAGGCCGACATCGTCGTGCAGTTCCTGATCGAGACCGTGCTGCTCTCAGGCGCTGGCGGCATCATCGGCGTCGTGCTCGGCGTCGGCATTCCCATCGCCGTGGAGCATTTTGCCGGGGTCACCACCGTGGTGAAAATCTGGTCACCCGCCCTGGCCTTCCTCATCTCCGTTCTCACCGGCATCGCCTTCGGGATCTACCCTGCCCGCCGCGCCGCCATGATGAATCCCGTCGAGGCCCTGCGACACCAGTAACAGGACGAATCGCACAAAATCTGGTGCCACCGGATCGAGTCAAAGCCCCCTTGGTATTCATTTCGTCGTATTTTCTGGCCTTTACCGATACCCCACCTGCCGTTGACGCCCAAGGTTTGGACAGTCTGCTTGCACTCGGCATGATTTCCGCGCACAGGAAGCGCCCCAATGCTCTCCGTTTCCAATGTCAGTAAAACTTTTGCAGGCCGCACCCTTTTCAGTGGCGTCTCTTTTCACATCAATCGCGGCGAAAAAATCGGCCTGATCGGGCCTAATGGAGCAGGCAAATCAACCCTGTTTTCGCTCCTGCTGCGCGAGACCATTCCCGATGACGGCCAGGTGACGATGGAAAAGGGGCTCGATTTCGGCTACCTGCCACAGGAAAGCGCCCCGGTGGACGACATGACCGTCCTGGAACTGGCCACCAGCCACGTCCATGAGCACAGCGCCTGGGAGGCGGAACCCAAAGCCAAGCGCATCCTCAAAGGCCTGGCCTTTCGCGAGAGCGACTTCGACCGCAATGCCCGCACACTCAGCGGCGGTTGGGTCATGCGCGCCCATCTTGCCCGATTGCTGGTCCAGGAGCCTGATCTACTCCTGCTCGATGAGCCGACAAACCATCTTGATCTGGAATCCCTCATCTGGTTCCAGGAATACCTCGAAAGCTATCCAGGAGCCATCCTCATGATCTCGCATGACCGTGAGTTCCTCAATGCCCTGACCGGCACCATCCTGGAAATCGGCCGCGGCAAGGTGACGCGCTATCGCGGCAATTACGATGACTATCTGCGCGAGAAAGCCGCACGTGAAGATCAGCTTCAGGGTGCCTATGACAATCAGCAGCGCGAAATCGCCAAAATGCAGCAGTGGGCGGACCGCTTCAAAGCCAAGGCCAACTTCGCCTCCCGCGCCCAGGACAAGCTGAAAATGATCGGGCGCATGGAAAAAATCGACGCCCCCGTGGCGGCGGCGAAAACCGTGAAATTCCGTTTTCCACAGCCACCGCGCAGCGGTCAGCGAGTGATGGCACTCAAGGGACTCGATTTCGCTTATGGCGAAAAGCCCGTGTATCAGGGACTCGATTTCGAGATCGAGCGCGGTCAGCGCATCGTGCTTGTGGGCCCGAACGGTGCGGGTAAATCAACCCTGCTCAAGCTGCTCGCGGGCGCCCTCAAGCCTCAGGGCGGAAAGCATGAACTCGGTCACAATGTGAAGCTCGGCTACTTCGCCCAGTATCGCGGGGACGTTCTGAACATGAAGCACACCGTGCTGCAGTCCGCGATGGATCTGCCAAGCCGTCCCGGTGAAAACCTCTGCCGCACGCTGCTTGGTTCCTTCCTGTTTCAGGGCGATGATGTCTTCAAGCCCGTGGGCATCCTCAGTGGCGGCGAAAAGTCCCGTCTCGCCCTGGTGCGTCTGTTGCTGGATCCGCCGAATCTCCTGCTCATGGACGAGCCCACGACCCACCTCGACATGGGCAGCATCGACGCCCTGATCAACGCGCTTGAAGACTATGAAGGTACCCTGGTTTTCATCAGCCATGACGTTCACTTCATCCGCGCCATGGCCAAAACCGTCATCCACATCGCCAGCGGTGTGATCACCCCTTACGCCGGTGATTATCAATACTTCCTCGACAAGACCAAGGCCTCCTCCGCACGTCACGCACTCACCGCCAGCCTAACCAACAGTCAGCCCGTCTCGTGGGAATCAAAGCCGTCCGGCAGCACCGCGCCCGCCTCACCGGCAAAATCAAAAGAGCAGCGCCGTCAGGAGGCCGATGCCCGAAATGCCCGCAGCAAGGGCCGCAAGGAGGTGGAGCAAAAGGTCTCCAAAATCGAAGCCGAACTGACCGCCATGGACAAGCGCAAGCACGAGATCGTTCTCCTGCTGCAAGACGGTGCCACGTATGCCGATCCCGTGAAGTTCCGCTCCCTTAGTGAAGAGTTGGAGAAACTCGAGCCATCCATCGCCAAACAGACCGCAGCCTGGGAAAAAGCCACCGAGGAGCTCGAGGCGATGCCCGCCGCCTGAGTTCCGTGCCCTGTCAGGTTCGTCACTTGACATCCAGCGCCCTCTGTCGTCAGACTTCGCCGCCCCACCAACCTCTCCCTTCCTATGATCTCCCTGCAAAAGTTTTTCGGCAAAACGGATGTCTTTTATGACCTGCTTGAAGCCAGTGCCGAAGAGGCCAGGTTCAGCGTTCAAGCCCTGAACCAGCTCCTTTCCCAGTCGGCCTCCGACCGCTCGCTGGATGCCCTGATTCTTTCACGCCGCAAGAACAAGCAGACCACCGAAAAGATCGACGAGGCTCTTTGCCGCACTTTTGTCAGTGACCTTGAGCGCGAAGATGTCGAAGCCTTGGCAAACTCGATCTACAAGATCCCGAAGACCCTCGAAAAAATCGCCGAACGCATCATCATCGCCCCGGATCGCCTGCAGGGCGTGGATTTCTCCAAGCACCTCAAGATGATGCAGGAAGCCGCGGACACCGTCGTCACCATCGTTCAGGAGTTGCGTAAAAAGCTCCATCTGGAGCGCGTCAAAGACCACAACGCCAAACTGCAATTCATCGAGGGAGAGGCTGACAAACTCATGCTCGAAACCCTGCGTGACCTCTACTCCGGCAGACATGACAGCGTCTCCGTCATCTACCTGAAGGATCTCTACGATCTCATGGAAAAGGTCTATGACCGCTGCCGGGATGCCGGCAACGTCGTCTCCCACATCGTCCTCAAATACTCCTGAGCGCCGCGTATGACCTCCGCTCTGCTCCTCCTCTTTGTGGTGCTGCTGGTGGTGCTGGCCTTTGAGTACATCAACGGCTTTCACGACACCGCCAACGCCATCGCCACCGTGGTCTCCACCAAGGTGCTGACCCCGCGTCAGGCACTCCTGCTGGCTTCCAGCACCAACCTCATCGGTGCCTTCTGCGGTCAGGCCGTGGCCAAGACCATGCACAGCGGCCTCATCGATGACAAAGTCGTCGCAATCACCTCGCTCACCATCCTGTGCGCCATGCTCGGCGCCATTATTTGGAATCTCATCACCTGGTGGTTCGGCATGCCATCCAGCTCCAGTCACGCCCTCATCGGCGCCCTCATCGGTGCCGCCATGGCCTCCGCTCCCGGCTCATGGAACTGGCACGTCCTCATCTGGTCGCGTCACAAGATCGACTCCAAGACCGGTCTGGCCACGGCTGACATGGAGGGCATCTTCCACAAGGTCGTCGTGCCCATGATCTCTTCTCCCGTTCTCGGCTTCAGCATCGGCTTCATCCTCATGGGCATCCTGTTTTTCCTCATCCGCAATTGGCGGCCCAACACCGTGAACTCCACCTTTGGCAGACTGCAGATTCTCAGTGCCGGCTACATGGGTTTTGGTCACGGCATGGCCGATGCCCAGAAGACCATGGGCATCATCATGCTCACCCTCTTTGCCTCCACCAAGGCGGGCGATCTTGATGGCCTGCCCGCCTGGCTGCACTTCCTGCGCATTCCCGACAAAAGCGCAAGCATTCCACTCTGGATCATGGTCACCTGCGCCCTCACCATGGCTGCGGGCACCTACGCTGGCGGCTGGCGCATCATCAAGACCCTCGGGCACAAGATGGTCAAAATGAAACCCGTCCATGGCTTCGCCGCAGAGACCACCGCCGCCACCATCCTCGCCGTCACCGGATCGCTCGGCATGCCTGTCAGCACCACGCACACCATCACCACCAGCATCATGGGCGTCGGTGCCGCACGCCGCTGGAACGCCATCGAATGGAGCCTGGTCGAGCGCATCATCTGGGCTTGGGTCATGACCATTCCCGTCACGGCGGCCCTTGCCTACGGGTTCTACAAGCTTCTGGCTCTATTCTCTTAATTGCGGCCTTCTGCCGGCATCCTGTGTCGAACAAGGCAAGAGCGGTAAATCCGCACTTGCCCACACCGTTTCGGCATGCGAGAACATCCACCGCGAAGCGCCCGTATTTCAACGGATAGAATGGTGGTCTCCGAAGCCGCAGATTCAGGTTCGATT
>CAJCCF010000030.1 GCA_903960845.1 uncultured Verrucomicrobiota bacterium | reverse complement strand
GTTGTGGGTGGTACCGGGCGCAACTGCATCGCGAGGGTGGCGGCCAATGGCACGCTGGATCCAGGCTTCAATCCCAATGCGAACGACAACGTCAATAGTGTGGTGGTGCAGGAGGATGGCCAAATTCTGCTCGGTGGCTTTTTCACCAGCTTGGGCGGGACTGCGCGCAACCGCATCGCGCGGGTGGCAGCCAATGGCACAGTGGATGCCAGCTTCAATCCCAATCCGAACAACTATGTCACAAGCGTGGCGGTGCAGGCGGACGGCCAGATTCTGCTCGCGGGTGCCTTCAACTTCGTGGGAGGGACCCCGCGCAATCGCATCGCGAGGGTGGCGGCCGATGGCACGCTCGATCCGGTCTTCAATCCCAATGCGAACAACTACGTCAATAGCGTGGCGGTGCAGGCGGATGGCCAGATTCTGCTTGCGGGTTCCTTCACCAACGTGGGTGGGACCACGCGCAACTGCATCGCGAGGGTGGCGGCCAATGGAACGCTCGATGCGACCTTCAATTCCGCTGCGAACGACGTCGTCTATGGCGTGGGTGTGCAGGAAAACGGCCGGGTTCTGCTTGCGGGCACATTCACCAACGTGGGTGGGACCGCGCGCTATTTGTTTGCCCGGTTGCTCAATGACACATCGACGCAGTCGTTGAGCGCGGTAGATACGACCCAGGTAATGTGGATGCGTGGAGGCAGTGCTCCGGATGTCACGCAGACAACCTTTGAGCTGAGCACAAACGGCGGTGCCAGCTACACCCCACTGGGCGGCACCGCCACCCGCTTGGGTGGCACGTCCAACTGGCACCTCGCCGGCCTCTCTCTGCCCACCAGCGGCCAGCTCCGCTCCCGTGGCCGCACCGCAGGCAGCTACTTTAGCGGGAGCTCCGGTCTGGTGGAGCAGGTGACCAGCTACAGCGGGCTGATACCACCTGCCCCGACCGTTGCTTCGATTCTCCCCATCAGCGGCAGCACCGCAGGCGGCACCAGCGTGACCATCACCGGCACGAACTTCACAGGAGCTACCGACGTGACCATCGGCGGCAGCGCTGCGACAGGAGTCACTGTGGTGAATGCCACCACGATCAACGCCACCACCCCGGCGGGTGTGGCAGGCACCGCCAGCGTCCTGGTCACCACCCCCGGCGGGACGAATACCGCGAACATGCTTTATACTTATCGTGCCCCGGGAACTCTGGACTTGCTCAATCCCGTCATTGTAGGTGGCTACGTTCACGCCACGGCCGTGCAACCGAATGGGCAGACCATCATCGCGGGCAACTTCAGTTCCGTAAACGGCGTGCCACGCAGCAACGTCGCACGGCTCAATGTGGGCGGCGGCTTGGACATGGGATTTGATCCCAAAGCGAATGGTGTCGTCCACAGTGTGGCGGTTCAGCCGAATGGCATGATTCTGCTTGGTGGTGCCTTCAGCACGCTTCAGCCCAATGGAGCACCGGCACCATCCACACGATGGTGCATCGCCCGCGTCAATGCCGACGGCACGCTCGATGCAGCATTCAATGTTAGGACAAGCACGCGTGGAACCGTCCACAGCATCGCGCTGCAACCCAACGGTATGATTCTGATCGGGGGTTTGTTCACTTCGATTCAGGGAACTGGCGAGGTGACCCAGACTCCGCGCAACAAAATTGCCCGACTCGAAGCCACTGGCGCTCTCGACATGACTTTCGATCCAAAGGCAAACAACACCGTCTTGAGCATCGCAGTTCAACCAAACGGGATGATCCTGCTCGGCGGCTCGTTCACCACACTCCAGCCCAATGGCGCGCCGTCTCCGACCGTGCGGCAATACATCGCCAGGGTCGATGTCAGCGGCGTCCTGGATGCGACGTTCGATCCAAAAGCCAACAGTGATGTCTCCAGCGTGGCGGTGCAGGCGGACTTGAGCATTCTGGTGGGAGGTGCCTTCACCACCCTTCAGCCAAACGGAGCGGTCTCGCCGACCATGCGCTCCAACATCGCGCGGCTTGATACCGCCGGTAACCTCGACCTGACTTTCGACCCCAAAGCCAATGGAGAAGTTCGCAGCATCGCGATCCAGACGGACGGGATGATCCTGCTCGGAGGATCGTTCACCACTCTCCAGCCCAATGGAGCAATGGTCGCGACTGCCCGGCAGTATGTCGCGCGAATCAATGCCACCGGTTCCTTGGATGCCGGCTTTGATCCGAAGGCAAACGGCGAGGTTCACAGTGTGGCGGTGCAGGCGGACGATGCCATTCTGGTTGGGGGCAGTTTCACCTCGCTCCAGCCAAGCGGCGATGTGGCCCCGACTGCACGCACATTTTTGGCGCGATTGATCAACGCCCCAGCGACCCAGACCCTGAGTGCACCGAATGCGATGCAGGTGCAGTGGCAGCGAGGAGGGGCTGCGCCTGAGGTGTCGCAGGTGACGTTTGAACTGAGCACGGACTCCGGCATGACCTGGGGCCCTCTCGGCAACGGCACACGCGTGGGAACCTCGGCCAACTGGCAACTCGCAGGACTCACCCTTCCGGCAAGCGGACATCTGCGCGCTCAAGGCCGAACTCTTGGAGGACGTGGAAATGCCAGTGCTGGCCTGATCGAATCAGTAACCTCCTACTCACTGGCCAGCTTGCCAGCCATGAAGCTGGAACAACCCCCAGGCAATGATTTGGCTGATGACTCCGCCACGGTGAATTACGGTCAGGTGGTCGTCGGCAGCACGGCTGATTTGGTCTTCACGATCAAGAACACGGGTGCCGCCGACCTGACTCTGGGCGGCACCCCAAAAGTGGCCGTGGGTGGCACCGATGCGGCACTCTTCACCGTGACGTCACCGCCCGCCTCACCCGTGGTTCCGAGCGGCAGCACGACCTTCACCGTGCGCTTTGCACCGGTCAGCACCGGGGCCAAAACTGCGTCTCTCTCGATCAGCAACAACGACGGCAGCAAGAACCCCTTTGATATCACGATCACAGGCACGGGCGCCGTGTTAACCCCCACGTTTAACAGCGCCACGGACATCGGCGTCACAAGCGATGGATTCAGCACCACCGGGATCGCCATGGGTCCGATCACCCTGAACTTCGCCCCCGTCCCCGGCACCAATTTGAGGCTGGTGAACAACACCGGCCTGGGCTTCATCAATGGCACCTTCAGCAACCTGGCACAGGGGCAGGCTGTGCCGCTGATCTTTGGCGGCATCACCTATAACTTCGTGGCCAACTACTTCGGCGGCACCGGCAATGATCTGGTTCTGCATTGGGCGAATACGAGAATCATGACATGGGGAAATAACGGCGTGGGTCAGTTGGGTAATGGCACGACATCGTTGAATGACACTCTGGTTCCTGAAAACATCGACTACACCGGTGTGCTTGCAGGCAGGACGGTCATCTCCGTAGCCGGAGGCGGACTGAACACGATGGCCCTTTGCTCGGATGGTTCTCTTGCCATTTGGGGATTCGATTGGCACGGCGATTCCAGCGGTGAGCCCAAATTGATCGATCACACGGGTGCACTGGTTGGCAAAAGGGTGGTCGCCATCGCCGCAGGATTGGCTCACAGTCTGGCGCTGTGTTCCGATGGTACGGTCGCGGCCTGGGGCAGCAATGATGAAGGCCAGTTCGGCAATGGCACGAGAACATCCAGTGTCATTCCGGTCGCGGTTGATCAGACAGGTGTGCTCCTGGGTAAAACGGTCATCGCGATTGCCGCAGGTCAAAAACCCAGTCTGGCCTTGTGCTCAGACGGCACGCTGGTCACCTGGGGAAGAGGAGTACTGCGACCGGTGGTTGTCGAAGTGACTGGCGCACTAGCCGGAAAGACAATCAATGCGATTGCTTGCGGGGATTATTTTATTCAGACGCTGTTTTCAGATGGCACGATGGGGAGCAACGAAATGGGTGGTGAACTGGCGGCTGTGGATACCGCAGGCTCGGTGATCGCCGGCAAGAATGTCGTCGCCATCGCTTCAGGAGCGTATCATAATCTGGTGCTTTGTTCGGATGGAACGCTGGCCGCCTGGGGATTGAACAGCAATGGCCAACTGGGCAACAACAGTACAACGGACAGCATGTCACCCGTGGCTGTCGATACATCAGGTGCGCTCTCCGGCAAGACCGTCGTCGGCATCATTGCAGGCGGAAATCACAGCCAGGCGCTCTGCTCTGATGGCACCCTGGTATCCTGGGGAGGCAATGAGGATGGTCAATTGGGCGACGGGACCCATGATGAACGCCATGCGCCGGTGATCGTCAGCACCACCTCACTCGCTGCGGGGGAGCGCTTCGCCGCAGGTGCGATCAATCAAGGCGGAATTTTTGGCTCCACCCATCACAGCTTGGGGAACGTCGCCTCGCCTCCATACCCCACGGTGACGACCTTGGCGGCGACCGACCTGACCACCACCGGTGCCACGCTGCATGGCGCCGTGAACGCCAACAACAACGACAGCACCATATCCTTTGAGTACGGTCTAACCAATGCCTATGGCAGCAGTGTCGCAGCCGCGCCGACTCCTGTCACCGGCAGCAGCACCACGCCTGTGAGCGCGGTGCTTACGGGTCTCCTGCCGGTCACCACCTATCACTTCCGGGTGAAAGGCATCAATGCGGCAGGCACCAGCTACGGACCTGACATGACCTTCACCACTCCGGGTCAGCCTGAAATCGCGGTGGAGCAGTCTGCGGTGGATATCCCCGATGGAGGCAGCAAGGCATTCGGTGCAATCATGGCGGGCAGTTCAAAAGACCTGGTCTTCACCCTCAAGAACACAGGCTCCGCCAGTCTGACGCTGAACGGCACGCCCAAAGTGATCCTGGGCGGCATTGATGCGGCACTCTTCACCATCGTTGCACAACCGTCTTCGCCGGTTGCCAGCGCGGGGCAGACAACGTTCACCGTGCGCTTCACCCCCACCAGCGCCGGAGCCAGGACAGCGTCACTTTCAATTGCCAACAATGACAGCAGTGAGAACCTCTTTGACATCAACCTAACAGGAAGTGGTATCACCACTTTGCCGGCAACTTACACCACCGGCAGCGAGGTGCCGCTGATGACGAATGGCTTCACGGCCACGGGCAACACGGTGAATCTCACCCTGAACCATGCGCCGGTCGCGGGCACCAGTCTGATGGTGGTGAACAACACTGGCTTGAGTTTCATCAACGGCACCTTCGCCAATCTGACACAAGGGCAGTTAGTCGAGTTCACGTTCAACGGCGCGCTTTACCGCTTCGTGGCCAACTACTTCGGCGGCAATGGCAATGATCTGGTCTTGCAGTGGGCAAACACCAGGGCAAGAGCCTGGGGAGCCAATAACTATGGGCAGGTTGGCGATGGGACGACTGATGAAAGGCATGATCCAGTGGCGGTGCAAAGCGCAGGTGTGCTCGCTGGAAAAACGGTCATCTCCATCGCCGCAGGCGACATTCACAGCTTGGCTTTATGCTCGGACGGCACGCTGGCGGCCTGGGGAAATCTGCCGTCTAATGTGAACTACGGTTACGGCAGTCTGCCTGTGGCCGTGCATCAAACGGGTGCGCTCACAGGCAAGACGGTCATCGCCATCGCCGCAGGTGCCACTCACAATCTGGCCCTGTGTTCTGATGGAACGGTGGCGGCTTGGGGCAGCAACGAATTTGGCCAGTTTGGCAACGGCAGTTCGAGCAAGACACCCAATCTTGTGCCGGTGGCCGTAGACACCTCGGGCGTGCTTGCCGGCAAAACGATCGTCGCTATCGCCGCAGGCTATCTCTCCAATCTGGCATTGTGTTCGGACGGCACGCTGGCCGCCTGGGGCTACATCAGCCATGCTCCTGTTTCGGTCGGCAACTCTGGCGCGCTTGCTGGCAGAATGGTGACAGCCATTGCGACTGGCGATGGTTACAGTCTGGTGCTGTGCTCGGACGGCAAACTGGCCACATGGGGTTACGACAGCCTTGTGCCGGAATTGGTGAGCACCGTTGGTTCGGCAATCGACGGCAAGAGCGTTATCGCCATCACCAGTGGAGGAGAACACAATCTGGTGCTGTGCTCGGACGGGACTCTCGCTGCCTGGGGGTCGAATGGCGGCGGTCAGTTGGGCAACGGCACCACCAATCCAAGTTCGGTGCCGGTGGCGGTGGATCAGACAGGCGTGCTCGCCGGCAAAACGATCATCGCCTTCACTGCCGGCGGCAATCACAGCCAGGCCCTGTGCTCCGACGGCACGCTGGCCGCCTGGGGTGGCAACGGGAATGGCCAATTGGGCGACTCCACCACGGCGGAGAGTCATGTGCCTGTCGCCGTGAGCACGGCCTCACTTCTTGCCGGAGAGCACTTCGTGGCAGGTGCGCGCGATCAGGGTGGATGGATCAATGGTGAAAATCACAGCATTGGCTTCGTCGCCTCACCGCCTGATCCAGTGGCCATCACACTGGCTGCGACGTCCGTCACGACCACTGGCGCCACACTGAACGGCAGCGTGAACGCTGCTGGCGGCAGCGCTGTTGTGTCCTTCGATTACGGTATAACAAACACTTACGGAACTCAGGTCGCCGGCACACCAACACCCGTGACCGGTAGCACCACGACACCGGTGACAGCCGCGATCACCGGCCTCACGCCCGCCACCACCTACCACTTCCGCGCCAATGGCGGCGCAGGCAGCGGAGCCGACCTCACTTTCACAACCCTGGCTCCCGAAAGGGAGATCGCAGTGGAACAACCGGCAGGCAATGATCTCGTGGATGGCACTGCCACGGTGGCCTTTGGCGCAGTCAATGTGAGCGGTGCTCCATTGATAAAAATGTTCACCATCAGAAACATCGGAGCGACAGATTTGACGGGATTGGTCATCACCAAAAATGGAACCAACAGCGCTGACTTCACCGTGGGTGCTCTGGGTGCCACCACCTTGGCTGGCGGGACAAACACGACCTTCACCGTGTCATTCGATCCTAGTGCTGCGGGCGCACGTACCGCCGCCATTCACATCGCCAGCAATGATGCGAATGAGAATCCCTTCGACATCACGCTCACCGGGACAGGCAGGACGGCAACGCCCGGTAAACTGGCCTTTGGCAACGGTCTGATCCTTGTCAATGAAGAAACCGGCACCCTGGATGTGCCCGTCGTTCGCATGGGTGGCAGTGAAGGAGCTGTCACGGTGAAGGTTTCCTCCGCCAATGGCATCGCGGCGGCACCCGGTGATTTCACGGCACTGAATAGTTACCTGGTGAATTTCGGCGACGGAGAGACCAATAAAACAGTGCCTTTGGTCATCCAAATGGACGCTCTCAATGAAGCCAGCGAAACACTCACGCTAACATTGAGTGGTGCCACGGGTGGTGCCACTTTGGGGACTCCGGCATCCACCACGATTCGCATCGTGGACTTCAATGATGTTCAACCGCCGACTGTCGCCATCACCACCCCGGCAGCGAATGCCAGCGTGCCACAAGGTGCCGTGAACGTCACGGGCACGTCTGCAGATACGAACCGCGTTGAAAGGGTTCAGGTGTCGGTCAATGGAGGACTCTTTACCGATGCCGTCACCACCGTCGCAGCGACGGGTTTGACAGCGACATTCACGGCACCACTGACCCAACTCATGGCGGGCAGCAACACCGTGACCGCGCGCAGCCTTGATTCACGGGGCAACATCTCCGCTGTTCAAAACCGCACGTTCACTTATGCCGTGATGAGCAATCTCGTGGTCACGGTCAATCCGCCGGGTTCCGGTCAAATCAGATCGCCTCAGGGGCCTTACCCCCAAACGGTCAGCCGGGAGATTGGCAAGACTTACTTCCTCCAGACCAAACCCAATCTTGGCTTTGTTTTCAACGGTTGGACTGCAAACAACATCGCGGGCACAGGCATCACACCCGAGTCGGCGGAATACCCTCTCCTGTATTTCACTCACCAGCCAGGGCTGGTGCTCACGGCCAATTTCATTCCCAATCCCTTCGTGCCTGCAGTCATCGGCAGTTTCAACGGTCTGGTGGCGCCGTCCACCAATGTGCCCGCACCGGATGGCACAGCGCCTGGAGTGGACACCGTGGGCATGCTGCAAAACGTCGTGGTGGCTGGCACCGGAGCATTCACCGGCAAACTGCTCATGGATGGATTGAGCCTGCCGGTAGCGGGCACCTTTGACAACACCGGCACCGCCCGCTTTGGCATCAATCGTGCCAGGGTGCTCAACCTCACGCGCACCGGCAAACCCAACCTGGATGTGCGGCTGCAACTCGACACGACCGGTACCACGGGCAAAATCACCGGCAGCGTGCAACAGATCTATCGCGGTGAGGTCATTGCCAATTCCACCATCGATGCGGACCGCGCCCACTACAGCGCGACCGCCAAGGTGCCCGAGACCCTGGCCGGCACCACGACGAAGCCATACACTCTGACCTTTCCTGCAAAAGCGCAGCAACCCTCCGGCCTTGATGCCGCTTATTACCCGCAGGGGGATGGTTATGCGACGATGACTGTGAATGTGAACGGCACCGTCACCCTCAGTGGCAGGCTGGCTGATGACACGAGCATCACCGCCAGCGCGCCACTGTCAAAAAATCAGCAATGGCCCGTCTTTGCTCAACTCTACGGACTGAAGGGCTGCCTCGCCGGCATGGCCACATTGGAAAACACCGCCACCGTGACCGGCATGGATCTGCAATGGATCCGGCCCTATCAAAACGTGCAGTGGTACCCCAACGGCTGGACGGATGGCATTCTGGTCGATCTGGCCGGCGCTGATTACGTGGTGCCGCCTGCAGTGCCCGCCACCAGTGTCTTCCCCGGCCTGCAAGCCATCAGCCCGAACGCCACACTTACCCTTAGTCATGGCCTGCTCAGCGCGCCCATCATTCAGAACCTGAGGATCAGCCCCAACGATGCGGTGGTCAATGTGGGACCCGTCTACAATGCCACTCTGAGCATTGTGAAAGCCACCGGTTTGATTTCGGGGAACTTCACCCACACCGACGGCAGACGTCCCCTGTTCCGCGCTGTAATCCTGCAAAAAGGGCCCTATCAGGGGGCTCGTGGCTACTTCCTGACCGAGACCCCGAAGATCCCGGACTACAAGGGCGAAAGCGGCTCGGTGAGCATCCTGGCCAAATGACACGGTCACTCACCTAACCAAATACACATCTCCCTCTCAGCTCTGCCGCGCCCGGATGTCCAGGAGTTGCTTCATGACATGATTGATCTTCCCGCTCCACTCAGCGGTGCCGAAGGCGTCATGCAGGGTGCGGTAAAGGGCATACAACTCGGCATACACGGACTGATTCTCCGGGATGGGGTGATACACCTTCTCGCGCACCGCGGTGACTTTGGTCTGCAAGTCGGCGAGCGTTCCCGCTCCGGCGGCGGCGGCTCCGAAGATGGCGGCACCGAGAGCGCAGGTTTGCTCGCTCTGGCTGACTTTCATGGGCTTGCCAATGATGTCAGCGTAGCACTGCATGAGTGTGGCATTCTTGATGGAGAGCCCGCCGGTGTTGATCACCTCGTCGATCTTCACGCCGTATTCCTCGACGCGCTTGATGATGGTCAGCGCACCAAACGCGGTGGCCTCAATGTAGGCGCGGTAAATCTCATGCGCCTCGGTGTGCAATGTCTGGCCTAACAACAGGCCTGTCAGGCGGACATCAACAAGGATGGTCCGGTTGCCATTGTTCCAATCAAGGGCGAGCAGACCGGTGGATCCCGGATTTTTGCCGAGCATGGCCTTCTCCATGTTCACAAACTTGTCGCCGACCGTCGCCCCGTAGCTGTCGGGCACGAGGTGATTGACGAACCACAGGAAGATATCGCCCACCGCACTCTGGCCGGCTTCAATGCCGTAATAACCGGGCAGCACGGAGCCGTTGACGATGCCGCACACGCCGGGCACATCGGCCAAGGGCTTGCTCGCCGGAGCAATCATGAGATCACAAGTGCTGGTGCCGAGAATTTTGACCAGAGTACCTTCTTTGATACCAGCACCGACTGCTCCCATATGAGCATCGAAAGCACCGACTGCGATTGCGATGCCTGCTTTCAAACCGAGCCGTTGCGCCCATTCCTGGCAGAGGTCGCCCGCCCTTGTGTCCGAAGTGTGGGCATCGCTGTACAACCGGTCCCGCAGATCAGCGAGTTTGGGATCGAGCCTGGCCAGAAACTCTTTGTCAGGAAGACCGCCCCATTCACTGCTGAACATGGCTTTGTGACCGGCAGCGCAGACGGAACGCTTCAGCGTGAGTGGATCGGTATTGCCGGTGAGCACAGCGGGAATCCAGTCGCAATGTTCGACAAAACTGAATGCAGCCTCGAACACCTTTGCATCCACACGACTCAAGCGCAGGATCTTGCTCCACCACCACTCGCTTGAGTAGATGCCGCCACATTTGGCGATGATGTCAGGCCGGATCTCGGTCGCGAGTTGGGTGATCTCCGCGGCTTCGGCATAGCCGGTGTGATCCTTCCAGAGCCAGACCATCGCATTGAGATTGCCTTGAAATTCCGGCAGTAGTCCAAGCGGCGTGCCTTGCGCATTCACCGGGATCGGCGTACTTCCCGTGGTGTCGATGCCGATGCCAACGACCTGCGCGGCGTCAAAGCCAGGCACCTTCGCCGCCGCCTGCTGCAAAGCACCGCGTGTCACGGCTTCCAGACCATCAAGATAATCCTGAGGATTCTGCCGCGCCACATGCGGATCCTTGGGATCAAGCAGAATGCCCATCTCACCTGAAGGATAGTTGAACACCGTCGAACCCACCTCCGTTCCGTTGTCGAGATCAATGAGAAGAGAGCGGCAGGAATTGGTGCCGTAGTCGATGCCGAGGGAATAGCGTTTCATTCAGATGATTGAAGAGAGGTGCGCCAATTGTTAGCAGGAGCATCCGGCGGCGCGAGAGAAAACCGGACACACCAATTGATTCCGGCCTATCAATTTTATTTTGTGCTGCCAGATCGTTGATGGCGGGACCGTTGTAGCGGCTCCCTATGAAAACCAACCGTCTCCTTCTCCCCGCCGCTCTTCTTGGCCTGTCGATTTCATCCCGTGCCGAAGATGCTTTTGTCTCTCTCTTCGATGGAAAAACACTGACTGGCTGGGAGCAGCACAGCGGCAAGGCGGAATATCGCGTGCAGGACGGGACGGTCGTCGGCAAGACAGTGCCTGACACGGGGAACTCCTTTCTTTGCACGGCAAAGAAGTACTCGAACTTCATTCTGGAAGTGGAGTTCAAAGTCGATCCATCAATGAACTCGGGCATCCAGTTTCGCAGCAACTACTACACGCAGGAGACCGAAGTGGAGATCGCCGGAAAAAAGAAAAAATTCCCGGCCGATCGCGTGCATGGCTACCAGTTCGAGATCGACCCCAGCCCGCGCGCCTTCACGGGCGGCGTCTATGACGAGGGCCGTCGCGGCTGGTTGTTTGATCTGAAGAACAACGAGGCAGCGCGAAAGGCATTCAAGCAGGGCGAGTGGAATCAGGCCCGCATCGAGTGCCGGGGCGACAGCATCAAGACCTTTCTCAACGGTGTGGCTGCAGCCGACTTCAAAGATGAACTGACCAAGGAAGGCGTGATTGCCCTGCAAGTGCATGGCATCGGCAAGAAGGCTGAGGCGGTGGGCAAGGAAGTGATGTGGAGAAACATCCGCATCCAGGAGTTGAAGTAACACCCGCCTATTCAGACAAACAAAAAGAGCGGAGGCCGCGAGGCTGTCCGCTCTTTTCGTGTCATGGCTGGCTGGTTAAGCTGCGATGTAGTCGGCAAAGGCACCGATGATGACCGTGACCGACATGGCTCCGGCATCCGGAAAACCGATGGCCGCATCGCCCAGCGTTTTGGCGCGGCCAAATTTGGCGACCATGGCCTTGCTGGCTTCCAGGCCATCAAGCGCCGCGGTGTTCACAGCAGATATGGCTGCGGGAAGGCTTTCTGCGGCCACCGTGGCGGCTTTTTCCGCAGCGGGCTGCATGGCATCAACAACCGTCTTGTCACCAACGGCGGCTCCACCACGCTGCTTCACGCCATCAACTCCCGCCTGCAGAAAGGCCGCGAGTGAGGCTGCGTCAAAGCTTTCCTTGCCCGCGAGTGCTTTGCCGCCGTTACGGAAGAAAGTGCCGAAGATAGCTCCAGAAGCCCCACCCATGCTGCTCATCATTTTGGTGCCGACGATGACAAAGGCTTTCTCAATGGATTCGACTTCACCGGCTTCCAGACCTTCCTTGGCAGCGGTCATGCCGCGCTGCATGCCCAACCCATGATCGCCGTCCCCGAGATTGCGGTCAGCTTCGGAGAGTTGAGGTTCGGCAGCGATGACGCGATCGCAGGCGAGGATGAGCATGGCTTTGACTTCGTCTTTGGTGAGGCTGGATTTTGGCATGGCGGGCAGGATTGTGAGGCCTAAAGCGCGGACGTCAAAGGGCAAAATGGAGTGAAGACCCAAGTTCGGACGTTGCTTGCCGGGCAACCAGCGCGACAACACAGGACTTTAGGTTGCCACACCTTCATTCCCTCCCACCGTTCCGCCATGCTCGCCATTCCCATTCTGCTCGTGATTGTCTGTGTCGGCCTCTGCCGCTGGGCGACGGGCCGCTACGAGTCCATGCTGGCCCGCGCGACGAATGAACAAGCCCCAACCGCGCACACGGGCGCTGAAGTGGCGCGGCTGTTTCTGGCTTTTGAAGGCATCGCTGACGTGGAGATCGTGGAGCATGGCGGCACGGTGACCAATTACTTCGACCCGAAGCGGAGGCGATTGTTCCTAAGCCGTGATGTGGCTCAGGGCACAACCATGGCAGCATGGACACTGGCCCTGCATGAAGCGGCTCACGCAGCTCAGACGGGCGATGCGCTCGGTGATCTGAAATGGCGCCACACGGTGATCAAAATGGCGCGTTACGGCCCGGTCTTTGCCGCCATAGCTGCCGGCATGCTGATGTTTTTTCTGAAATTCCCGCCACGATTTGCCCTGATGGCACTGCTGGCGGTCTGCATCATCTTCCTGCTGCTCAATGTGGGAACGCTGGCCGTGGAGTTCAATGCCAACGCACGGTTGCGGCGCTTTTTGGAGAAGCATCTATCGAGCCGCGCATCAGCGCAGGAGCGGTTGGAAGGTTACCTGAACCGCGCAGCCACCCGGGAGGTGGGTGATCTGCTGCAATCTCCGCGTTATTTTCTGTTCAGCGCGATGCCCGGCAGTGGCTCCAACCGCCCTGTGAAGCAGGATGCTGCCGTGGACAAGGAGTGAGCGGCGCGCGCCATTGACGGCCTCTTCTACCTGCCCTAACCGTATCCCCAGAATGTCAGGCATAGCGTTTATCCCCGACACACTTTGCCCGCCGCCCCCCAAGCCATGAAATGTGACGTATGCGAAAATGAAGCCACCGTGTTTCTGACCCAAATCATCAATGGTCAGATGACCACGGTGAACCTTTGTGATGCCTGCTCGAAAGCCAAGGGCGTGACGGACGAGACTGGCTTCGGCCTGGCCGAGGCATTCCTCAGCCAGCCTGCGCCCGCATCGGATTCAGCGGCGGTGTGCAAGGCCTGCGGATTCACTGCGGCGCAGCTCAAAAAGATCGGACGCATGGGCTGCCCCGAGTGCTACTCCGCTTTCCGCGATGGACTGGATGGCCTGCTCAAGGCCATGCACAAAGGCACCCGCCACATCGGCAAAACTCCACGCATCATTGCCTCCGAGGGTCACTTGCGCGGCAATCTCAGCCAACTCCGTGAAGAATTGGCCCATGCGGTGCGGGACGAGCGCTATGAAGATGCCGCGCGTCTGAAAAATGAAATCGCGAGTCTTCAGGAAAAGCTGGATGCAGCACAGAAGCCGCTGGAATCGAACACCTGAGCCCTGATCCGCTCTAAGACTACCCATTCATGCTTTTCAAAACTCTCATCAATCACCCTGCCGACTGGATGCAGGGTGCCGGACCGCACTCAGAGATCGTGATGACCTCCCGGGTGCGACTGGCGCGGAATTTGCGCGGGTTCCCCTTCCCTGGATACAGCCAGGAGCATCAGCGCCATGAACTGCTCAAACTCGCGCGTCCAAGCGTGGATGCGCTGCCCGAGATGAAGGATGGTTACAGCGAGGACTACGCCAAGCTGAGCAAGATCCGCAAACAGGTGCTGGTGGAGCGCCACCTCGTCAGTCGTGAACATGCTGCCCGCGCCAACGGCTGCGCGGTGGTCGTGGACCGGAAGCAAAACCTGTCGATCATGATCAACGAGGAAGATCACTTCCGCATCCAAGGCATCCGCCCCGGATTGAACTTGCGCAGCGCCTGGCAACTCGTGGACAAGGTGGACACCGAACTCGAGGCGGCTTTGCCCTATGCCTATGATGAGAAGCTGGGCTACCTCACCGCCTGCCCGACCAATCTGGGCACGGGGATGAGAGCCTCCGTCATGCTGCATCTGCCTGCTTTGGCATTGACCGATCAGATCAATCCGGTGATCAAGGCCGTCGGCAAAATCGGTCTCGCTGTTCGCGGCCTCTACGGAGAGGGCACCGAGGCTCTCGGTAATCTTTTTCAAATCTCCAACCAGCACACCCTGGGTGAGAAGGAGAGTGAGATCATCTCCCAGATCGAAAAAGTCATCGAGCGTGTCATCTCCTCAGAAAACAACGCGCGCCAAAAGCTCGTGGAGGACAACCCAACCATGCTGAGTGATCAGGTCGGTCGGGCTTTCGCCATCCTGCGCTACGCACACATTCTGACATCGAAAGAGGCATTGAACCTGCTTTCCATGCTGAGGCTGGGAGCAGATCTGGACCTCGTGCCGAATTGCGACCGCAGCCTGCTCGACATGCTCCTCCTCGAAATCCAGCCAGCCCACCTGCAACTGCGCGCAGCGCGCGAACTCACGCCTGAGGAGCGTGATGTGCGCCGCGCTGAAATCACCCGTGCAAGGTTGCAATCCCTGAACGGCCCTTCTAACGTTTCTAATAACCAACCCCCGCCAGTGGCCCCAGCCCCTGAAACCGACGATGAATAATTTCACACCACGCGCCCAACAGGTCCTAGCACTCGCACGCAAAGAGGCGGACCGCTTCAACCACAATTACGTCGGCACGGAACACATCCTGCTCGGACTCATCAAGCTCGGTCAGGGCGTCGCCGTAAACGTCCTCGGCAAGCTCGGTCTCGACCTCGAAACCGTGCGCCTTCAGGTCGAGCAGCAGGTTGGCTCCGGCCCTGAAACCAAGATGGTGGGCAACATCCCCTACACACCCCGCGTGAAGAAGGTGCTCGCTCTCGCCAGCAAAGAAGCCAAGGCGCTCAATCACAGCTACGTCGGCACCGAGCACATCCTGCTCGGCCTGCTGCGCGAGGGTGAAGGCGTGGCAGCGCAAGTCCTGCGCAATCTCGACATCAATCTCGACAAAGCCCGCAACGAAATCCTCAAGGAGCTTGATCCAAACTTCAGCTCCAATGAGGAGGAAGAGGAGGAGGAGTCTGATTCCGTAACCCCGGGCGGCGGCGGCGAGGACGAT
>CAJCCF010000029.1 GCA_903960845.1 uncultured Verrucomicrobiota bacterium | reverse complement strand
TGCGCGTCTTCGGTCGCATGCCCATTGAGAAAGAGTGGACGACCATCCAGCAGACGCTCGCCAATTCGGCGGATCAACGCCAGGCCGCTCTCGAAGACGTATTCTGGGCGCTGCTGAACTCCAAGGAGTTCTACTTCAATCATTGATCAATCGTCCGTCTCCCCTCCGAATGGCGGGGAGCGGACTGAGTCAGCTCATTTCTCGAAGACGATCTTTCCGCCGAGCCAGGTTTTCAAAACTTGTGTCTTCTGAAGATCATCCACCGGGCAGGTGAGCGGGTCGCGGTCGAGCAGGATGAGATCGGCGAGTTTGCCGGGTTCGATACTGCCGGTGTGCTGCTCGTTCTTGAGCAGAAAAGCGTTGTTCATCGTGTAAAGGCGGAGGGCTTCCTCCCGGGTCAGGGCATTTTCAGGATGCACGGGCTGATCGAGTTTGCGCGCCTTGCGGGTGATGGCAGTCCACATGCCGAGCCACGGGTTGTAAGGGTTGATGCTGCGAAAGGAGCCGATTTTCTGCATGTGATCGCTGCCTCCGCCGACGATGACACCTTGATCAAAACAAGCGCGCAACGGTTGGAAGCGCGTCATGCGCTCATGGCCAAAATGCTGAGTGAGCGTGCGTCCGTCCATGTGCAGCCAGATGGGTTGGAGATCGATGCAGACGCCGAGTCTCGCGGCCTTGGTGATGGATTCCGGGGCCATGAAGTTGCAGTGCGTGACGCTGCTGCGCGCAGCGCGGACGCTGTGGCGCCGGTTCACGTCTTCATAGGTGTCGATCAGCATTTTTACCGCGGCATCCCCCACGGAGTGCGCGGTGAATTGCAGCCCGGCGGCGGTGACTTTTTCGACCAGCTGCTTCAACCGGTCTGCGGCGATCTTCTGAACGCCGCGATACTGGGGATCACTGATTCCATAAGCCTCACTGACACCCCAGGGATCGATCATCAGCGCGCTGCCTGTGAGCATGCCGCCATCGAGATATACCTTGGTGCCGATGATTTGAAGCCTCGCATCCGCTTTTGTGAGCGGGTGGTTGATGACTTCGTCGATGGCCTTTTCACAGGCGGGCCAGAGGCTCATGCTTGGGATGCCTGGGGAGACTCTCATGCGCACTGAAAGGTCACCTTTGGCAAGCATCTTCTGGTACAGTTCAGCCTGCCTCAGACTTGAATCACGATCCGCGATGGTGGTGAGACCGACTGAATTGTAGTCGCGAAACAAGGCCACCGTCCGGCGGTAAGTGTCTTCGGCGGTTGGCGATTTCGCTGTAGTCGCTGCTTTAACCTTGTGACTCAGACTGCGCAGCAGGCCTGTGGGTTCGCCGCTTGCGGGGTCGATCTCCATTCTGCTCGCGCCACCTTCGGGCACTTTGAAATTCCGGTCATAACCGCTCAGCTTGAGTGCCAGACTGTTGAGCATCGAGTCCGGGCCGGTGGAAAAGACCACCGGGTTTTCAGGAGCCACTCGATCAAGTTCAGCACGTGTGGGGTAGCGTTTTTCTTCGAGTCGGGTGATGAAGACCTGCCGCACCAGGATGAGATCGCCGGGCTTTGATGCCTTCACCCGGCCGCTGATGTAGGCCAGCACATCGGCGATGGTTTCCATGGTGGGAATTTCATGATCAAACTCCGTCATCGCTGCGCCAGGATGAACATGGGAATCCATGAGGCCGGGCATCAAGGTCCTGCCCGCCAGGTCGATCATCTGAGTACCGCCCGCTTTCAAGGCGAGCACTTCATCGTTGCCGCCCACGGCGGCGATCGTTCCATCCGCATTCACGGCGACAGCCTCGGCGATATGGAACTTGGAATCGATCGTGATGACCTTGGCGTGGTGCAGGATCAGTGCGGGGGCAGCGATGGCGCTGCTGCTCATGAGGAGAGGAAGAAGAAAACGAGGCGGCATGGTGGCAAACCAACGCTCCAACCATCAAAACTTTCCAACTCTTGGAGAATGCCGGATCATGCATGAAGAGAGCCGACTCCAACCTTCATGCTGAAAGCCTTCTCGGGGGATGGATATCCCTGACGAACTCGACTCAAAACCGGAGTTGAGGATCACTTCCAGGCACTTTGAATCGGACATCTTGTAACACTTGTTCAAACCAAGTCGCTTCCTCAATGACATCAGGGCCATCACTCCATCGGCTTCAAACGCAGTCGTCGCAACGCGTAGAGCGGTGATTCCGATTCGCTGACCCGGCGTGCTCCATCTTTGCGTTTCGGACCAAACTTCTCGCGGTTTTCAGTGAAGACACTCTCCACGAATTCTTTGCTCCCAAGCACCAAGCCATCGCTGAAATACCTCACCCGCAGCCGCACCATCTCGGCCGTGCTCAGCTTGCCCTTTTCCTTCAGCACCTGCCTTGCTTCA
>CAJCCF010000028.1 GCA_903960845.1 uncultured Verrucomicrobiota bacterium | reverse complement strand
CTCCCGCCGTGAGATGGGCAAGGCGACGTTCTTTGACATCGGCGACATCACGGGACGCATCCAATGCTACCTGAGCAAGAGCGATGTCAGCGAGGAAGCCTACGCGCTCTTCATTCATCAGATCGACATCGGTGACTTCGTGGGTGTCACGGGCTTTAGTTTCGTGACCAAGAGGGGCGAGAACTCCATCCATGTGAAGGTGCTCACGCCGCTGTCGAAAGCACTGCGCCCTCTGCCCGACAAGTGGCATGGTGTCACGGATCGCGAGATCAAGTACCGCCAGCGCTACCTGGACCTCATTTCCAACGACCGCAGCCGCGAGATCTTCGTCACGCGCAGCAAGATGGTCGCCGAGATCCGCAACTACCTGCACGGCCGCGATTTCCTGGAAGTCGAAACACCGATGATGCAGGACGTTCCCGGCGGTGCCGCCGCGCGCCCGTTTGAGACTTACTTCAATGCGCTCGATCAGAAGATGTATCTGCGCATCGCCCCCGAGTTGTATTTGAAAAGGCTGCTCGTGGGCGGCTTCACCCGTGTGTTCGAGCTGAACCGCAACTTCCGCAACGAAGGCGTCAGCCGTCGTCACAATCCGGAGTTCACCATGCTTGAGGCTTACTGGGCCTACGCCGACTTTGAGCAGATGGCGGATCTGGTCGAAAGCATGATCTGCCATCTCGCTGAGAAGTTCTGCGGCGGCCTCGTGATCGAGCATAAAAATGAGGAAGGCGAGGTCACCAAGACCATCGATCTGACCCGCCCTTGGAAGCGCGCTCCTTATCGCGACCTGGTCAAAGGCGCAGCAGGTGACGACTGGTTCACGCTGGGCAAGGAAGCCAAGGTGCAGCGTGCCCAGAGCCTCGGCGTGCAGGAGATTCATGCGGGTGATGAACATTACGAGCTGGATCAAAAGGTCTTTGAGAAGCTGGTGGAAGAGAAGAGCTTCAATCCGCTTTTCGTCACCCATTCGCCCAAAGAACTCGTGCCGCTGGCCAAGCAAAACACCACGGACAGCAGTGTGGTGGATGTGTATGAACTCATCATCAACGGCCAGGAGATCAGCCCCGGCTACTCCGAGCTGAACGATCCCATCGTCCAGCGCGAGCGCCTGGAGCATCAGGCCGGCGAAGAGATCCAGAAGATCGACGAAGAATTCATCCTCGCCCTCGAACACGGCATGCCGCCCGCCGGTGGCATCGGCATCGGCATCGACCGCCTCATCATGATGCTCACCGGTGCCGAAAGCATCCGCGACGTCGTGCTCTTCCCGCAGTTGAAGCGGAAGGCCGACTAACAAACTTCACCGCCTTTCATGACTACCCCCATTCTCCCCACCGATCTTCCCCCTGAATTGCATCACGCCGTGGAGGAGGCGGTGCGGCTGCTGCGTGCGGGCGATGTCGTGGCTTTGCCGACAGAGACGGTTTACGGACTCGCCGCCGATGCCCTGAATCCCGCGGCAGTGGCAAAGATCTTTGAGGCCAAGGAGCGACCCACGTTTGATCCGCTGATTGTGCATCTGCCGGATAAAAAGCAGCTCGACACGGTGGCTGATGTGCCGCCGGAGATTCAAAAGGTCGTCATCCAGCTCATCGAGCGTTTCTGGCCGGGTCCGCTGACCCTTGTGCTGCCGAAGAAGGCCTGCGTGCCTGATCTTGTCACCGCCGGCTTGCCCACGGTGGCCGTGCGCGTGAGCAGCAACCCGATTTTCAAACGCATCATTCAGAGCCTCAACAAACCCATCGCCGCACCGAGTGCGAACCGCTTCGGGGCCATCAGCCCCACCTCGGCCAGCGCCGTTTTCGCGGAGCTGGACGGGCGCATTCCGCTGATCGTCGATGGCGGTGCCTGCATGCATGGACTGGAGTCCACGATCATCAAGATCGAGCCCGGCTCGCCAAAACCCATCATCACCATCCTGCGGCCCGGACCGATCACGCAGGAAGATCTCAAGGTTTACGGCAGGATCCAGCGCGTGACACGCACGGTCATTGATGAAGCCAGCGAGGCTCCCGGCCAGCTCGCCAGCCACTACGCGCCGCGCACGCCGCTTCGCCTGTTGAGCAAGCCGAGCGACTTCACACCGGTGGAAGGCAAGCGCTACGTGCTGATGAGCTACCGCGGTGAGGAAAAGGATGGCTATCTAGATCTGGCCGACTTCGAGGAGATCATGGTCCTCAGCCCGGGCAACGGCAAACTGCCCGAGGCCGCCGTCCGGTTCTTCTATGTCCTGCGTGCACTCGACAAGCTGAGTGTCGATGAAATCATTGCCGAGCCGATGTTCGAGCACGGCATGGGTGCCGCCATGATGGACAAGCTGCGCCGGGCGGCGCTGAAACCTTGACCTTTCGTCGCCGGAACTTAAACTCCGCCCATGATTGCAGAACGCCTACCTGAACTTGCCGCCATGACCCGTGAGGAGAAGTGGGAAGTCATGGTCGAACTCGAAGAAGAGCTGCATCATTCGCAACACTCCCAGGATGATCCCGAGACGGCAGCTGCGATCAAGGAACTGCTGGAGGTGCGTATGGCCCACTTCCGGGCACACCCGGAGACCGCCCGCCCATGGGAAGAAGTGCGTGCCGGTTTGAAAACGCGTTTTGAAGCCTGGAAAGCAGACCGGGAAAACGCATGAACGAAATTCTTGTGCTCGCCGGTGCCGACCAGGATTTATTCGGTCACTATTGCCGGCTGGAGGAACGACGTGAAGGAGCCG
>CAJCCF010000027.1 GCA_903960845.1 uncultured Verrucomicrobiota bacterium | reverse complement strand
GGACACCCCACGAAACCACCTTCGCCTGAATCATCGAAATGACATTCACACCAAACACAGGATTAAGACCGAACAGAATGGAATGTAGTTATCAGCTCGCATGGTAATCGGGGGCATCAAGCCATCACTACCGCAGAGGAGCCGTGAGGCGGAGGAGCAGAGGAAATTCACTTCCTAAAACCTCTGCCACTTCGCTCCTCTGCCTCTCTGCGGCAAACGGAAGGACGCTGCATGGTCGGATGTCCCGATGGTCAGGCGGCGTCGGGCAGGGGTTCGGGCTGTTCGTTGAAGTCGAGTTCTTTTTCGATGCGCAGGTTGTCCACGATGTAGGTCTGGCGGTCGGGAGTGTTCTTGCCCATGTAGAAGGTGAGGAGTTCCTTGATGCTTTTGTGCTCGGGCATCATGACGGGTTCCAGGCGCATTTTGGGGCCGATGAAGTGCTTGAACTCGTCGGGTGAGATTTCACCCAGACCTTTGAAACGGGTGATCTCAGCGTTCTTGCCGCACTTGTGGATGGCGCGCTGGCGCTCGGTGTCGCTGTAGCAATAGAAGGTGTCCTTCTTGTTCCGCACACGGAAGAGCGGGGTCTGGAGGATGTAGACGTGGCCGGCGCGGATGAGTTCGGGGAAGAACTGAAGGAAGAAGGTGATCATCAGCAGGCGGATGTGCATGCCGTCCACATCGGCATCGGTGGCGAGGATGATTTTGTTGTAGCGCAGTTCCTCGATGTTTTCGTCGATCTGCAGGGCGTTGGCCAGGAGGTAGAACTCCTCGTTCTCATAGACGATTTTGCGGCTGAGACCGAAACAGTTGAGGGGCTTGCCGCGCAGGGAGAAGACGCCCTGGGTGTTCACGTCACGGCTCTTGGTGATGCTGCCGCTGGCGCTGTCACCCTCGGTGATGAAGAGGGTGCTTTCCTCGCGCTGCTTGTCCTTGGTGTCGAAATGGATGCGGCAGTCGCGCAGCTTCTTGTTATGCACCTTGGCCTTGCGCGCGGACTCGCGGGCGGCCTTCTGGATGCCGGAGATTTCTTTGCGCTCTTTTTCGTTGGCGACGATTCTTTCCAGAAGGGCCTTGGCGGCGTCCGGGTTTTTGTGGAGGTAGTTGTCCAACTCCTTGACGACGGTGTTGATGATGTGGGAGCGCAGGTTGCGGCCATTGGGCTCCATGTGGGTGGAGCCGAGCTTGGTCTTGGTCTGGCTTTCAAAGATGGGCTCCTGAACCTTCACGGAGACGGCGGCGATGATGCTGGTGCGGACGTCACTGGGCTCGAACTGCTTTTTATAAAACTCACGACACTCCTGGACGATGGCTTCACGGAAGGCCGCCATGTGGGTGCCGCCCTGGGTGGTGTGCTGGCCATTGACGAAGGTGTAGAATTCCTCGCCGTAGCCGGTGCCGTGGGTGAAGGCGACCTCGACATCGGTGCCGTCGAGATGAATGACGGGGTATTGAGGCTGCTCGGTGAGCTTGGCGGCGATGAGGTCACGCAGGCCATCCTTGGATTTAAAGCTCTCGCCGTTGAGCTTCAGCGTGAGGCCCGGATTGAGCCAGGAGTAGAAACGCAGCATCTCGCGGACATAATCGAGCTTGTAGTGCAGATGCGGTGTGAAGCTCTCGGGATCGGGACGGAAGGAGATGCGGGTACCGTCCGGCTCGTCACAGGGTTTGGGTTTGCCCATGTCATATTTGACGATGCCCTGGCTGAACTCGATGGACCGTGTCTGCTTTTCACGATAGGCCTGGATTTCAAAGAAGGTGCTCAGGGCGTTGACGGCCTTGATACCGACGCCGTTGAGACCGACGGAACGCTTGAAGACTTCGCTGTCATACTTGGCGCCGGTGTTGATCTGAGCGGAGCACTCCAGGAGTTTGCCCAGCGGGACGCCGCGGCCGTAGTCACGCACGGTGACCTGGTGGTCTTCGGTGATCTCGACCTCGATGACTTTGCCGAAACCCATGACATGCTCGTCGATGCAGTTGTCGATGACTTCCTTGAGCAGGACATAGAGGCCATCCTCAGGCTGGGAGCCATCACCCAGCTTGCCGATGTACATGCCGGGCCGCAGGCGGATGTGCTCACGCCAGTCGAGGGACTTGATGCTGTCTTCGGTGTAATTATGGGTTGGGGTGGACATGGAGGCAGGAAGGGAAGGTGGAGCTTTTTGGGGATAGGAGGGAAAAGGGCGGGAGTCAAATGGGGCGTTAGTGTTCACCCCCGGAGTTGTGTCTTTCGCGGCAGGTTGCCTGTTGACGCTTGGCGGGTCGCACTGCCTACTGGGAATCCGTTTTCCCACCTGCCTCTTTTTCCGAATGTCTGAAGCTCCTGTCACCAAAAAAATCTGGGATCGCACCGCCTGGCGCGATGCGGGGTTCTTCCTGCATTATCTCAAGCCGCACTACAATGTTTTCATCCCGGCGATGATCGCCCTGGCGCTGACGGCGGGCTTGACCATCATGTTCATCAACCTGTTGGCAAGCCTGGCAGGGAAGGGGCTTAGCGGGGCCAAGGGACCGGAATGGATGGCGGAGCTGAGGGACACGATTTTTGTCATGGTCGGGATCGTGTCGGCCCAGGCGGTGATTGCTTTTTTCCGCATCATGCTCTTTGCCAAAGCCTCTGAACGGGCTCTGGCGATGCTGCGGCTGGATACTTTCAGCCGGATCATCCGGCTGCCCATGGGCACGCTGAATGCACGGCGCGTGGGCGAGCTCGGATCGCGTCTGGCGAATGATGTGGAGTCGATGCGCGAGACGCTGGTGATGACGCTGCCGATGCTGGTCCGGCACAGTGTGATGCTGCTCTGCTGCCTGGTACTGGTGCTTCAAATCTCGGTGAAACTGGCGCTGGTGATGATCGCAACCATCCCGGTGGTGATCGTGATGATCGCCATCTTTGGCGCGCGCATCCGGAAACTGGTTCGCAAGACCCAGGATCATCTCGCGAACTCACAGGTGATCGTGGAAGAGAGCCTGCAAAGCATCGTGAGTGTCAAAGCCTTTGCCAACGAGGGGCATGAGATCGCCCGCTACAATCACAACCTGACCGAGTTCCTGAAGATGGCGATCCGTGCAGCGGCGCCGCGTGCGGCGTTCATCGCGTTCATCATCTTCTCCTTCAGTGTGGCGCTGATCGTGGTCCTGTGGACCGCTCTGCGGATGCTGGAGGCTGGCGAAATCGAAACGACGGCGCTGTCACGCTTTGCCGCTCTGAGCGGGATGATTGGAGCGTCTTTTGCGCAATTCTCAGAGCTCATCACGCAGCTGCAAAAAACACTCGGAGCCACAGATCGTGTCCGCGAGATTTTGAGCGAGCCCATGGAGCCGCAGGCTGAG
>CAJCCF010000026.1 GCA_903960845.1 uncultured Verrucomicrobiota bacterium | reverse complement strand
TGGAATCGTGCCGATGTCATCCTGACACCAACCAACTGCCACATAATCATCGACCGCATCAGCACCGGTATTATGCAGCACCTCAAAGTAATACTTTTCTCCAGCCACCAGGGACAACCACCCGGTTTGCTGGGTTGGGTAGGCGTTCCAGATTTTTTTGCCACTGCTGGCAATCAGGGAGGCGCGTTTCACGCGGTTGACGTATTCTGAGTCGTTCGAAATCCACAGTTCCGCGGCATTGTTAGCCGCAATCCAGAAGTAATAATTGCCGGTCTTCGGCGGGACCAGATAGCCGCGCAGACGTTCAGCGGTGTTGGTTCCATATTCAGTGTCGTCTTCGATGGTGGCAATGCTGTCATGAACCGGGTTCACCGAGGGTGCCGGGATGACGATGTCAGAAACGTTTGGACCGTTTGCCGTGAGAATTTCACGACTGACCTCACCGGCTGGATAGATGGTCACATTCACAATCGAACTCCCCATCACTGCCGCAGCAGCCACGTTGGTGGCATCAATCGCGAGATTGTAGATTCCCGCCAGGCTTGGCGTGCCGCTAATCGTTCCGGTGGCTGAGTTCAGGCTCAGTCCCGGAGGCAGCGCACCGCTGCTTGCCGCAAGTGCGTAGGTGGTTCCCGTGCCTCCGATATTCGGTGAGGTGACACTGAAGTTGAATGGCGTGCCGGCATAACCAATGGCATCAAGCGAGGAGGTGATTGCTGTGGTCTTGCTTACCTGGGATGGTGCCGGGAAGAGGCGCGCCTGGGGTATGATCTGCTTCACCTGGCTGGCGCTCCACCAGTAGAGTTTCGCTTCAGCGCTGCCGGTTGCGCTGTTGAAGTAGTCGATCTGAATGTCGTAAAGCGTGCCTGCCTGCAAATTGATCGTGTTCACGCAATCGGTTGCGCCCTGAGTGAACCAGCGGTCGATCAGCAGCACGCCGTTGACCCAAACTTTCGCGCCATCGTCGCTGCGGAAGTCGATGGAATAAGTCTCGGAAAACCGGGGAAGGATCTGCCCAGTCCAGCGCACTGAAAACGCGCCGGTCGTGGAAGCAGGGGACATTCCAACCGGGCCGCCAACAGCCCCCCAGCCATTCACGGCGGTGGAGAAATCAACTGTCGCGTCTATGCGGGTCATTTCAACGGAACTGTTGAAAATGGTTGTCTGTGAGGTGTAGGTTAAACTTGCGGTGTTCTGGTAATTCGCGGTTAGACCGGTACCGTTGGCAATTCCCGCTGGATTGATCACCACACTGCCACTGGTTTTTGCACCCAGAGAGTAACCTGCTCCACTCAGTGCCTTGACGATGGCCGTCACATTGGTCCTGCGCGCGGAGTTGGTTTTCGGAATGATCGGAAGAACCACCTCACCCACACCGACGGGGAAGGTAACGGAATCAGGCAACGCATCATAATCGGTTCCCGCAATCGCTGAGCCCGATTTTTGCAGAGGCACAACGATGCTGTGAAACTTCAGCGGCCCGCCACGAGACAGGGTGATCGATCCTGTCTCAACTGGCGCCAAACCAGCCAGCGGTTGGATGGCGTTCGGCTTTGTGACAGTGACGGTGACGACGTCTGATGTCGTGAGCACACTGCTCAGGACTGCACCTCCGCCGTCCAGCGCGCTTTCCGGGTCATATCCAGCCACAGTCTCAGCCCAGTCGCTCGCGCCATCGTTATCAGCATCATGATCCTGGACCAGCACCCGGAAGAAAAGATTGGTCCCCTTGGGGGCGGAGAGAGTTTGGCTGCTTGTGGACGTTGCGTTTAAAAAAACGGGTGGAAAGAGATTGGCAAAGTTAGTTAGATTGGGTGATCCCTGAACATCATACTGCTTCCCCTTCACCGCCGGGAACGTGATGGACACGGTCGTGGCGTCAGCCGTGATATTGGTGATCTTGACCACTGAACCGCCAACAAACGGGTTGGTGCCGGAGGCGATTTCGTCACCGTTTTTCACACCATCCCCATCGTCATCTGCAGCAAGCCACCCGACATCCGTTATCTGGGCATCACCCAC
>CAJCCF010000025.1 GCA_903960845.1 uncultured Verrucomicrobiota bacterium | reverse complement strand
GGATCGAGCGTGCCATCGGCCGCCACCCTCGCGATGCGATTGCGCGGGGTCCCTCCCACGAAGGTGAAGGCGCCCCCGAGCAGAATCTGGCCGTCCGCCTGCACCACCACGCTATTGACGACATTGTTCGCATTGGGATTGAATGTAACATCAAGCGTGCCATCAGCCGCTACCCGCGCAATGCAGTTGCGCCCGATTCCGCCCACGCTGGTGAAGGAACCACCGAGCAGGATCTGGCCGTCCGCCTGCACCGCCACGCTCCAGACGATGCCGTTCGCATTGGGATTGAATGTAACATCAAGCGTGCCGTCCTCATTGAGCCGGGCGACGTTGCTTCGCAGTACCCCATTCACCGAACTGAAGCTGCCCGCGATGATGATCTTCCCATCAGGTTGCACTACCATGGCATACGCAGCGCTGCCTACGATGACGGGATTGTAGCTGGGATCGATACTGCCCGGTGCCTGACCGTAGCTGTTCAAATGCAACGAGGTGATGACGAAGATGCTGATCGACGCGGCGAGGCACCGAAACCCGGCGGAAAGGAGGCCAGCCGGCGGTGCTGGATGGGCAGAATTGAGGTTCATAACCCGGAGGCTATAAAGCGGTGCTGGCGCGGACAATGGCAGGTATCCCGTGATGGATGTCAGCGGATTGCTGAGATGGACTCAGCGATTTGGCAGGGGGCGGCATCACGACAGTGACCGCATCGGGGTGGTCATCAGCATAAGCGTGGACGAGTGACAGGAGAACCGGTGGCAGTCTGCTGAAACCGCGTTATGACTCGGGCCACATGGAATGGCTTTCAGACTCCTGGGAATGGATCGTGCAGATGTATCACTCGGTACCTTTTGCGGTGCTGGGGCTTTGGCTGCTCACTTCATGCCTGCTTCTGGTGGGACTGATCGGGTCGGTGCTGCCGCTGTTGCCGGGGCCGTTCCTGATTTTCATCGCAGGAGTTCTGCACACGGTTTTGCGGCCTGAGGCGGGGATGAGCTGGCAGGGCATCACGATCCTGTCCGTGTTGCTCGTGGCGTCTTATGTGGTGGACGTGGCGGCCGGGGCCATGGGGGCACGCTGGTTTGGTGCCAGCCGGTGGGGTATTGCCGGGGTGTTTGTTGGCGGCATGGTGGGCCTGTTTTTTGCACCCCTTGGCTTTGTGATCGGACCTCTGGCGGGTGGTCTGATCTTTGAGTTGATCTTCGCAAAGAAACGCATGGCCCCGGCGGTGAAGAGCACCTGGGGTACACTGCTGGGCACTGGCGTTGGCCTGTTGTTCAGGCTCGTGCTCAGCCTGGGCATGATCGCCACCGTGCTGGTGGATATCCTTTGGAGTTGAAATGAAGATGACGGCGGCTGAGGTCGCTGCACGGCAGTTTACGATGGTTTTTCAACCCTCGTAAACAGCCGTCAATCACGGCAAACCAGCGCCAGCTCAGGTATAAGATGACTCGACCCGCTTGGCCACGTCCTTGTAGCCGTAGTCGGCGTTGTAGATCTCCTTGAGTGCATCGAGGTAGGGCTCGCGCTCGCCCATCTTCTCATGCACCAGCGCCAGTTCGTAGAGGATCTCTTTCTTGGTGCCGTCCATGATCAGAACTTCTTTGCTGGCTTCCATGAGCGCACTCTTGGCGAGGTCGTTCATGTTCTTGCGCTCAAAGCAGCGACCGAGCATGAGCATGGCCTTGATGCGGATGTGCGGATTGCCTTTCGCCTGCTGGAGTTCCGGGATGGCTTCAGTGTACATTTCGGCCTGGAAATAAGCCTGGCCAAGGTCGTAGCGCAGGGCCTTGTCCGTTGGATTGCGCTCGACTCGCGTTTTGGCTTCATTGATGACGACGTAGGCGCGCGCATGCCGGATTTCGGCAAGTTGAGCGCGCTTCACATCGATGTCCGGCGCGTCGGGATTGCTCTCGATATCGGCTTCCATCTGCTGCATCTGAGTCTCCTGCACGCGGTCGCGGATGAGTTCCGTCTTGCGTTGCAGCGACACGTCACCCGGATTCAGGCTCAGTGCGTAATCATAGAACATCAGGGCGCTTTCGACCTGGCCCATGCGCTCGTAGAGATCGGCCATGGCCTTGACCGTGTTCAGGTTGGTCTGGTCCTGATTGTATTTGTCGATGATCTTGGCCAGCAGTTGCTCCATCTGCTCCTGGGTCATGCCCTGCTTGTTGAGCAGTTCGAGTTCATTGGCCTCGTCCGCATTCTTCATCGACTTGCGGAAGTCACCATCGCCAAAGCCCTGACGGCTGATCGAGGAACGCGCAGCGCAGTCTTTTTCGCCCTTGGCGGCGATCATGTCGCGCGGGTCGATTTTGAGAATCGAATTGTACACTGCGCTGGCTTTGTCGGGATGCCCGTGAGCAATGTAATGCTGGGCCAGTGTATGCATGTTCTTGGTGTTCTCCGGCTGGCCCATGCGGATGGTTTCCAGAGCAAAGGCACCGAGTTCGGGGAACTTGGCCTTGATGGCCAGATCGTAGAGTTGCTGATTTCCGGAGGCGCCGAAGGGATCCTTCTGGAACACATTTTCTTCGAGTTCGGCGATGGCCTCCCACGGGTCTTTCTTCGAGCTGCCTTTGAACATGCCGCCGCCAAAGCTGAACTTCTTGGCGGTGCCGGACATCTCACCTTCCGCGCGGCGCAGGGCCATGCGGCCATCCATGAAAGTGGGCACATCTTTGACCACTGGCAGGATCAGACTCACGGCGTATTCCCAGTTCTTCTGCTCAATGGCCAGCAGGCCTTTTTTCCACAGGTTCAGGTGCTTCGGGTCGAGTTCGGCTTCTTTGACAATCATGGTGCGTGTTGGGGGATCTGAATTGCTGAGAGGATGATTACCGTTTGGCTATCTTATTTGCGGGGACTGCCTGAGATCATGGAGGTCAGGGCGTGCCACTCTTCGCGTACGCCTTTGCTAAAACCGTCCACCGTGAAGCCGTGCTCAAAAAGCACCATCCACGCAAAAGTGGCGGTCAGGAAAGCAAGGAACCAGAGGATTTTGGAAAGCAGACGCATGGGCCGTGGAAAAGGTAAAGGTACGAATAAACTGTTCCCCCCGTCCAGCACAGACTTTTTTTTGTCACATTTGCAGATGGTTGAGCATTTCTTGTTGAGTGAATGAATCCGGAAGACTCAAGGAGTTGAGTTTGAAGCACTCAGCGCTCAACCCATGAACTCGCAACTCCGGTTTTTAGATTGAAGGGCCTCATTGCCGTCGAGGGCGGGTGGCCTGTCTTAGTGCCACTCTTTGAGCCGCTCAGGGAAGGGGCAGCCCGAGCAGGCGCTCTCATCCTCCAGGCAGAAGTCTTCATACAATTGCAGCAGGCCCTGCTGGTGATGGAGTTTCTTTTGAAAGGCTCCGCCGCGCGGGCTGTCACCAAAAAGCCGGAGAACTGCCCGACGAAGCTTTTGGTTATCCAGCATGGCCGGCAGTTCCAGATACTCGGCCCAGAGGCGGGTGCGCTCGGGCATGAGCAGCGGGTAGGCGACATTGGCCAGCATCTCCTGCACGCGTGTCTCGCCGATGAGGGCCAGCGGTTTGGCCGAGGGTTCGGCGAGCAGGGTGTAGTGCGTGCTCCAATATTCGTGCTGCAGACTCATGAGACTCTCTTTCCAGGCGGTCTGGCTCCAGCGTCCGGCGTCCATGAGCGGAGCGGAGACGCGATCCCAGACCGCGAGCATGGCGGTTAGGGCGCCGAGCCGGCGCTGGGGATGATTGCCCGGGCGGGTGGCGGCGAGCTTCCAGTGCGGGAGTTGCGCGGCGGTGAGCCACCGCTGGCAGTCCGCCCGCAGTCGCCACCATTCATGCCAGATCTGGTGCAGGTAGCTGCGCGTGGCAGGTTCGGTGTCTTCAAAGCGCACCTTCTCCAAAAAACCGCTGATGCCAAAAAGCAGGGCTTCACGTTTCGATTGCGGGAGCTTCCTCAATCGCTTCACCGGCAGGCGCTGACTGATCAGGAGAAAGGCATTTTGGTTATTCCGGTAGCCTAGCGTCTGGGCCAGGGCTTGAAACACGGCCTGTTCACGACCATGCGCGGCCACGGAGCGGTGCAGGCGCCGGGATTTCCGTTCCAGTCGATACTGCGCGGCGGACTCAAGCATGGACTGCACCTGCGCTTCCTCCATATCCCGCAGCGGCTGCGAGCACCGGCCAAGACGCGCTGCGGCGAGGTTGCGGTTCGGCCTGGCATCCTGTGCCAGCATGGCCGGACTGATCTGCACTTGTGCCACCTCCTTGTGCTCCAGGGTGCGGGTGAAAAAACTCTGGTCCGGCGCGCGCAGAAACAGATGCAGGACCACCCGGGCATAGTCGGGATTGGAGCCGTGACCATGGCGCTCCCAGTCGCGGGCATCGGTGTCCAGTTCGATGTCTCCACGCAGGGTGACACCATCCACCTGCACGCTGCACTCGGTGAAGTCCGGGCCGGCGCTGGAGTTCCACACGCCGAAATCCACCACGCGCACGACCTTGCCAGCGCTGCTGGTGAACTCTGTGCCATAGGCCCCGGCAAACCAGAGACTCTGCAGATCCAGCTCGGTCATCGGCTGCTCAAAGTCCGGCAGCGGTGGTGTCTCCTCCAGTCCGGAAAACACAGCGTCCCGGAAGCGCGCGTAGCGGTCGGCGAGGGGCAGGGGAGTCATGACGATGAGCGGCAAGTTTGGCTGCAAGGACCCATGGATAAAGGCGTGGTGGCTACATGAAGTCGCGGAGCGACACTTCCGTCAATGAACTCACCTGCTTCCAGGCGCCGGTGAAATCGAGATGCCGGGTCATGGGACCGGGAGCCACGATGCAGCGCATGCCCGCCGCCTGCGCGGCACGCAGGCCATTGAGCGAGTCCTCAAAGATGACCACTTCATCAGGCGAGACGCCCATGCTCTCAGCCGCATGGAGAAAGATGCTCGGATCAGGTTTTACCCGGCCCGTGTCGTCGACCGTGGAGATGTGATGAAAGTGATCGCCCAGACTGAGTTGCTCCATCCACGAATCGATCCATGAACGCGGGCTGCTGCTGGCGATCGCCGTGCGCAGCGTCAGAGCGGCCGCCTCCACGAGCAGATCCACCACACCTGGCAGCGCGGTCAGGGAATGACGCAGCGAATGCTCGCGGTCCCGGCGTCGCACCTCGCGCTCATCCCAGTCAAAATCCAGTCCCGTGAGCTGCTCCAGATCACGGCGCGGATCATAGCTCACATTGAAGCCCGAGCCCACCACCTGCGCATAGCGCTCAATGGGCAGGTGATGCCCATGCTCATCAAAGATCTCCTTCCAGGTGAGATAACCGGTGCTCTCGGTATCGACGACGAGACCGTCGAAATCAAAAATGACTGCGCGAATGGGTGGGGGCATTCGCCCACTATGGAGAGCCAGTGAATCCTGAGCAAAAAGGAATCTGCTTTTGCGCAGCGGCCTGGGATCAGTCGTTTGCTGGGGTGTGCTGCTGGCAAAGCCGTAGGACATTCGGTCAGATGGTAGGAAATGCTCACGCGGGCGATGGCCTGCAAAGGTGTTGGGTGATGGTGCTTCCCAGAATCGTCCAGTCCAAGGGTTGAGCATGGCGATCGCGCGTCTTTTTCAGAGTCTTCTGTGTGTTCTGTGGGCGATCAGTCTGGAGCAACGGGGCAGCCTGACGGATACGCAATTACACACTTGCCAAGTTCTCCCGGCCGTCACTAAACTCACCTCCATGAAAAACAAAAGATCCTCCAGCCTGACTGTCTGCATCGCTGCTTTTCTACTCTCGATCCCCGGATTTGCGGCGGACAAAAAAGGAGCGGCTCCCGCCGTGGGTGAGCCCGTGGTGCTCAAATTCAATGCCGTCAAAGGCGGCAAGGTCGATCTCAGCACGATGAAGGGCAAGGTCGTCCTCATCGACTTCTGGGCCACCTGGTGCCCGCCTTGTGTGGCTGAAGTGCCAAACGTCGTGGCAACCTACAAAAAACTTCATGACAAAGGTTTTGAGATCATCGGGATCTCACTCGATCAGGACAGGGGAGCCTTGACGAAATTCATCAAAGAGAAAGACATGACCTGGCCGCAGTATTTCGACGGCAAGGGCTGGGAGAATAAAATTTCCACGCACTTCGGAGTCCGCAGCGTTCCGGCGATGTGGCTGGTGGACAAGGAAGGCAAACTGGTCACCACCAACGCGCGCAGCGGCCTGGAGGCCCAGGTGGAGGCTCTGCTGGCGAAGTAGAAGTTCCGGTGCCCTGCGAAGGCGCGCCGTTGGGTAGGGCACTTGGTCCTCCAAACGTCGTCCCTGAGCGGCGGATGAGGATCATCCGCCCTACCATCAGCGTCTTGTTCGAGGATGCTATTCCGTGTCTTTCGTGTGTTCCGCAGGCCGCATCTCCGCCGGCAGATTCCTGGCGAGTAGGCTGCGCCATACGCGCGCTCCGAGGGGGCGCACCGTTAGGTAGGGCGCTTGGTCCTCCAAGCGCCGTCCCCGAGCGGCGGATGAGGATCACCGCCCTACCATCAGCGTCTTGCTCGAGGATGGGGTGCAGTTTTTCCGCTGCGGCTTTTTGAAGGGAGCGCGGGCACTCCTGCCCGCTGTCGGTGAATAGCAAACCCGAGCCGAGTGTTCGTGGATGAGAGGTGAGAGCTTGTGGTGGCTCGAACGGTTTTCGTTTCAGGCGCTCAACAGTAAACTCTCAACACCGTGCCGAGACTGAAGTCCGCGCTCTGCATGAGCCAAATCTGCTTTTGCGCGCTGGCTTGGAATCGGTAATTTCTGCCATGCTGCTGCTGAAACGTCCCGGAGAACTGCTTGTGATCGAATGGCTGCGTGCGTGGCAGAATGAACCGCTGAGTTATGAGTCGAGGTCTTTGCAAAAAGCCGGACAGCCGGGATTCATCGCGGATGTGCATTTGGTTAGGCTGGGCCATGGTGAAGCTGTGCACCATGCGGCCTGTGCTGCGCTGGATTCGTGGATCATGTTTCCGCCGTGGGCGATGGTGCACCCCGCCGGATCGCCGCAAACGCCGGGTGTGATCGTGGCGATGGTGACGCGCATTGGCGGCCTGTGGTGGGTGAATCCGTGCCGCATCCTGCGCCGCTGCGACAGCGATCAACGTCATGGGTTTGTCTATGGCACTCTGCCTGAGCATGCGGAGTGCGGTGAGGAGCAGTTTGTGATCGAGCGGCATCCCGATGGATCGGTTTGGTATGTGATCCGCGCTTTCTCGCGGCCCCGGCACTGGCTAGCCTGGATGGGTTTTCCTCTGGCGCGCTGGTGGCAGTGCCGGTTTGTGAGGGACTCGCAAAACAGGATGGTGACTGCGGTGGCGAACCCTGAACCCTGGATGTGATTTTGAAACTTGAACTCTCCCTGAAAATTCTAGGTGCGGCACTCTGGCTGGCTTTCGTGGCGCTGATGCAACTCGATCAGGGGAGCGAGTCCTGGATTGTATTGCTGCTGATGTTTTCGCCACTGGTTCTGATGCCGCTATCCCGGCGGCTGGTGGCTGCGCCTGCACTGGCGGGAGAGCATGAACTGGCTTCAATGGCGGCGGCGATCATGCTCGGGCTTTCGTTTTGCTGGAAACCGACCATGAGCACGTCTGCGCTGGCCTTGCCGTGGCTGGCGGTGCGACTGCTCGCAGCCTTTGATGCGGTGCGCGAAGTTAGAGGTTCGCTGTCACTTGGGCAGATCTGTGTGCTGGCGTCGCGGGTATTCCCGGCCATCGGCGCGGCATGGCTGGTGGCGCATCGGGGAAACTGGACGCCATTTGGTTTTGATCCACTCATCGTGCTGCTGACTGCGGCGCATTTTCATCACGCAGGTTTCACCCTGCCGCTTATCGCGGGATTGCATGGGCAGAGCCGTCCCGGCGGCTGGTCGCGGTTTTCATGCGGGGCGATTCTGGCCGGCGTGCCGCTGGTGGCGGTGGGGATCACCTGCACTCACTTTGGATGGTTGCCCTGGGTGGAGCCGATGGGTGTGGCCTTGCTCGTGCTCGGCAGTCTGGTGGTGGCGGGACTGCAACTGCGTCAAGCTTGCCGGGCAGGACTCCTGTGGCCGCATCGGTTGCTGTTTGCAGTTTCAGGCGTGGCTTCGATGGCGGCCATGATTCTCGCGCTCGGTTTTGGTCTGCGCCATCTGCTGCCATGGGCGGCGCTGACCATGCCGCAGATGTGGATGATCCATGGCTCACTGAATGTCTTTGGCTTTGGCCTCTGCGGGATTCTGGGGTGGAGAAGTGTGAAGCGGTGAAAAGGCTTCCAAAGGCTGTGCGTTTGAGTCACCCTGCCAGTCTCAATCCTTTATGAAACCACTTCTCTTCACTCTTGCTCTCGCCTTTCTCGGCACGCTGTCCGCTGCTGACAAAAAACTCATCGTCATGATCGCGGGCAAGCCCTCTCACGGCCCTGCCCAGCATGAGCACAATGCGGGCATTCAGCTTCTGAGGAAGTGTCTGGAGCAGGGCGCGGCGGGCCAGATGGAAATCAAACATCATCTCAACGGCGAATGGCCCTCCCAGGAGGAGCTGTCCCAGGCGGCCACGGTGGTCATTTATTCGGACGGCGGCGGCGGACATCCGGCCCTGCAGGGGGATCGCCTTCAGCAGCTGGACAAGGAGATGAAACGCGGTTGCGGCTTCCTGACACTGCACTACGCGGTGGAGCCAACGATTGAAAAGGGCAACAAGGAGTTCATCGACTGGATGGGCGGCGCCTTTGAGATCAACTGGAGTGTGAACCCGCATTGGGACGCCAATTTCAAGGAGTTCCCGGCACACCCGATCAGCAGTGGGGTGAAGCCTTTCAGCACCAATGATGAATGGTACTTCTTCATGCGCTTCCGCCAGGGCATGAAGGGCGTGACGCCGATTCTCAGTGACGTGGCTCCTGAGTCCACGATGAGCCGTCCTGACGGCGCTCACAGCGGCAACCCCGCAGTGCGCGAGTCAGTGAAGAACAAGGAGAAGCAGCATGTGGCATGGGCCGCTGAGCGCGATGGCGGCGGCCGCGGTTTTGGTTTTACCGGTGGTCATTACCACAAGGGCTGGGGCAACAACGATCAGCGCAAACTGGTGCTCAATGCCATCCTTTGGACCGCGCACATCGACGTGCCGGCGGCAGGTGTTGAGTCGGTGGTCACGGAGGCTGATCTGCTCGCCAATTTGGATCCCAAGCCCGGTCAGGGTCTTCCTGAAAAGGTGAAGAAGGCGAAGTGATCCTTTCGAGTTTCCGATCATGAACCGCCGTCGATTCATTCAACAGGGAGCGGCGGGTCTTTTCGCAGCGAATGCCGCCACCGCGCAGTCAGCGATCCCGCTGGTGGGGGCGATCAGCAAGATCACGCTCAAGCGCGGGCGCGATGGTAGCGGCCCGTCCTGGTTTCATCCGCGACCCTGTCTGATGCCGGGGAAGGGTGGACCCGTGGTGTTCATGACGATGCAGGAGATTCGCGGCTCGGATTTCTTCATGCCTGTGCACTGGATGGAATCACGGGATCTCGGCAAGACCTGGTCGGAACCGCAGCCCGTGCCGCCTCTGGGGCGGGTGCCGACCACTGACAGCCGTGGCGATGAGGGGGTGTGTGATGTGGTGCCGCAGTATCATCCACCGAGCGGCAGCGTGCTGGCCCTGGGCCACAACGTCTATTACAAAGGACCAAAGTTTGACCGCAAGCAGCCGCCGCGCTGCCCGGTGTATGCGGTTTACAAAGACGGTACGTGGTCTGAGCGCAAGCGTCTGCTCTGGGAAGATCCACGAGGAGCTTTCATCTACACGAACAACTGCGGACAACGCGAGGTGCTGGAGGATGGCAGCATCGCCATGGTGATGTCTTTTGGCGCGAAGGAAACGAGCCGCTCAGCGGTCGGAGTGCGTTGCTCGTTTGATGGTGAAACGCTGGCGATTCAGCAAGTGGGTCGCGAGATCAAGCATGCGGCTGGCCGCGGACTTCTGGAGCCATCACTGGTGCGGTATCGCGGGAAATTTTATGCGACGCTGCGCGCCGAGGACAATCGCGGTTACGTGGCGGCGAGTGATGATGGGCTCGATTTTGCCGGGAAGCAGCCCTGGTGCTGGGATGATGGCACGCCGCTGGAAATGAGTACGACCCAGCAGCACTGGCTGCCGCATAGCGATGCGCTGCATCTGGTCTATACCCGAAAGGATGCGAGCAATGTGAATGTGATCCGCTGGCGCGCGCCGCTGTTCATGGCGCAGGTGGACTTGAAAACACTGCGCCTGATTCGCGAGACGGAGCGTGTTGTTTTACCGATGAATGGTGATGGTGTGAATCAGGCGGATGAAGTGCCGCTGATGGGCAATTTCCAGACACTGAACGTGAGCACCGATGAGTCCTGGGTGACTGATGGCGAGATGCTGCCGAAGCACGGATTCAAAGGCGATCTCGTGCTCGGAAAGATTCGCTGGAACCGGCCGAATGGCCTGATCTAGCCGGCCACACAGGGCAGCATCATCGCATCCTTCATGCCGTGGAGGATCTTTTTGTCAGCCGGACAAACGGTGGCAAGCACGCCGCCCAGACGCGTCTCTTCGCTGTCTTTCGGCACGAAGTAGTAAGGGCAGAGACGGGTGCGTGATTTGATCATCACGGTGCTCCGGCTCTGCTCATCCCAGGCGGGATGGTTCACCAGTTTCGCGCGCTGAAACCGCTGCATGACATAGGGGTTCGACGGAAAGCTTGCCAGCGCTTCATCAAGCGCGGCCGCCCATTGCTCCTGCGAGAGATCGTGGCCGATGGACACACTGCGGGAGCCCCAGCCAAGCTCGGAGAAGCCGCTGATCTTCAGCACCAGTTCACGCTGCCTGCCACCGAAACGTTTGGCTTCCTGCCAGGACTGAATGTTCAGCCCCGGATAGACCGCGAAAGGCGGCAGCGGTGCGGGATCGACAACCCAGCCCTGAGGGATGCAGCGCTGAAGAAGGTTGAAGTGTTCCGTGTTTAGGGCGGAGCGCCAGAAGTCCTGAAGCTGCGGAGACCAGAAGAGCACGAGCCAGAGTTTCTCTTCGAGGAAGGCTTTCAATGGTGGTGAGAAATCGAGATCACCCTCCTGCGCCATTTTCAGCATCTCATCGGCCAGATCCACGTTCGCCAGGTCGAAGAGTTCAAAGAAGCGGTAGATGCTCGAACCGATCAGCTCATGAGGCGTGAGATTCCACGGATTCATCACGCTTCGCGGCAGGCCACCGTGGCGTTCATTGATCCTGCCGATCAGCCATTCCATCTCCGGTTGGTAATCGCCCGACTCGCGCGAAATCAGGATGTCATGGTTAGGGAAAGCGGAGGCAAAACCCTCGATCATGCCATCGGCCCCGCCGATCACGGACTGGCCCATGGCGGCGTAGGTTTCATTGAGCCAGCCGGTCAGGCCGATGCCGCCGGGAAGGGAATCCAATTCCGAAATGCACACACCATTCTCGGTGAGCACGAGGTCGGGACGGAGCACGCCAGGCAACTCATCACGCCAGCGTTGCTGACGGCTTAAAGCAATGATGTGTTCCGGCTTGCCCTGATCCAGCAGCCTGGCAACCCAGGCGATCGCGGGCTTCTCAAGACTCTCAAAGTAGAGCCGGTTACAGGCCCGCTGAAAGGCCCGCAAAGCCGGGCCAAGTGACTCGATCAGCGCCACCGTGCCGGCATCCAAGGCAAAGGCCTCCGGCGACAGCACCCACTCTTTGTCGCGAAACATCCCCTCCTCAGGAAAGGCTTGGCGGAGATGGGCGATTCGTTCAGATGGGGACATGTCAGGGCAGGTCTGAGCAATGGCGCGTCTAACCCCGTCGGCAACGCAAAGATTCGACAGAGAATGCCTGGCTTCGGGACATCACAAGCGCAGCATGGGCAGCCTGACTTTGTTCAGGCTGAGCCGCGCAACAGCAAGCGCTGCTACTTCACCACTTTACCGCCGAGGGAGAGGATGCGTGCCTTTCCCTTCGCGTCTTCAGCTTCGGCGATTTGGCCATTGCGGACATACATCTGGGACAGGGAAGTCCAGGCGAGAAGGTCGTTGGGTTGGAGGGTGGTGGCCATGAGGCCGGCTCCGATGGCTTCTTTGATGTGATCCATCTTTAGCAGCGCCATGCCAAGCGCATGCCAACCGTCGAAAAAATTGGGATCGCGCTCGACGCATTGACGGTAGATGAGGATGGCCTCATCGATTTCACCGACGGCGAGATGGCCGTTTGCCTCGTCAAAAAGTTCTTCGAGAGGCAGGCTGTCGCGGGTCATGATTTGTCGTCCATCTTGACCTGCACGTGCAAGGCCGCTTCCTGACGCCTGCCGGTGAACCAGGCATTGAAGAGGCGGTTGCGCTCCTGAGAGGCGTTGCGGTCTTCGGTGTTTTTACGCAGTGCGACGCTGTCATCACGCTTGCGCAGTTCACGCGCGGAAACATAAACGAGTTGGGCGCCGGTGTCGGTGTCCACAGCCTTGGTGATCTCACCGGCGGCGGTCTTCTCGGCCTCACGCGCGATCTGGAAAGCGTTCGGCAGGTCGGTTGGCGGTTCGGAGATGGTGAGTTCCTTGACGGCGGAGAGTGTGAGCTTCTTTTCTTTGGCGAGATCGTCGATCTTCTTGCCTGCTTTCAGACCTTCCTGCAAGGCTGTGCGGGCTTCGTTCACGGCCTTGGACATGGCTTCCTGCGCCTTTTGACCGGCGAGCACATCCTTCACCTTGTCCTTCACTGCCGCCAGATCCTGCTGCTGGGATTTTTCAATGTTGGTGACCGTGAAGATGTAGTAGCCCTTGGTGCCTTTGACTGGATCGCTGATCGGGCGCGTGTCCTTGTCCTGAGCAAAGACGGCTTTGAGCAAGTCGGCCTCATCCTTGATGGAGGCTGGGGCGGCGTCATTGGTGAAGAGCGGGATGGTCTCCGCCTTCTCTTTGAGGTTCTTGACGATGTCGTCAAACTTGGCACCCGGAAGGATGCTGGCATCGTTGAATTTGTTCACGCGATCGACCTGTTCCTTCATCTTCTTCTGGCGGTCTTCGGCGAGTTTTTTTTCTTCAGCGGCAGCGTCCTTCTTGGCGGCATCTTTGGCTGCATCCTTGGGCTCGGGCTTCACTTCGTCCTTGGGATTTTCAAAGAGCACGTAGCTGAGGGCGCGCTTTTCGGTGGTCTTGTAGGTTTCTTTGTTCTCGTCGTAGTATTTCTTGATCTCTTCATCCTTCACCTGAGCGGTTTTTTTGAAGTCATCGAGCGCGAAATTGATGGTCTGAATCTTGAGCGTCTGATTGCGGCTGGCGTAGGCTTTTTCAGTCTCGATGGGCGATGGGACGTAGTTCTTGCCGATGAGTTCCTGGATTCTTTTGAAGCCGATGCTGATCTTCGCCACGTCCAGCATGTCGGCGGCATTCATGCCATACATGCCGAGCATCTGCTGGAGGTTGTAGGCGCGCTGTGGGCTGAATTTTCCTTCTTCCTGGAAGCCGGGTTGTTTTTCGAGTTCAGCCTTGGCTTCGGCATCGCTGGGATGAATGCCGAGTTTGTCCATCTGATGCTGAAGCACGACGAGATTAAAAACAAAGTCGCGTCCTTTGGTCTCCGGCTCCTGGGCGGCGCTGGAAAGGGCGAAGAGGTCGTACATTTGCAGCATGCCGGCGACTTGCTGATAGCGCTCAAGGCGCTGCATCTTGGCGACGCTGTACTCCTTGCCATACATGTTGAAGGCGGGATCCGAGCTGGAGGCCATTTGTTCGCCCCGGCCGGACTTCCAGCCACCCCAGACGGAGAAACTGAGAATGATGATGATGGTCAGGGTGGTGAGGAAGGCACCACGGTGGCGGCGGAAAAATTCAAGCATGGCTTTCGGGCTTTTAGAAAGGGGGTGGAAACGGGCGCGCAAGTAAGCCGCTGGCTCCAAATGGGCAAATGGAAAAACACAACCCTCGCCGGGCACCAGCAAACGGCCGGAACAGACGGCAGCCCGGCAATGGTAAGATTCGGGTTCCATTTACCCGCGCATTCAGCGGCCATGCCGGGTGGCCGGCAAGCCTTGGGCCCCCCCGATTTACTCCGGTCACATGGCCCCGGATGTCTGATGCAGGCGGCTTTTGGACCATCACGCCGCATTCAATTTCCGATTTTCTGACGACTGCCTTTGAAAAAACATGACAGCAGAAGGCACTTCTTCAAACATTTGACGCCTTCTCGCGAGCCTCATTGATGATACCCTTCTGGTTTCTTCTTCTGACCGTCCTGAACTGCTCCACGCTTGTGATGGCGGAGCAACCCGCAAGGTATCCCACCAAGAACCCGGTCATTGAAATGGTCTTCCCGGACGGTTGGGTGGTGAAAGCGAAGAGTGGCGCTCTTTTCGCCAATCCGAAGGACGAGGGCAGCTTCTTCCTGTCGCTGGCCCCGCTGGAATCCGCGCTGAATGAGCCAGACGCGGCGGTCAAGGAAGGCAGGAAGCTGGTTGAGGATGGTTTTAAAAAACGTGAAATACGACGAAGTGGAGAAGGTGAATGGCCGGGGTGTGAATCTTCTCAACTGCGAGCGAAGGGTGAGGATGAAGATGGCACGGCACCCGTCAGTTCCGTCCTCATCAGCGCTGCTGAGGCCAAGACATTCCTGCTGATGCAGATCATTTCCTCGGAGCAGGGCTTCAAGCAGCACAGCGAAGCAGGCTATTCTGTATTGCGTTCCATTCGCCCCGACAGCAGCGGGAAATTGCAGGCCTTCCGCTTTCCGGAAAAGGACAATCCCGCCTTTTCCATGAAGCAGTCGGCCAATTGGACGATCGAGAAAGACGAGACGGGTTGCCACATCGTGTCGCTGGACAAGCAGTTCACCTGTTCCGTGATCGCCATCGACATGGAGTCCATCAGCAAGAAGGTCGGTGCGCGATATGAAAGCATTGTTTGGAATGAGAATGGGGAGCCCAAGGTCAAAATGGATGACGACACTTGCAACACCCTGATCTCCAGTGAAGGGATGGCCAAGGGCGGCGGCATGGATCACAAGGTTGGCGTTTACCAGTTTGCCAAAAAGGACACTGAAAAATTCTTCATCCTGAGTGTCCGGGCTCCCATGACGGAGGCTGAGGCCAATGGCGAAGCCGTTTTGAAGATGCTTACCTCCATCGAATTCAAGTAGGCCGCTCCGGCCATTCGTCATTGCCACGCCGTTGGTTCAGCCGGGCCGCGTAAAACGCCCTAACCAAACGTCATTTGGCACGAAATGCGGGAGTTTGCTGGAAACCCAAGATCGATTCAGCCGAGTCGCTGCCGCATCCGGTTTCCGCAAATCTGCCCGGGCATCATGGGACTGGGAAGTTGCCCCGTATGACAATGACGGCACCTTTTGATCACCGGATCTTATGAAACAGCGCAGACTCAAGGCGGATTCGCGCAGAGCCACACTCGTCAGTGCTTTCAGGTGCCGTGAGGACGATTGTCTGATCTCAGCAGCTTAAAAATTGCGCTTTGAAGATCGCTCTTCATCTCCAATATCCCACCGATGACTGCTGTTCTCCTCGCCACCTCTATTCCCGAACTCTGGAACCATTTTGTTCACGCGCTGCCCGTTATCATGGGGTTGGTTTTGATTGAAGGACTGTTGTCGGTGGACAATGCCCTGGCTATCGCCGCCATGGCCGCTCATCTCGATGACAAGGAGCGGACAAAGGCGATGAACATCGGCTACATCGGCGCCTACGGATTCCGCCTTTTGGCGCTCTTGTTTGCCTCTTACATCATCGGCAACCACTGGATCATGTTCATCGGAGCACTTTATCTGGTGTGGTTGATGTGCGCACACTTCGCAGGGCAAAAAGGAATCGGTGAGGATGAGGGCGAGGCGTTGAATGTTCACCATCGCACTTTTGCCGGCACGGTTACGATGATCTCTCTCATGGATCTGAGCCTGAGTGTGGATAACGTGGTGGCGGCCATCGCCCTGAGCCCCAAGGAGCTCTGGCCGGTGTATGTGGGTGTCACCATCGGCATCATTGCGCTGAGGTTGATTGCCGGAGTGGCTGTTAAGATGATCACCAAATATCCGGTCCTGGAGCACACCGCCTTTGTGCTGATTGGCTATGTGGGACTGCTGTTGATCGCCGAGTTGCAATTCCATGACTTCTTTGAGCAGATGGGACCCACCAAGGTGAAGCTCATCAAATTTGCAGGCATCATTCTGATCACTGCTCTGACGCTCCTGTGGTCACAACGGCCTTCGCTGCAAAAGGCGATGAATCCGGCGTTGCGCGCCCTGCTGCTGCCGATGCAATTGTTCGCCTCGATCGCTGGCGCCTTGATCGTCGTGATCACCTGGCCTTTTAAAAAAGTGCTGTCCAAAGTCAAAAAAGCCTGACCGCAGCCGGACAATTTGGGTGGAATGCTTAACGGGTGCTGAGCAATTCCGATTGTGAAAAACTCAAAAAAGTCAGTTGCGCGGTAAATCCTCAGTGGTAGGACTTCCGACTCCCCGCCTCAAGGCCGGGTTCCCCCATCTATCCTGATTCTATGCGAGTTCGTCCGTCTGTGAAACCTCTTTGCGAACTTTGCCGCGTGATCCGCCGCAAAGGAGTTGTTCGCGTTGTCTGCAAAAACCCACGCCATAAGCAGCGCCAGGGCTAAACCTCCTTTTTTACTCAGCACCTTTTTATATGGCACGCCTACTTGGAGTCGAAATCCCGAACGAAAAAAAAATCGAATACTCTTTGCCGTACATTTACGGCATCGGTCTTCCAATGAGCCGCAAGATTCTGGCTCATGCGAACATTGACCCGAACATCCGCGCAGGAGAGCTGACGGACGATCAGGTCACGCAAATCACCCAGATCATTCAGGGCATGAAGATCGTGATCGAGGGCGACCTTCGCCGTGAGATCCAGATGCACATGAAGCGCATCCTTGGCATCAACTGCTATCGTGCTCATCGTCATCGCCGCGGTCTGCCGGTGCATGGTCAGCGCACTCACACCAACGCCCGTACTCGCAAGGGACCACGCAAGACAGTCGGCGCTCAAAGCAAAGCCACTGCTAAAAAGGGCTAATCCCGAGGATAACACTCCAGTAATTCAATCACTATCTGTATGGCAGACGAAGAAACAACGACCCCGGCACCAGCCCCAGAAGCTGCTGCTCCCGCCCCGGCTCCGGCCGCTCCAGTCTCCGCTCCGACTCCCGGGGCTGGCGACAAACCAACATCCGGTGACCGTGCCGTTTCCCAAAGCGTATGGGCCGAGATCGGCGGTGGCGATGGCACTGAAACGACCAAGGTCATCAAAGCCAAGGGTTCCAAGAATGTCAGTTCCGGCCTGGTGCATGTGCGCGCCACTTTTAACAACACGATGGTTTCCATCTCGGACCGTGTCGGCAATGTGATCGGTTGGTCCACCGCCGGTAAGATGGGCTTCCGCGGTTCCCGCAAAGGCACCGCCTATGCAGCCCAGGTCGTTGCTCAGGATGCCTGCCGTCAGGCGATGAGTCACGGTCTTCGTGAAGTTGAGGTTCACCTCCGTGGTCCCGGCTCAGGCCGTGAGTCCGCTGTCCGTGCCATTCAGGCCATGGGCGTGGAAGTTACCAACATCAAGGACACGACCCCGATCCCCCACAACGGCTGCCGTCCACCAAAGGCTCGTCGCGTTTAATTTTTCTTCCTTTTCCAGTTCACATCTATGGCACGTTACACAGGTCCTCGCGAAAAAATCGCCCGCCGCTTTGGCATCCCAATTTTTGGCCCTTCCAAGGCTCTTGAACTCCGCAACTTCCCACCAGGGCAGCACGGTGTTCGCAATGCCCGCCGCAAGGTTTCCGACTATGGTGTCGCCCTCATTGAAAAGCAGAAGCTGCGCTTTCAATATGGCGTGCTTGAAAAACAGTTCCGCCGCTTCTTTGCCGAAGCCCAGCGCCGCAAGGGCGTGACGGGTGAGAACCTTCTCCAGATGCTGGAGTTGCGCCTCGACAACGTGGTTTACCGCATGGGTTTTGCCAACACGCGCTTCGCCTCCCGCCAGCTCGTCAGTCACCGCCACATCACCGTCAATGGTAAGATCGTCAACATCGCCAGCTATCAGGTGAAAGCCGGTGATGTCGTGGCAGCCAAGGACAGCCCAAGATCTCAGCAGCTTGTCGGTCGTTTCCTTGAAATGACCCTCGGCAATCCAGTCGGTGACTGGGTGACCGTCGATCGCGACAAGATGTCCGGTGTTCTGAACCGCGCCCCGATCCGTGATGAGATCAACCCGATTGCCAATGAGCAGCTGGTGGTTGAACTCTACTCACGTTAATCAGTCACACTGAGATTCAATTCTTATTTGAAGGGACGCCCAATGGCGTCCCTTCTTCGTACTTGAGCAGCTCTAAACAATCCATGAACGCACCGCAACGAATCGAACTGATCGGCACTGAACTCGCTCTCATCTGGCCAGATGGCGTGGAGCAATACATCCCCGGCGAGCGTTTACGCGCGTGGTCGCCGAGTGCTGAAAACACCGGGGAGCGTGACCTGCTCGGAAAGCAGTATGGGGGCACCGATCAGAAGACTTTTCCGGGCGTCACCGTCCGCACCTGGCGCCCCATCGGCGGGTATGCATTCCAGTTCGATTTCAGTGATGGGCACAACACCGGCATTTACACCTTTGAGTATCTCAGGAAGCTCGGTGAAGAGGCCTCAAAACTGTAAGGGAATCTCAAACCGGCACACCGATCAGGCCGCCGGGCAAGCCGTCGGATCCTTCATCTTCGCGTGCCACCGGCCGGGACTCCTGAGCCTTCACCACAGGGAGTGCTGGCGGTGATGGCGGCTTGGTGTTCGGCGGATTGATCATGTGACCGTGCTGCATGATTTCTTTGATGTGGATGCCGTCAAGCGTCTCGTATTCGAGCAGGGCTTGGGCGATGGCGTCGAGCTTGTCTTTGTGGCTGAGAAGGATGTCTTTGGCCTTGCTGTAGGCTTCATCAATGAGGCGTTTGACTTCTTCATCGATCTTCTGGGCGGTGGCTCCGCTGTAGTTACGACTGCGGCCAGGTGCCATGACGGCTTGTTCGCCGTCACCGCCGTAATCCACCATTCCCATTTTTTCACTCATGCCCCAGGCGCAGACCATGCTGCGTGAGATGTTGGTGGCCTGACGGATGTCGCCCATGGCTCCATTGGTGACGTCTCCAAACTGGATTTCCTCGGCCACACGTCCGCCCATGGCGACGACGAGGTCGTCGAGCAGTTCGCTTTTGCGATGTGTGAACTTGTCCTCTTCCGGCAGCCACATGGTCGAGCCGAGGGAAGGACCGCGCGGGATGATGGTGACCTTGTGCAAGGGATCGGTGTGCTCGAGAACCTCGATCAGGATGGCATGGCCTGCCTCATGATAGGCGGTGTTTTCCTTTTCCTTTTCACTGAGGGCGAGGCTGCGCCGTTCGCGGCCCCAGCGGACTTTATCACGCGCTTCTTCGAGTTCGGCCGTGCCGATGGATTTGAGGTTACGACGGGCGGCCAGAAGGGCGGCTTCATTGATGACGTTGGCGAGTTCAGCCCCGGAGAATCCGGGTGTCCCGCGCGATACCTTGGAAAGGTCAGCGCTCTCGCTGAGCTTCACCTTCTTGGCATGAACGCGGAGGATTTCTTCGCGACCTTTGACATCCGGCAGGCTGACGGTGACCTGACGGTCGAAGCGGCCCGGGCGAAGAAGCGCGGGATCGAGTACATCCGGGCGGTTGGTTGCGGCGATGATGATGATGCCTTCTTGAGTGTCGAAGCCATCCATTTCGACGAGCAAGGCATTGAGCGTCTGTTCACGCTCATCGTGACCACCCCCCATACCATGACCGCGGTGACGGCCCACGGCGTCGATTTCATCGATGAAGATGAGACACGGGGAATTCTTTTTGCCCTGTTCAAACATGTCGCGCACACGGCTGGCACCGACACCGACGAACATTTCCACAAAGTCAGATCCGCTGATGCTAAAGAATGGCACATCGGCCTCACCCGCGATCGCCTTGGCGAGGAGCGTCTTGCCTGTGCCCGGGGAGCCGACCATGAGCACGCCTTTGGGGATTTTTCCGCCGAGACGCTGAAATTTCTTCGGATCCCGGAGGAACTCGACGAGTTCGGAGACTTCCTCTTTGGCCTCTTCCACGCCAGCCACATCTTTGAAAGTGACCTTGTTGCGGTCCTGGGAGAGCATTTTGGCCCGGCTTTTGCCAAAGCTCATGGCTCCGCGACCTGCAGTTTTGATCTGCTGGCGAACGAGGAAGTAGAGCAGGAAAAGCAGCAGCAGAATCGGCAGCATCGAGAACAGCAACGCGCTCCACTGATCGTTTTGATAAACCGGTGCGAGCACCAGGCCGTGCTTGTTCATCAGGGCTTGAAGCTCCTCCTTCTGATACTGGATACTTACAGGGACGCGAAACTTCACCGAATTCTTCCTGACCACTCCAGTCGTGGCACCGGGTGTGACAGGTGTGACGGGTGGAGGTGCAATCTCCTGAATCGGGGCAGTCGCAGCCGCTTCGCCTGGTTTTGATTTTAAAACATAGCCTTCGATGATCTCAGCGGAGGTGGTGTCCTGCTGGATGAGTTTCAGGTCCTCTGTCCTGTCGATCAAATCGTTTTCGACATACTGCTTGAACTGCTTGTATGTGATTTCCTGAGAGCGTGTGGCTTCCTTGCCTACCATGAGGCCGGAGCCGACGAGAAGCACGACGACTGCAAGAAGGAGAAAGCCTTTCCAATTGAACTGCGGCTCTTGATTGCGCCGGTTCGGGCTTTCGTTACGGGGGGTTGGGTCGTCTGACATGAGAGATTAAGGGGGGGGCTCTATGATTGAAGTGTGGCGAGCATACACACCGGGGATTCTTTTGCAAAAGACGTTACTTACTTCTTCACTCGCTGGCGCACGGCTTCGAAGAGGCAGACACCGGTGGCCACGGAGACGTTCAGACAAGGCACTTTCCCCTGCATCGGGATCTGCACGAGGAAGTCGCAGTGCTCGCCCGTGAGGCGCCTCATGCCTTCGCCCTCGCCGCCCATGACGATGCCGATGCCGCCTATGAGATCGACGTCATAAATGGATTGCTTGGCCTCATCCGCCGTGCCCACGAGCCAGATGCCCAAATCTTTTAGTTTGTCCATGGCACGCGCCAGGTTGGTGACACGAACGAGCGGGACATTTTCAGCCCCGCCGCAGGAGACGCGCAGGACGGTCTCGCTGATCGGCGCTGATTTGTCCTTGGGCATGATGACACAGGTGCAGCCCGCTGCATCGGCAGTGCGCAGGCAGGCACCGAGATTGTGCGGGTCCTGGATGCAATCGAGCACGAGCACGAGCGGTGATTCGTGGTCTTCGAGCAGCATTGGCAGATCGCCCTCCTCATAAATCTGCGGCATACCGGATGCCGGGGAGCTGTGGCGGTTCTGGCGGGCGATGAGCGGTGGTTTTGGCATGGTCAGTGTTGAGCGGTGTGCGGCTGGATTGGCAAGGTTTTTTTCAGTGACTCAGCCAACAAAACGCTCGCGCAGATGTTTTAAATGATGCCGCGCATCGGTGGGTTTTCCGGTCGCGCCCTGCATGATTTCACCGGGCAGCGGTGCACCACCGTGGGTGTGGACTTTTTCCCGCAGCCAGTTCAGCAGGGGTGCATAATCAGCAAGCTCAATGGCGGAGGCGATGCGGCGCTGCCTGAGTGCCGTGGCATAAAGCTGGGCTGCGTTCAGATTGCCCAGCGTGTAAGTGGCAAAGTAGCCGAGCCCGCCCATGCTCCAGTGGATGTCCTGCAGGCAGCCATGAGCCGCATCAGGTGGCGACATGCCGAAGAGTTCTTTGAACTCGGCATTCCAGGCCTCCGGCACATCTTTGACCGCCAGCTTCCCGCTCACCATGCGCCGTTCGATGGCAAAACGCAGCAGGATGTGCAGGTCGTAGGTGGCCTCATCGGCCTCGACCCGGATAAAGGAATATTCGGCGCGGGTGACGGCGGCCAGGAAGTCTTCGAGGCTGATCTTCCGCAAATGCGGAAATATCTCCGCAGCGCGCGGTAACCATCTTTGCCAAAATGGCCGTGAGCGTCCCACGTGATTTTCCCAAAGCCGGCTCTGGGACTCATGAATGCCAAGAGAGCAGGCGCGGCCTGAGGGCAGCCCGAAGTCACTTTCCGGCAGGCCCTGCTCGTAGAGCCCATGTCCGGCCTCATGCAGAACTCCGAAGAGTGATGAGGTGAAATCTTTCTCATCGTAGCGCGTCGTCAGGCGCACATCACGCGGTCCCAGAGTAGTGCAGAAGGGGTGGGTCGTGGTGTCGATGCGCCCCGCCTTGAAATCGAAACCAATGCTTGCCGCGATTTCAGCATTGAGCGTCTGCTGTTTTGCGACCGGATAGTGGCCGCGCAGCAGATTGGGTTTGATGGACTTTCCACGCTCGACCGCTGCGCGTGCGATCTGGGTGAGATCAGGCTTCAGCTTGGCAAACAGCGCCGCCACTTCGCGTGTGCGGGTGCCGCGCTCGTAGGTTTCAAGCAGCGCATCGTACGGCTCCTCTGCATAACCCCAGAGATCCGCTTTGCGTTGGGCGATGCCCAGCATCTTTTCCAAATGCGGTGCAAAGGTGGCGAAGTCTGACTGTTTTCGCGCTTCGATCCAGGCGTGCTTGGCGTGTGAGGCGGACTCGCTTTCTTCCACGACGAGCTTGCCCGGGATTTTTGCCTCGCGCTGAAAGTCATGGACCAGCACTTTCAGGTTCGCCGCCGCTTTGGGGTCGCGCAATTTTGTAGATTGCGCCTTATCCAGGAGTTTTTGCATCATGCGCCCCGTGGCGATTGCATGAGCTTTGCCGCTGAGCCAGGACATCTGGTGGGCGCGAAAAGCCAGGGCCTTGTCCGGCATGTGCGTTTCCTGATCCCATGAAAGGGTGGACTCGGTTGACCTTATTAAAGATACTTCACGGACGGTGGCGCAAAGTTGGTCGTAAATGGTGGATGGCATGATTGGGTGTGGCGGAGCATCCCCAGTCAGCGCAGGGACGCAAGCCACAGCTCAAATGTGTTTGCTGCACTCTTCGGCACGATTCTGGCGTACTATGTGTCGATTTCGGAAATCTTCCGCGCCTGAGCTTGACTTATTGCGCGGCAGTTGCTTGAAAAGAATCCTGCCAAAATATCATGCCCGCATTTCTGAGACAGCACGACAAAGGACTGGAGCACTCGCTGGAGGACTACAATCTCCTTGGCCGCAGCCCTGACGCCACCATCCGCCTTACGGATGCTGGAGTATCCCGCCAGCACGCCACCGTCCGCCGGGATGGCAATCTTTACTGGGTCTCCGACCTTGGCAGTGCCAATGGCAGCTTCGTTAATGACGTGGCGGTGACCACGGCTCGGGCTCTGCGCCATGGGGATCGCATCCAGATTGGCACCTGCCTGTTTATTTTTGAAACGGATGAGGGTGATCATCTCGGCAACACCAGCAGCAGCAGCAACATGCTGCACACGGTGGCTCTGCCGATGAAAACGGTGAAGGCCACTTTGCTTGTTGGTGATTTGCGCAATTTTACCAGCATCTCCGCTCAGCTTAGTCCGGAGGAAGTGGCCGCCATGCTGCGGGAGTGGTATGCCCAGTGCACCATGGTGCTTAAGGCGCGCGGTGCCATCATCGACAAATTCATTGGCGATGGCGTCTTTGCCTATTGGCAGGGGGACAGCCTTGAATCCCGCGTCAAGGCCACCGAGGCTGCGCGCCTGCTCAGCCATTCAGATGCCGCCGACTCTCCGGTGCGCAAGAAGATGAAGGATGAGATGAACCTTGAGGTTCACTGCCACATCGGCCTGCATGTTGGCGAAGTGGCTCTCGGAGCCATGGGACGTGGAGTGAACACCGCTGTCGGCGAGGCTGTGAATGTCGCATTCCGGATCGAAAGTCTGACCCGCAAATTGCAAGTGCCCGTGCTCGTCAGCTCTTCCTTCATGGAAGGGTGGGAGGAAGGCTTGCAGCATTACAAAAATGTCGGCGTCCACATGGTCAAAGGCCAGCCGGAACCGGTCGAAGTTTATGCACTGGTGGAAAGTGATCCCGTGCTGGACTGAGGGCTTACTTTTCCCCGATAAAAACATCGACCTGTTGGCCGACATACAGCGTCTTTTTTTCAGGGAGTTTGAGCCGGTAGATGACTTGCAGCACTCGCGTGTCCACGCGCTCGGTGCTGGCTCCCGTCAGTGATTGTTTGGGAATGACGAAGGGGTCGATGCGGACAAACTCAAGGTCATATGCGGTTTTACTGTCGCCTTTGAGGTAGGCTTTGGCCGGTTGGTCGGCGCGCACGGACATGGCATTTTGTTCATCCACATCAGCACGCACTTGCAGCATGCCCACATCCCCCAGCGTGATGGCTGCCTGCCGGTTTTGGGGAGAGGCATATTCACCGGCGCGGATGTTCACTTGCAGGATCGAACCGGCACGCGGAGCACGGACTGTGAGGCGTTCGGTCAGTAGCTTCGTCTGCTTTACGGCGGCGTGTGCCGCATCGAGTTGTGCCTTCGCCTGCGCGGCCTGGGCCTTGGAGACAATGACATCGTTGGTGCGGTTGCGCAGATCGTCCTGCGTGATGGCGCGCTGATCGGTCACGGACTTCAGCCGGTCCAGCATGTCCTGGACTTTGGCAAGCTGGGCCAGCGCGATATCCAGGTTCGCCTGATTCACGGCGATGGATGCCTCCTGGCCGATGAGTTGGGCTCGCAGTTCACGGTCGTCGAGCTGCATTAGTTCCTGGCCTGTCTTCACCTTGTCCCAGACTTTGACCATCACTCTGGTGACCAGACCGGGCATTGGCGTGCCGATGCTTACGTTCTCATCAGCGGCTTCCAGAATGCCCGTCGCTGCCACGCCTTTGGCAAAGGGCTTCGCTGGTGGCGCGACGGGTGGTGGAGGGATCGGGTTCTCCTGCGCCTTGATCACTTGCAGGACTTGCGTCATCTGCCAGACACCGAGCACAGCGAGCACGATACTGCCGTAGCGGATGAGAAGCGGAAAGGCTTTCATGAAGCGCAGTAATCAGAGAATCGAACCGGGCTGATATGCCGCTGACTCCGGATGCGCGGAGGTCAATTTACCCACGCGCTCCACGAAGTAATCCACCTGCTGCGGCGCATCGCCCATGTTGGTGCGGCCTTGTTCGACAAGTTTTTCAAAGGCTTCGGCGCTTAATCCCAGCCGGGCATCGGCACCAAGACGGGTGAAGAGGTCATTGTGCGCCACCTTGCCGGTGCGCATGTCCTTGGCGACCTGCACGGCATGCTCCTTGATCGCCTCATGCGCGGCTTCGCGGCCAGCACCTGTTTTGACCGCTTCCATGAGCACCGTGGTGGTGAGCAGGAAGGGCAGGTAACGCATCAACTCCTGCTCCACGACAGCGTCAAAGACCTCCATCTGATTGAGCACGGTGAGTGTTGTTTCGAGCAGGCCATCCATCGCCAGAAATGCATCGGGAAGCATCACCCGGCGCACCACGGAGCAGGACACATCACCCTCATTCCACTGGTCGCCCGCCAGACCTGCGGCCATGGCCAGGTAGCCTTTGAGGATGACGTGGAAGCCGTTGATGCGCTCGCAGGACCGGCTGTTCATTTTGTGCGGCATCGCCGAGCTGCCAACCTGACCTTTGGCAAATCCCTCGCTTGCCAGTTCATGACCGGCCATCAGTCGCAGTGTCTTGGCAAAGCTGCCGGGACCGCTGGCCACATGCGTCAGTGTGGACACCACCTGCATGTCGAGGCTGCGCGGATAGACCTGGCCCACGCTATCGAGCGCGGCGTGGATGCCGAGGTGATGCAGAACCCGCTCCTCCAGAGCGCGGGCCTTTGACGTGTCGCCATTGAACAGGGTGATCTGATCCAGACGCGTGCCGACTGCGCCCTTCAGACCGCGAGCCGGGTAGGTGCTGATCAGCACATTCAGAGCCTCCACGCCGATGAGCATCTCTTCACCAAACATGGCCAGGCGTTTGCCGAAGGTCGTTGCCTGCGCCGCCACATTGTGTGTGCGTGCAGTGAAGGGAATGTCACGCGTCTCGGCTGCGCGTTTGGCAAAGGCGGCCAGCACCGCGATGCTTTTCTTCTGCACTTCCATCAGAGCGCGGAAGACCTGGAGCTGCTCCACATTCTCCGTCAGGTCGCGGCTGGTCATGCCTTTGTGGATGTGCTCATGCCCGGCCAGTTCGCAGAACTCCTCGATGCGTGCCTTCACGTCATGCCGCGTCACGCGCTCGCGCTGCATGATGCTGCTGAGGAAAACCTTGTCCTTCACCGCCTCATAAGCCTCGATCACCCCATCCGGCACAGGAATGCCCAGATCCCGCTGGCCCTTCAGCACAGCGATCCAGTAATCGCGCTCCAACCGCACTTTTCCAGCACCCGACCAAAGGGCGCGCATGGCGGCGGTGGCATAGCGTTCAGCGAGGACGTTCGGAATGGTGTCTTGGATGGGCATGATGCCGTTCGGGTAGCATGGGAATCGGCTGCTGCAAAGGATGAAGGCGGAAAGAAAGCGGGGAATGCTTTCGAAAGATCGACGGCTAGCGCACGCGCGGAGATGTAAACCTGACAAAGATACCTCCCGGCAGATCCTCCGATCTCCAGCAGATGAAGTCCCGCGTTTTTTGAAAATTCTCCCATTGTCAGCACGGGATGGAATGTGATAAAACGCGTTGTTTGTTAACCTGAAGATTTTTTGTTATGACCACTTCAAGACATTGCTTGCGATTGTTTTTGGCTGCCTGGGCGGGGTTATTTATTGGTGGAACCGGTGTGGCGCGGGCTGAGTTCAGGGAATTCAAGGACGGTGTGGGGCGAAAGGTGATGGCCGAATTGCTGTCTCATGACGGGGCCGGGCAGTTGAGCTTGAAGATGGAAAACGGGACGTTGTTTCAAAAGGCGGCCAATCAGTTCAGCCCGGAGGATCAGCCATACATCACCGAGTGGATGAAGCGCACGCCTGCCGCCACCACTTACCGTTTCGATATCAAGGCTCTGCCAGTGAAGATCACCGGAAACCGCAAGGATATGGGCTACAAAACCGTCAAAAACGAACTGTGGACTTACAAGGTGGATATCAGGAACACCGCCAGGAACCCGGTCCAAAACCTCAAGGTTGAGTATCGCGTTTTTGTGCAGAATGAGGCGGATGGCTCCTTTGCCAGTGATGACAACAGCGGGTTCATTTCGGGCGAAACTGCGATTGAGGGCCCGTTGCGTTTCAACGAATTGGGCTCGTTCAACACGATTGAGGTCAAGATTGATGTTGTGGATTACCGCTACTCCAGCAGTCGTCGCGACCGCCATGTGGACGCTCTGAGAGGCTTGATGTTGCGAATCAAGGATACCAAGGGGAACACGGTTCAAGAATGGGTTTCGCCCATCACCACCCTGCGCGGCAAGACTTGGGACAGCATCCCCAAGGCTCTGGAGATCAAGTCCAAGTAGGGCGACGCGCCGTTCAGGAGTGAACTTCCGGGAAGTGCAGCAGGCTTGCTTTCCACAGGCTTTGCTGGCAACTGCTCATCTGCATCCCTTTCTCCTTCCTTGTCGCTCTCCCACCTCTATCTCCACATTCCGTTTTGTCATCGCGTCTGCCCCTATTGCAGCTTCTACAAACACACACCAGGAGCCACGCCGATGGCGGAGTTTGTAGATGCCGTGTTGCAGGAGGCGCGGATTCAAAGCGCGCTGCATGAGCCGAAGCTGGACACGGTCTATCTTGGCGGAGGAACACCCACGGCGCTGAGTGAGACACATTTGGAAAAGCTGCTCACGGGATTGCGTGAGACGCTGGATTTATCGGCGGTGAAGGAGTTCACCTGTGAGGTGAATCCACGCACTGTGACGGAATCGAAGGCCTCGATGATGAGAGGGCAGGGGATCGATCGCATCAGTCTCGGCATTCAATCCTGGGATGAGCCGACGCTGAAAACTCTGGGACGTGATCATGCTCCGGCGGATGCCGAGGAGACCTACCATCTGCTGCGCGGGGCGGGTTTCCGAAGTGTGAATGTGGATCTGATGTTTTCCATCCCGGGACAGAGTCTGGAAACCTGGCAGCGCACGGTTGAGCACACGATCTTGCTTAACCCCGATCACATCTCCGCTTACAACCTGAACTATGAAGAGGACACGGAGTTCTTTGAGCGTCTTCGCCGCGGTCAGTATCGCGAGGATGAAAGCCGCGATGCGGAGTTCTTTCACACCTCGCTCGATCTGCTGGAGGCCGCCGGCTATGAGCATTACGAGATCAGCAACTACGCACGCCCCGGGCATCGCTCCGCGCACAATGAAAGCTATTGGATGGGTGAGGAATACCTTGGGCTCGGTCCCAGCGCCTTTTCTACCATGGCGAGCCATCGCTGGCAAAACATCCCGGATACCACGCGCTATCTGGAATTGATTCAGTCCGGCCAGAGCGCGGCCCAGCCTGGTGAGCACCTGACACCTGAGCAACGCCGCACTGAGCGTTTTGGTCTGGAACTGCGCACTGCGCGCGGCCTGCCGCTGAGCCTGGTTCGTGCGCCCGAACAGCGCATGGTTCAGATCCTGCAGAGCGAGGGTTTATTGGAGGTTCAGAACGATCACATCCGCCTCACCCGCACCGGCAAGCCGCTGGTCGATTCGGTGGCAGTGGCTCTGCTGGGTGATGTGGAGTAGCCCTTAGATCGGCAGTTTGGTGTCCAAGGTGGGAATGCCACAAGGCATCAGGATTCTCCGGATGTGCCTGGACAAATGTGGTTGAGATTGAAATAAAAGCCTTCTGCCGTTAGTCTCCAGCCCATGGTTTTTCGCTACTTACTTTTTTCCCTTCTGGCTGCACTCGTGAGCTGTGAGTCCACGGCGCCGACCGCAGCTCAGATGGATGAGTTGGAGGTGAAGGTGCGGGCTCAGTATCGTGAGGATTATGCGCAGTTGGATCAGCAGCGTGCCGCAGGGGAGATCACAGCGGAAAAATATGCAGATGAGCGGGCCCGGCTGGATAATCGAGTGCGGAACAAGGTGGACACGATGCTTTGGAACCGCCACGCGCTGGCCCAGAGCGACATGAAGGCGAATGGCATTCCAACGCCTGATGCTCCGATAAACCTGACGCCTCCCGGGGTGGGGCAGACGCAGGGGTCACTCTATAATTCCATGCGCCAGAACGGCATGGGCATGCAATCGCAAGGTGGCAATCTCATGCGCGACATGGGTGGCGCTAATTTCAATCAACGCCGTTCGGGCACCATTTATGATGGGCGATAGCCTGCGCTGATGAATGCGCGGCATCTGGAAACCGTGGCCGGTTCTGTCATCGCTCAAACCATGCGGCGACTGCCTGAGGATATCCGTTGTGCGGCTGAGGGTTGTATGATCGAGATCGCTTTCATGAAGGAATGTCAGGTGGCGCATGAGTTGATGGAGGAGGATTTGCTCGGACTCTTTGAAGGTTGCCCGCATGGCGAGGTGGCATCCGGATGCACCTTGGCTGATCTCCCCCGTATCCGTCTCTTTCTCGACAATCTCTGGGATTATGCCGGACACGATCGCGCGATGTACCGGGATGAAGTGCGGCTGACATTGCTTCATGAGTTGGGGCACTATTTGGGGCTCAATGAGCAGCAAGTGGAGGCGCTGGGGCTGGCATGAGGATTTCCTGCTTTCCATCAGTGTCCGCGTTTGGCAGACTGCTCCCATGATGTGGTTCTACAACAACGACGGAGAAGCAGACGGTCCTCATGACGAATCCGGGATGAGTGCGCTCGTTCGTACGGGCCGGATCCATGCACAGACGCTGGTCTGGCAGGATGGGATGGATCTTTGGCGGGAGGCTGGAACGCTGAAACCAGACTGGTGGCAGTCAGCCATTGCTGACGCCCTTTCGGCGCGCCGCCATCACGCGCCACTGACTCCGATCGAATCAGCAGCGGAGTCCAAAATCGCCGGACTGCTGAAGCGGTTCTTCGGGAGTGTTTAGTTACTTCCTCCGTTCCAGCACGATGCGAAAGCCGATTGTGGGTCGTTTGGTGTCTGGCGGCACGGGGGTGCGGGCAGATGAAAGCAATTCGTCGGGGTTCGCGCTGCGCCAGTTGCCGCCACGTACGGTGCCGAGGTTGCTCTTCGTTTTGACATCCGCATTCTTGGTGGCTTCAAAGTCCGTGTCCACCCACTCGGAAGCATTGCCTGCCAGGCCGATGATGCCGCGTTCATTGGGTGCAAACGCACCCACGGGAGCCAACTGGGGAAAGTGATCCTCGTATCCGGGGATGACGTTTTCCAGATTGGCTCTCCGGCTGGCGTTCATGTTGGCGAAATTGTCCACATTCTCCGGGGGCGGCCAGTCAAAGCCCCACGGGTAGATGCCGCGGATGCGCCCGCTTCGTTCGCTCGGATTGGCTCCACGCTCCAGGGGCAGGCCCACGGCTCTGCTCCACTCTTCATCAGTGGGGAGACGGTACAGATCCTTGGCTCCGATCAGCCCCGCATTGCGCTCGTGTTCGGTGAGCCAGGCACAGAAGGCGCGCGCCTCCTCACGATCCACGGCAACGACGGGCTGAGTCCCGCCTTTGCCTTCGAGGTCCATGTTGCCTGGTTTGCGGCCGTTCGTGGCCTTCACAAATTCCAGGTAATCACGCCGGCGTGTTTCAGTGGCGGCGATCATGATGCCTTCCACAAGCGGTACAAATTTCATGCCAAGCGCGTTCGCCCTCCATTCGCGTCCGAAGGTCACCGCCTGACGTGTTTGCATGTCGGAGAAAAGTTCCAGCAACTCACCCGGCCGGACGTCACCTTCCAGAACCACGTCGGAGAAACCCTCCTCCCTCAACTCATACTCCACCAAACCGCTGCGCACGCGCGGCAACTCCAGTGGTGTGTAACCCTGAAATTCATCATGCTGAAAGACACGAATTTTTTCCGGTGTGCTGCGGATGATGACGCTGCCATAGGTCTGCCGAACGACGCGCAAGTGGAAGGCCTGCCAGTCGGATTTTTCAGAACCGTTGGCTGTCTCTGGTTCGCGCTCGTCAGGCATGTCGTCCGCCGCCGGGTTGGTGCTGTCCACATAGTAGAACGGCTCGACTTCATAGTGGTGCTCCTGGCTGAGGAATCCGGCACTGCGGTCGATGTCGGTGAGCCAGTAGCGGAAGGCTTCTGAATCACCAACGGGCACGACGATGAAGTAGGCGCTGTCCTTGCTTGCGGAGGCACGCACGACTTTGCCTTCGAATGAACGGCCTGTGGCTTCGAGGAAACGTTTGAAATGTTTGATCTCCGCGGGCTGGACGGTGATGTGACCACCGGGCGCTGGTTTGAAAGTCATGCCCAGACTGTTGACCCAGCGTTCGCCGGGTTGCGGTAATTTGGTGGCTTCGAGCACGAGATCATATTCTGCGGGCTTGGCGCGGTTGGCCGAGTGTTCGATCTCCAGTTGCTTGTGGCCTGGCAGACGGAGCTGGTAGATTACAGGCACGCCTTCCTCAGGATTTAATCGCAGAGGCGTGGTGCCGAGGTCATCCTCACCGGCATACACGTGCGCTCCCGGTGGCTCGGTGGTGATCATGAGCATGGGAGTGCCTTTTTGCACAGCCACCTTTTCCACGCCGGATTCTCTCTGCGCCAGCCACATGCCAAATCCCACGGCGAGTCCAAGAACCACGGCTCCGGCGGCAGCCCATTGCCACGCGGCCCGCCGGGATGATGGAAGGGGCTGACCCTGCAAATCGAGCGCCATTTCATGGGCACTGGCGTAGCGGTCCTTGGCCTTTGGAGCGCAGGCGGTGCAGATCACCCGGTGCAGCCGCTGCCAGACATCCAGACTTTCGCCCGCTTCGCTGCATGAAGGAATGTCCGGGAAGTCGAGGCGATCCTTTCCCGTGCTGGCTTCATAGAGCACCATGCCGAGAGAAAAAATGTCTGATTCCGGCGAGCCTGGGCCTTCCGGTGCCACAAAACCCTCGGTGCCTACGAAGCTGCGCTGCCCAAGCAGTGCGACCAGTCCGATGTCGGCCAGCCGGCATGCACCATCAATGAAGATGAGGTTGGAAGGTTTGACATCGCGGTGGATGAGTTTGTTCTCGTGCAGGTAGTGCAGGCCTTCAGCGACATTGGAGCCGATTTGCAAACAACGCGCGGCTTTGATGCGCTTCTCCCGGCGCATCTGTAAACCCAGGATGTGCGGCTTGTAGGACTCCGGCACGATGTCCCGCCCGCGCTCCAGATCATCCGCCAGCTCCATCACGTAATAATAAAAACCCTGCGCATCACTGCGCCCCACTTGAAGGATGGGCACCAAGCCTGGATGGCGGCGCGAGATGGGTTCGAAGCGTTTGAGCGCCTCAAACTCGCGCTCAAAGGAGTCGGCGTGATCATAATCCTCTCTCCAGATCACTTTCACCGCCCGCAATGCACCGGTCGCGGAGCGCGCCATCCACACCTCACCATAGGCACCGTGGCCGATCAGGCGCAGTGTCTCATGGTCACGAATCTCTGGGGCTGGACGGGGGGCGGACATCGGAGAAGGCTAAACTAGTCTCTCCGGGTCCGGAATGCACAGCTAAAAAGAAGCTCAATTTTTTTGCACCTGACCTGCCGGGCGGGTGCCTGACCCGGTGGCTTTTTTCATCAAGTTGTCACCAAGCTCGGCGCGGGTCATCTCAGCGTAAGCCTGGAGTTTGCTGACAACCTCCGGATGATCAGCGGCGACGTTCCTGGACTCGCTGATGTCGGCGTAGAGGTCGTACAACTCGGGCGCGGTGATCTCACTCTGCTTGTACTTCACGGGGATGCCGCCGGTGGCCCTGGGCTGGGTGGTGTCCAGATGCCGATACTTGTGCGGCAGTTGCAGCTTCCACCGTCCATCATTGGAAGTGATGGCCTGGAGTTGATTTTGCTCATAGTAGAAGGCGTAGAAATCGTGCGGGTTTTTCGCGCCGGATTCATTGGCGATCAGGGGCCAGACGTTTTTACCGTCGATGGGATGTGCGGGCAGTTTGGCGCCAATCGTGGCGGCCACAGTCGGCAGTATGTCGATGGTCATCATCATGGCGTCAGTGGTGGTGCCTGCGGGGATTTTGCCGGGCCAGCGCATCAGGCCGGTGACTCGTGTCCCGCCTTCCCATGCCGTGCCTTTGCCCTCGCGCAATGGCCCTGCGGAGCCGGCGTGGTCGCCATAGCTGAGCCAGGGGCCGTTGTCGGAGCTGAAGATGATCCATGTATTGTTGGTTAGGCCGTGCTTGTCCAGTGTGTCGAGCACCTGACCCACCGACCAGTCGACCTCCATCATGACGTCGGCAAAGAGGCCTTTGCCTGATTTGCCTTTGAACTTGTCACTCACAAACAAAGGCACATGCACCATGCTGTGGGCCAGGTAGAGCAGGAAAGGTTTTTCCTTGCTGCGCTCAATGAAGCTGACCGCCCTGGTGGTGTAGTCCGTGGTCAGATGTGTCTGGTCTTCCGCCGTTACATCAGCATCCACGACTTTGTCATTCTCCATCATTGGCAGGGCGGGGAAGCCTTTCTTCATCTCGGGATGATACGGCCACATGTCATTCGAATAGGGCAGCCCGTAATATTCATCGAAACCGTTGTTCGTTGGCAAAAACGGCGGCAGATGTCCGAGGTGCCATTTGCCGACAGCCGCTGTCGCGTAGCCTTTCTGCTTCACCAATTCACCCAGGGTCATTTCATTCGCATGGATGCCATGTTTTGAAGTCGGCCCGAGTGCGCCATGGATGCCGATCCGGTTCGGGTAGCAGCCCGTGAGCAGCGCTGTGCGCGATGCTGAACATACCGCCTGAGCGACATGAAAGTTGGTGAATTTCCGGCCTTCTTTTGCCAACCGGTCGATGTTCGGTGTCTGGTAGCCTTGAGCGCCGAAGCAGCCCACGTCGGCGTATCCCATGTCATCCATGTAGATGATCACGAGGTTTGGTTTTGCAGGCTCTGCAGAAAAAACACCGCCCGTCAAAAGCAGGCTGAAAATAAAACTCATGGGGCGCATAGTCCTTATCGAACGAAGCGTTCCGGGGTGTTATGTCAGGAAGTCTTCAGGCTTGCTTGCGCAGGACCTGATAGCCGTCTTTGCCATCCTTGATGATCCAGCCTGCGGCATCCAGTTCCTTGCGCGCTTCATCGGCGGCGGCCCAGTCTTTGGTTTGCTTGGCCTGCCAGCGTTTTTCAGCCAGCGCGGCGATGTCTGCCGGGACCTCGGCCGCTTCGACATCAGGCGGCAGTTTCAATCCAAG
>CAJCCF010000024.1 GCA_903960845.1 uncultured Verrucomicrobiota bacterium | reverse complement strand
TCTCGCCTCCGTCCCCGGCCCGGTGGCATTGGCGATCGGGGCGTTTGATGGGCTGCATCTCGGCCATCAGGAAGTCATCCGTGCCGCCCAGGAGCATGCCGCACAGCATCACGGCACGGCGGTGGTCATGAGTTTTGATCCGCATCCGCAGCGCGTGCTGCGCCCGGCCCAGGCTCCGAAGATGCTCTGCGGGCTGGGTTATCAAAGGCTGCTGCTTGATCGCATGGGCATCTCCACGGCGCTGCTTTGCCCGTTCACCGCCGAAACTGCGGCGACGCCGGCAGAGACCTTCATGGACCGGCTCGTGCAGCATGGTCATCCGCTCGGCTGTGTGTCCGTGGGGTACACCTGGACCTTTGGCAGGGGTCGCGGCGGAAACATCCACTCCCTGATGGATCATGGGCAGCGTCACGACTTTGCCGTCTATGGCGTGCCGCCAATCCGTGTCGATGGTGAGGTGGTCAGCAGCACCCTGATCCGCGATGCCGTCGCCTCTGGTGATCTCGCCAAAGCCAGTCGTCTGCTGGGCCGCGATTACGCGCTCTTTGGCACAGTGCAAAAAGGGCGTCAACTTGCCCGGCAACTCGGATTCCCCACCGCCAATGTCAGGCCCGAAGCCGAACTGCTGCCGCCGTATGGCGTGTATGTCGTGCAGGTGAAGATCGCCGGCATCTGGCGCGCAGGCATCGCCAATCTCGGCGTCCGCCCCACGGTGGAAACGGGCTCTGCCGCGCCATCACTTGAGGTGCATGTTTTCGACTGGAGCGGTGATCTTTATGACACCAATCTCGAAGTGCGCCTGGGCCGGTTCATCCGCCCGGAGATGAAATTCAGCGGTGTCGCTGAACTCAAGCAGCAGATCGCCCTGGATCTGCAGGCCGCGCGGTAACGGCCACGACTGAAGCACCACGATAAAAGTACCGGAACGGGTGACGGCCCCGCGAGATTGCGGGCTTGTCAGGATCGTAGGTTTCGAATGAGCATCCACCCCATGACCGCCAGACTCATTCCCGCCCTGTTAAGCATCGCCATGCCGGTTCTCGCCGCTGACGGCATCAAATCGAAGACAACCTATGCGGCAGCCTATGGCCCAACCAATAATAGTGTGCTGGTGGACCCCGCGAAGGAACTGCCCCGCTATCCCGCGGTGGAACCCAAAAATGCCGTGGGCACCTGGCAGGTGAAAAAGGGATTCAAACTGGAACTGGTGGCCAATGAACCCCTGGTGCGAGATCCCATCGCCGTCTGCTTTGACGAACGCGGCCGCATGTTTGTCTGCGAGATGATCGATTATTCTGAGATGCGTGATGTCACGCCGCATTTGGGCCGCATCTCGGTGCTGGAGGACAAGGATGGTGACGGCTTCTTTGAAACCAGCCGGGTCTTTGCCGACGATCTGGCCTGGCCCACCGGTTTGATCTGGGCGAATGGCGGCCTCTATGTCGGCGCCACGCCGGACATCTGGCGCTTTGAAGACAAGGATGACGATGGCAAGGCGGAGGTGCGCGAGAAGATTTACACGGGGTTTGGCACCGGCTTGAAGCTCCTCAACGTGCAGGGCCTCATGAACAGCTTTCAATGGGGTCAGGACAATCGCGTGCACGTGCTCGCCGGTGGTGGCAATCGCGGACTGATGAAGTGCCTCAAGCGCCCGGAACTGCCCGAGCAGGAACTCGGCGGCAGGGACTTCTGGTTTGACCCGTTGACGCACGAGTTTGGTCTGGAACTCGGTGGCGCGCAGTATGGCATGAGCTTTGACAACTACGGTCGGAAGTTTGGCTGCTCAAACTCGGACCACCTGCAATACTGGGTCTATGATGACCGCAATGCCGCGCGCAATCCCTACTTCGACATGCCGTCGTCGCGTAAAAGCATCGCGGCAGACGGTGGCGCGGCGGAAGTGTTCCGCATCAGCCCCGACGAGCCCTGGCGCATCATCCGCACCCGCTGGCGCATCTCCGGCGTGGTCAAGGGCGCGGTCGAAGGCGGCGGTCGTGTGAGCGGCTACTTCACCGGCGCCACCGGCACCACCATTTATCGCGGCGACGCCTATGGCCCTGAGTTTGTGAACAACAGCTTCACCGGTGATGCCGGCGGCCAGCTCGTTCATCGCAAAATCATTCGTTATGCCGAAAACGGCATCGACCTCATCGGCGAACGCCCTGCGGATGAACACGGTTTTGAGTTTGCCGCAAGCAAGGACACCTGGGTGCGCGTGGTGAACTTTGCCAATGCTCCCGATGGCTGCCTCCATGTCTGCGACATGTACCGCGAAGTCATCGAGCACCCCTGGAGTGTGCCGGATGAAATCAAAAAACACCTCGACCTCAACAACGGCAATGACCGCGGCAGAATCTACCGCATCGTGCCGGAAGGTTGGCAGCGGCAGAAGGGCGAAGAGCGGAGAGGCAACATCGCGAAAGCAAGCACGGCCGAATTGGTGAAGACACTCGGACACACGAATGGCTGGCAGCGGGATGCCGCAGCGCGGTTGCTGTATGAGCGGCAGGACAAGTCGGCCGTTGCACCGCTCAAGGCGCTCATGAATGAGAAGGGAGCACCACTGGCTAAAATCCATGCTCTCAATGCGCTCGCCGGCCTGAAAGCGCTGGATGACACGACGCTCTCGAAGGCTTTGGGTGATGCGGATGCCTTTGTCCGCGAGCGTGCCATTGTCCTGGTGCCCCAGCCGGATGCGCCTGAAATACAAAAGGCCCTGCAGGCCCTGTCTGACGATCCTACGCCACGCGTGCGGATGGCTTATGCCATACTTCTTTCCAAAAGTTCCGGAGCAGTCGCACAACAGCTCAAGCTGGCACAAACGAGCGCTTCCAACCCATGGATCATGGCGGCGATTCTGAATGGCTCAGACAAGAATGCGATGAAACTTCTGGAAGACGCTGTGAGCTCCGGCAATCGCGAACTGAAGGGCGGCTTTTCCCAATCCTTGTTAGGCGTGATCGGCCAGCAGCGTGATCCGGCCGCCACGGCCTATGCCATCCGGGTGCTGTCAGCGGACGATACACCGGCCTCCCTGCGCAAGGATGGATTGAAAGCCTTTGCTACCGGCCTTCGCCGTGCGGGCACCTCGATCACCAAGGTGGACGCGGAAGGAAAACTTGCGGCGGTGTTCACAAAATCAGCGGCGACCGCCCTGGATGCCACGGCACCGGAATCAGCCAGGATCGAAGCCCTTGAACTGCTGTCACTGGCCACCAGGGATCAGGCGCAGGCAGCCATGCAGGCCTGTTTGAAAGCGGATCAAAGCGAGAAGGTGCAGAGCGTGGCCGTGAAATCTCTCAGCGAGCTGGGCGGCAAGACGGCGGCAACACTTCTGCCAGCGTGGAAAGGTCTGAAACCCAAAGCCCGTGACGCGGTGCTCGGCAGCCTGCTGGCGCGCGATGACGGAGCACTGGAATTGCTGGAGGCCATCTCGAGCCAAAGCGGACCGGCGCCCAAGGATCTCGCCGCCTCTCAAATTCAGGCCTTGGTGAAGCACAAAACGGCGAAGGTGGCCGAACTGGCCAAAACAGTGCTGGCTTCCATGATCCCGCCATCCCGTGAGGAAGTGGTGAAAAAATTCAAGGACGCACTGACCATGAAGGGCGATGCCAAAGCCGGCACCCAGGTGTTTCTCACCCGCTGCATCGCCTGCCATGTGGCGAATGCACAAGGGATCGAGGTGGGCCCCAATCTGGTGACGGTGAAGACGAAGGGACGCGATGGCATTCTGACCGCGATCCTGGAGCCGCACAAGGAAGTCGCCTCCCAATTCATCGCCTACACGGTGAACACGCGGGACGGCCAGACGCTCACGGGCATCATCGCCAAAGATGACGCCAATAGCATGACCCTCAAAATGATGGGCGGCGCTCAAGCGACGGTGCAGCGCTCAAACATTCAGGGCAGCAGTTCATCCGGCCAGAGCCTGATGCCTGAAGGTCTGGAAACAGGCATGAGCGTGAAGGATATGGCCGACCTGCTAAGCTTCATCGAGTCGGTGAAGTGATCGAAGTGCAGCAAGAGCGAGTGGCTCCCGGCATTGGGCTGCTCGCCACTTTTTCGCAATGCAGTGGCCGGCAGGCTGAAGCCATGCCACTGCGCAGCCTCAGCCGTTCTTCAACACTTCAATGAACGCCTCTTGCGGGATGTTCACGCGGCCGATGGCTTTCATGCGCTTCTTCCCTTCCTTCTGTTTTTCGAGCAGCTTGCGCTTGCGCGAAATGTCACCGCCATAGCACTTGGCGGTCACGTCCTTGCGCAGGGCGCTGATGCTTTCGCGGGCGATGAACTTGCCGCCGATGGCGGCCTGGATGGCGACGACGAAGAGCTGCTGGGGAATGACTTCTTTGAGTTTGGCACAAAGCGCGCGGCCGCGACTTTCGGCCTTGCCGCGATGGACGATGCAGGAGAAGGCGTCAACGTGGTCACCGGCAATGAGGATGTCCATCTTCACGAGGTCGTCAGCCTTGTATCCGGCGTGCTCGTAGTCCATGCTGCCGTATCCGCGGGTGATGGACTTCATCTTGTCATTGAAGTCCACGAGTATCTCATTGAGCGGCATGACGGTGTGCAGGAGCACGCGGCGGTCGTCGAGCGTTTCGGTGTTGTTCACCTGCCCGCGCTTGTCCATGACGAGCTGCATCATGTCGCCGATGTGTTCATTCGGGATCATGATGAAGACCTTCACCATCGGTTCGCGGATTTCATCGATCTCATTCGAGGGCGGCAGGAAGGTCGGATTGTCCACCATGATCTCGGTGCCATCCGTCTTGCGCACTTCATAGATGACGGATGGATAGGTCGAGATGACATCCATGTTGAACTCGCGGCGCAGACGCTCCTGCACAATCTCCATGTGCAGCAGCCCCAGGAAACCGCAGCGGAAGCCGAAGCCGAGCGCAGCGGAGCTTTCGGCCATGAAGGTGAAGGCTGCGTCATTGATCTGCAGCTTGCCCACGGCCAGTTTGAGCGCCTCGAAGTCGTCGGTGCTGACCGGATAAATGCCGCTGAAGACCAGCGGATGAATTTCTTTGAACCCGGGCAGCGGTTCCGGGGCGGGCTTGCGGGATTCGGTTAGGGTGTCCCCGATTTTCACATCGGCGGTCGTTTTGACGTTGGCGATGATGTAGCCCACGTCTCCAGCCTCCAGCTTTTCACAGGGCACCATCTTCGGGCGGAAGGTGCCTAGATCCTTGATTTCAGAATCATTGCCGGAAGCCATCAAGCGCACTTTTTGACCACGTGTGATGGTGCCTGACATGACGCGCACATAGCTGACGACGCCGCGATAGGAGTCAAAAATCGAATCGAACACTGAAGCGCGCAGATAGCCGTCACCAGGATCAGTCGGCGGCGGAATCAGAGCCACAACGGCCTCTAAAATATCGACGATGCCGATGCCCATTTTGGCGCTCGCCGGAACCGCTTCGTCTGAGGGCAGTTGCAGGATGTCCTCAAGCTGCTGCTTCACCTTGTCGAGATCCGCGCTGGGCAGGTCGATTTTATTGATGACCGGGATGACGCGCAGGTTTTGCTGCATCGCCAGATTGAGATTGGCCACGGTCTGGGCTTCCACGCCCTGGCTGGCATCCACCAGCAGCAGCGCGCCCTCACAGGCGGCGAGTGAGCGACTGACCTCGTAGCTGAAATCGACGTGCCCCGGGGTGTCGAGGAGGTTGAGCTTGTAGATCAGCCCATCCTTCGCCTTGTAATTCATGCACACCGGATGCGCCTTGATCGTGATGCCGCGCTCGCGCTCCAGATCCATGGAATCGAGCAACTGATCCTGCTGCTCACGCACGGTGATGCTTTTGGTCGCTTCAAGCAGGCGGTCAGAAAGCGTGGTCTTCCCATGGTCGATGTGTGCGATGATGGAGAAGTTGCGGGTACGTTCGATGGACATCAGATAAGCGGGGGCAAGGCGGGGCGCAGTCTGTAGCCCCAACGAGGGGGAGGGTCAAGGAGAGCCGAAGCCGGATGAGGGATCGTGGATGGGCTGTCGATCAGACATGCCTGGGTGGTGGATGCCTGCCAAGCTGATATTCAAACCCCCGGATGAGGAGATGCTCAAGGCTATTCAAATGAAGTGCGGCCACCGTGGCGCGTCCGCTGGCCGTGATGCCAACAAGCTTGGTGCCGGACCAGCGGAAATGATGATTCCAAACCTGCTGGCGGGGGTGATAAAGCGGCACCATTTTGCCAGTTCTGGAATCGGCGGCCTTTTTTCGTGCGCCTTTTCTCAGCGAACATTGCACACAGGCCAGGGCCAGATTATCGAGCGTCGATGCGCCTCCTGAGACCTGCGGAATGACGTGGTCGATGTGGAAAGTGGCCGCTTGCCCCAGGTCTGACAAGCCACAGTACTCGCAGCGTTTGCGAGCACGCACCATCACCTCACGACGCAGCCTGGCGCTAAGCCCCATAGAACCTAGAGCTTTGCAGCTTTGACTTGGGCTCCGAGTTTCAGGATTGAAAGTGTGGTGGCCATTTTGGTGAGGGCCTCAGCTTCTCTGCGCTCGGCGACGGTGAGGTGACCATGGCGACCTTGCTCATCAAGCAGATGATGCAGACGATCATCCAACGCCTTGGGGAAACGCAACTTTGCCAGCCGGGCAGGCATTGGCACGGTGAGTTGGACTGTCTGACTCATAGAAGTTGCCGAGCATAACGGATGGCTGATCGAGCGGCAAGACATTCGTGCTACCGCAACAAGAAGGATGTGCTGGTCGCAGATTCCCCCTTCCCGGTCACCACCAAGGAGACGCAGTGGACTCGGAGGTCCTCGTTCCGGAGACTCAGGCTGCGTCCAGACCGAACGCCGTGTGCACCGCGCGGGCGGCTTTTTCGATGTCGGCTTCCTGGACGATGACGGCGGTCTTGATCTCACTGGTGGAAATCATGAGAATGTTCACGCCGACATCGGCGAGGGCTTTGAACATCTTGGCGGCGACGCCGCTGTGGCTTCTCATGCCAATGCCGACGACGCTGAGCTTGGCGATGCCGGACTCGGTGCGGAGGGTGACTTTGTCGCCAAGGGCTGGAAGGATGGCACGCAGGGCGGTCTCGGCCTTTGGCAGATCGGCGGCACTGAGGGTGAAGGAGATGTCGGTCTCGCCATCGAAGCTGACGTTTTGCACGATCATGTCGACCATGATATTGGCACCGGCGATGGCACCAAAGATGGAGGAGGAGATGCCGGGGCGGTCGGGCACATCATCGATGGTGATCTTGGCCTGATTGCGCTCGAGACTGACGCCGCGAACGACGACGGATTCCATGCCGGGGGTTTCTTCTTTCACAATGGTACCAGGGTTGTTGTTCATGCTGTTGCGGACTTCAAAGCGCACTCCAAACTTTTTCGCAAACTCGACACTGCGGCTTTGCATGACCTTGCTGCCGCTGCTGGCCATCTCGAGCATCTCGTCGTAGCTGAGGTCGTTGATCTTGGTGGCGGTCTTCACGACTCGCGGGTCGCAGGTGTACACGCCATCAACGTCGGTGAAAATCTGGCAAAGATCGGCCTTGATGGCGGCGGCCATGGCGATGGCGGTGAGGTCGCTGCCGCCACGTCCGAGCGTGGTGATCTCGCCGCTGGCGGTCTCGCCCTGAAAACCGGCGAGCATGATGATGTTGCCTTCATCGAGCATGCGCTGAACGGCATCCGGCGTGATGTTGACGATGCGCGCCTTGGTGTGAACGCCATCGGTGGAGATGCCCGCCTGAGCGCCGGTGAGGGAGACGGCCTTGCCTCCGAGGGCATTGATGGCCATGGCGGTGAGGGCAATCGTGGTCTGCTCCCCGGTGGCGAGGAGGACATCCATCTCACGCTCGACAGGCTCTCGCTCGGGAGAGACTTCTTTGGCGAGCTTGATGAGGTTATCCGTCACGCCGGACATGGCTGAGACGACAGCGACGACTTGGTTGCCTGCACGCTGCGTTTCCAGAATGCGACGTGCGCAGTTGCGGATGCGCTCTGGGTTGCCGACGGACGTGCCGCCATACTTCTGGACGATGAGGGCCATGTAGGGATAGGGGGGAAAGGGCCGCGAAAATGGCACGCCGCGCGGGGGGTGCAACGGGAAATACTTGGGCAAAGCAGGGCAGGAGCACTGCATTACCTGACGGCATCTACCCCCTGACCATGAGTCCCAAATACCAGCGCAGGCATTCCTGACCGAAGAAGATCCAGAAAACAGCTCCGGCGGCCAGGTAGGGACCGAAGGGAATTTTGGCTCCCCATTCGCTGCGCCCGATCAATTTCCAGAAGCCCGCCAGCACACTGCCGAGAACTGAAGCGACCAGGATGGTGAAGAGCACCGCCTTCCAACCGGCAAAGGAGCCGATCATCATCAGGAACAGCACGTCGCCAAAGCCCATCGCCTCGCGCGGAATCACGACCTGGGTCGTGGTGCCCTCAAGCCGGATGATGTGCCCAAGATCGAACTCCTCGAGCTTGCCGTCGCCGGTGCGGACTTTGAGTTTCTCCATCCAAAGCTCCGCCGTGACGTTTTGCCAGGATTGCTCGTTTGCCCGCAGTTCAGCGCAGGTGATGAGCATGCGGTCGCTGGAACGCATGAAAATGTCCGCCCAACTAAGTGTTTCTCCAGCAAACACGACAATGGGCGGCTCCTCGTCATTGGGCTGTGTCACACTCCAGGGCTCGGCCTTGTCAAACACGTGGCGCACGCGGCCAAAGGCCAGCTTGCCCAGTTCCACGACAAGCCAAAGACCACCAAGGCCGAGCGCGCCGCTGGCGAGTGAGATGAGGAACCCGCGCAGATGAGTCTCCTCCCCCACAAGCTCCGGCACCGCAAAGGCACAGATCAGACCGGCGACCGTGCCGCCGATGGTGATCTCATGCGGCAGGATGAAATGTTCGATGTCGATGAAGGTGCCCGCGATGAGCAGGCTGACAAAGATCCAGAGGCAGAGCATCTGCGGTCCCCAGGCTTTCATGGCGGACCAGTCGCCGCCGACCTTCCAGAAAACGGCGTAAAACAGCAGGCCTGTGAGCAACTCCACCCCGAGGTAGCGCGGTGAAATGGAGCATCCGCACTTTGCGCATTTGCCGCGCAGCATGATCCAGCTCAGCACCGGGATGTTCAGCCACATGGGGATCTGCTGCTTGCAGGAAGGGCAAAAGGAGCGCCGTGGCTGATTCACCGAGATGTCGCGAGGCAGCCGGTAAATGACCACATTTAAAAAGGAGCCCACGCCCGCACCCATGAAAAAAAACATGAAATGGAGGAGTGCGTTGAGAAAAACGATGCTGGTCATGAGCGGGACCGGAAACTTGCCTTGCCATCGCGGTCAAAGGAAGCAAAAAAAGAACCATGTTACCTCCGCCACGAATTCTCTCCCTGCTGCCTGCCCTGATCCTGATGTCATGCGTCACGTCCGGCGTGCAGCGGCGCAGCGCCATCGTGCCGAACCAGGCCATCGCTCTGGCACGGCAATATGGACTGGTGGATGTGCGCACGGCGGTTCCTGACATCTCCGTCGATCTGCGTTACGCCACGCGGCATAATGTGGTGCGGCGTCCGGTCTATCCGGCGAACATGCCCTGCCTGCTGCGCGCCTCGACAGTCGCTCACCTGAAGCAGGCGCAGGCATCCCTGCGGCGGCAGGGCTACGGGCTGCGCATCTGGGACGCCTGGCGGCCGCAGGAGGCACAGCAGGTGCTTTACGCTCACGGTGGAGGAACCGGGATGTTTCTCGACCCGCGCACGGGCTGGTCACGGCATTGCGGCGGTATTTCCCTCGATGCCACGCTCGTAGATCTGGAGGGGCGTGAGCAGCGACTGCCCACCTACTTTGATGAAGATCTGCAAAAAGCCTCCAGCAATGCACGGCCGCGTGATCCCGTGATTCTGCGCAATCTGGAGATCCTGCACCGGGCGATGAGGGAGGCCGGATTCACTCCGCTTGAGGGCGAGTGGTGGCACTTCGATGACGCGGATTACCTCCACGAGCCAGTGTCCGTCATCAAGGCCGCCGACCTTGGCATTGTGATCCGTTGAGATCTCCGGGCGCTCTTCTCAGTGTGCCTCCAGCCAGTTGGTTCCCGTGCCTGCCTCGACCTCGACCGGCACTTTTCCCAGAGGCAGAGCATTGCGCATCTCTTCAAGGATGATCACCCTGGCCTGTTCGACCTCTTCGACAGGCACTTCAAAGAGCAGTTCATCATGCACCTGCAGCAGCATGCGGGTTTTCAGACCCGTCTTCCGCAGTGCGTTGGCCACATGGATCATCGCCAGTTTGATCATGTCAGCGGCGGTTCCCTGGATCGGCGTGTTCATCGCCATACGCTCCGCGCCACCGCGGATGGTGGCATTGCCGCTGCTGATGTCGCGGATGTAGCGACGCCTACCCGTGATGGTCTCGACGTAACCGAGCTTGTTCGCGTCAGCCACGATCCGCTCCATGTAGCGCTGCACGCCGGGGAACTGCTTGAAGTAATTCTCAATGATCGTCGCCGCCTCAGCACGCGGGATGCCGAGGCGCTGTGACAAACCAAAAGCGCTGATGCCGTAGATGATGCCGAAGTTCACCATCTTCGCCGTGCGCCGCATCTCCGGCAGCACGCCATCAAGAGGCACGCCATAGACGCGTGCGGCGGTGGCCTGATGAATGTCCAGACCGTTTTGGAAGGCTTCAATCATCGCCGGATCTTCACTGATCGCCGCCATCACGCGGAGCTCGATCTGGCTGTAATCGGCGCTGAGCAGCACCCAGCCATCCCTGCCTGACACAAAGGCCTTGCGGATCTCCTTCCCCGAGTCGGAGCGGATCGGGATGTTTTGCAAATTTGGATTGCTCGAGGCCATGCGCCCCGTGGCAGCCATGAGCTGATGGAAGGTCGTGTGCACACGGCCCGTGACTCGCGACACCGCCTCAGGCAACGCATCGACATACGTGTTTTTAAGCTTCGTCACCTCGCGGTAATCGAGGATGTCCTGGATGATCGGATGTGTGCCCAAGAGCGACTGCAGGACCTGCTCATTGGTTTGATATTGCCCCGTCGCCGTTTTCTTCGGCTTCTCCATGAGCTTCAGTTTTTCAAACAGCACTTCACCGAGCTGCTTCGGACTGTTCAGATTGAAGGGCATGCCCGCCATGTCCTGGATCCGCTTGTGCAGCAGGTTCGCGCGCTTCTCCAGCTCCAGGCCGAACTCACGCAGAGCCTGCACATCGATCGCCACGCCTGCGTTTTCCATGCTGGTGAGCACGGGAAGCAAGGGACACTCGATCTCATGAAACACACGATCCGCACCAAACGCCGTGAGCAGCGGACGCAGTTTCTCGGCGAGCTGCCAGGTCACATCCGCATCCTCCGCGGCATAGTCGGTGATCTTCTGCGGATCCGTCGCCGCCACGTCGGCCATGGTGGTCTGGCTGAAGAGATCATTTTTCTCCGTGCCGATCAGCGCCGTGATCGGAACCGGCGTGTAGCCGAGCATCGATTCGGAAAGGAAATCCATCCCATGACGCTGATCCGGTTCGATCAGCGAATGCGCAAGCATCGTGTCGAAATAGGGCCCGGCGACCTCGACGCCATGGGCCAGCAGCACGCTGAGATCGAACTTCAAATTGTGGCCAATCTTCTCAATGCCGCTCAGCGCCATCAGCTCGCGAAACTCCTCCAGCACCACCTTTGCCACCACCTTGTCACGCGGGAACAGGGCAAACCAGCCCTCATGCGCCTGCCAGGAGAATGCGATGCCGACGATCTGCGTGTCACGCGGATCGAGCGAGGTGGTTTCCAAATCAAAACAGAAACGCGGCTGCTGTTTCAAAGCAGCGATGAGCTTTTCACGCTCATCCGTGGTGCGGACGAGATGGTAGTGATGCTCAGTGTCCGCAATGGTCCTCAGATGGTGCGACACCTGCTGCGCCGTCTCCGCCATGGAGAAAAGATCACCGGAAGAGGCTGACGCGGCGGACTGGCCGTTCTCCTTGTTCAATTGCCGACCACGCCCGGCTTTGAACTCATCACCAAAAACACGCCGGCCGAGCGAGTTGAACTCGAACTCCGTGAACAGAGCCTTCAAGGCCTCATCATCGTGGCCTTTGACCGCCAGATCATCGAGCGCCACCTCCAGCGGGGCGTCATGCATGATGATGGCGAGCTGCTTGGAGAGCAGGGCCTTGTCCACATTCTGCTCCACCTTTTCCTTCTGCTTGCCTTTGAGTTGCGCGGCATTGGCGATCAGGTTCTCCACGCTGCCATACTGCTGAATGAGCGCCGTGGCCGTCTTCTCGCCAAAACCCGGGATGCCGGGGATGTTGTCCACCGCATCACCCATCAGTGCCAGAATATCGACCACCTGCTCCGGACGCTCAATGCCCCAGCGCTCACAGACTTCCTTCACGCCGAGAATCTCGACATCGTTGCCCTGGCGGCCTGGCTTGTAGATCTTCACCGTCTCCGACACGAGCTGTCCAAAATCCTTGTCCGGCGTAACCATGAAGGTTTCAAAATCCTGCCCCTCCGAGCGCTTTGCCAGAATGCCGATGATGTCATCCGCCTCATAACCATCACGCGTGATCAGCGGGATCTGCATCGCCGCACACAGCCGGTGGATCTGCGGGATCGCGCTGGAGATATCCTCCGGCATCTCCTCACGCTGCGCCTTGTATTCAGGGAAAAGCTCATGCCTGGCTGTTGGCGCTGCCGTGTCAAGCACCACGGCCAGATGCGTCGGCTGCTGGTTTTTCAGGATGTCCAGCAGGGTGTTGGCAAAGCCATACAGCGCGGAGGTGTTGAGACCGTCGCTGGTGCGGATCGGGGCTTTGATGAAAGCAAAGTGCGCGCGGTAAAGCAGCGCCATGCCATCGAGAAGAAAAAGACGTTTGGACATTCGTCCACCAGACTAGCTGGGATGCGGCTGGTGAGAAGCAGGAAATCTCCATTCACGCTCAGAGGGTTTGACCCGCTGATTGCCAAACGCAGCAGGCAAGCTAAACTCCGGCCATGTCCGTCGCTGACCCAACTCTGGAAAATAGAGAGATCCCGGCCTTCCCGCCTTGGCTGGATCTTCCGCCCGGTTACATCGTGAATGACTGGATCAGTTGGCAGAAAGGTATCCTCGTTGCAAAGCGACTGCGGGAAAAGCCGGAGTTGATAGCCGTTGCCAGGCAGAAGCTCGAGTCAAAGGCTGGTCAACTGTCCTGGGCTCAAACAGAGTGGCTGGATCTTCTCAAGACGGCGAACGCAGAGCAGATTGCACAGATCATGGAGTCGTCTGATCCAGAAGGGCAGCGACTTCGCTCCTCCGGGCCATTCAATGGCAAGCTTTATGTAGAACCTGCAGAGATGGAGGCCATCCGTGAAAGAGCTTACCTTGGATGATCTGAAGGCTGCTGGAACCATCCTTCGCCGCTGTGTCCCGGATCTTGGAGGTGTTTATGTGTTTGGTTCTTGTGCAGTGTCTGCCTGTCATGGCGAACTGGCTGGTCATTTGCGCCAATCTGTGGATGTGGATTTCTCTCCCATTGGAAGGCCCGTCTTGTATTTCGACTTAAAGTTTGTTGATCAATGGGCTGGGCCTGAAAGCGAGTTCTTTGAGGAGCATGACTTCTACATCGATTACGTCACCGCCGATCTTCTCCGCTGCACGCCGCCGGGCTGGCAGGAAAGGGTGACTTTGATCGAGCTGGCTCCGGGCTTGATGGGGCATTGCCTGGATGCCCATGATGTCGCTTACAACAAGCTGTGGGCAGGCCGCCCGAAGGACATTATCTGGGTGCATGGGCTGCTGGGCACAGGCATCATCACGATGATGCGCCTTGAGCAACTCCATGCTGGCAACCTGATCTCGAATCAAGAGCGGGCCAAGGTGGAGCAATCACTGCGTGCTGTGCGAGACCTCGGTTACTGATACTTCAGCCAAGCCGTCACGTTAGCATCAGCACTGCTGGTGCAACGCAGCCAGTAGCCACCAAAGGCGGCGGGCAGATCGTGCTCCACGTCTTCTCCGGGAGAAACATCAAAGCTGCGATAAACCACCCATTTGCCGGTGCCGGTGATGTCGGCTTCGACGGTGATACGCGTGACCGTGTCGGTGGTGAGAGTGAGGTGTTTTTGATCGTAGCCGGTGAAGAGATAGGGATCGCTCGCCGCGCCTGCTTTCACTTTCGTGTTCTTCCACGGACCGCCTTCGCCACGCGCTTTGCCGAACTGCCAGAGATCATCCACCGCCCCGACCCAGAGGGCGGTTTTGCCATCGATGGAACGAACGATGTGCTCGCCACGGGCATCCTTGCGCAAGCCACTCATGACGAGCAGGCCGCGATAGCTGGCGTAGTCCTTGATGCGGCGGTTGTGCGTGGTCACGGGACGCAGTTTGGCAAAGCCACCGGCATTCTCCGCCGGCAATTCAAAAAAGGTGCCGCCCGCATTGAAGAGATCGCGCTCCGTGCAGACTTCACGGCAAAAGCGCTCGACACCGAGCGGCCCCGCTTGATCGAGCGCCGCCGTCCCGCGCGGAAGCCGCCAGCGACCTTTGTCATCCACATATAGAATGGAGGCTTCGTCATAGGTCAGCACGCCGGTGGGGATGGCCGCGTTCCTGGCGGTCCAATCCATACCCTTTGCGTCATCGACGGACTTCAAATCAAAGGCTGCACCCAGATCGTAACACGCGGGCGTTTCCGTGACATAGCGCAATGTGCGGAACCCCGCACCACGGGCAAGCATGACACCGCCGCTGACTTCCCGGTCCCCGGGCTTCGCGATTCCATCAAACATGGCGGCGGCTTCATTGGTGCGTGGGTCGTCGTTCCGGTAATGGAAGACTGCTGAAACTTTGGAGCCATCCTGCTGAGCCTTCAGACGCAGCCAGACACCGGCCTGATCAGCTGGAAAATCAACCCGGAGATGATCCGCGTTTTTGAGGCTTTGCCTGGACAACTCCTGCCACTGGCCGTTGCCCTGCATATCGACCTCAAGTGTGAAACCGGCGCCTTGAGCCGCCGCGAGGTGCAATGAGCGGTGCCGGTAGCCGCTGAAGAGATACGGCTCGCTGACTTCGCCCGCTTTGACGGCATCATCAAGCCACACGGCTCCGCGACCGATCACAGGCCCGGCTTGATCGAGCTGCGCAGGCTGCACAAACCAAAGGTTCGACTGCGATTCCCCCGGCCCGGCAAGTTTGCCCTTGGCTTTGCGAACGTTGAGAAACTCTTTGTTCGCCGAGTCGTCGCAGCCGAGCACGATCCGGTCTCCCCAGCGGGCGAAGTCGCCGATGACCTTGAGGTAATTGCTGCGCGGGGCGATGCCGGAACTGCTGGCAGGTGAGAAGGCTTTCGGAAACTTCCAGAACGCGCCGTGCATGGTCATGAGCAGACGGTCCTCGCCGACGTCACGGATGCGCGGCCACTCGGTGTTCCAGCCGTGAGCGCCGTCATAGCTGTGGCTTGATTTCGGCAGGCGGTAGCTGTGCCATTTGCCGGCATCGAGGCACATCAAAATCAGCGAGCGATGATCCCAGCCAACGCTCCAGACCGGATCGGTTTCAGGATGCCCGTTACCGCTGAGGCCGCCAGGACCGGTGACTTCGGTGAATTGATTGCGACGCACGAGCTGCCAGTCATCGCCCGGTTTTGTCCATTCCCCCAGGGCACCGCTGGGTGTCGCAGGATCGGTGAGCACGCGTTTGTCACGGTCGCCATTGTTCGCATACACGACCCGTCCCTGGCCGCTGTAGAGGCCTTTGCCATGATAGCCCGGAAGTTTTGAATCCAGCCTCGCGGGATTGGATTCTCTGGAGAAGCCCTTCTTCGGCGTATTGCCGTCCTTGATATGCCCGGTCACGTCGAGCGTCTTCAGATCGACCTCGTAAAGGCCTTCCTCCATCGTCGCGTAGTATGCTTTGTTAGCCGGGTCCGTGAGATGACGCGCATTGCCGGTGAGGCGGCCGGGCATTTTTTCCGGCGGGATGACGCGCACTTTTCGCTCCGCATCGATCACATACGGACCGATGAGCAACTGCTGGGTCTCACGATGGATCATTCGATTTGCCGGCGTGCCGCCGACACTCTCAGGCCGGATGATCTGCTCGAGTCCGGGTGTGATCTCGTAAAGCTTGTCACTGGAGCCAAAGGGCAGATGCGGCCCGTAAGTGATGACCCACAAACGGTCCGCCCACGGCACCACCGCCCCCGTGCCGCACTCGCCTTCTTTGTTGAACATGGCCAGATGCGGGTAGATGCCACTGATCTGGCGCGGTTCCTCCGCATGAAGCAGGGCGGTGGCAAACAGGAGGCTGGTGGTGATTCGGCGCATTCCAGCAGTTCAGCACAAACTCAGGCTGCATGGCAAGCCGCGCCGCTTATGCTTCGCGGAAATCGCTTACACACAGACCATGGCACGCCGATCAACAACAAAGTGCTCCGCACAGCCCTCGGTGCAGGCCACGGCACTCCCGCCTGCCGTCTGGCAGAGCCTGTGCTTCGAATGGCTGTGGGTGTATCACGGACAGGTGCCGCGGGTGGAAGAATGGTCGGCTGAGATCACGGTGCCTGCGGGCTGGTTCCGGGTGGAGAAAGGTCAGGCAAGGATTCAAGCGGATGGCCGCGAGATCATCGTGAAAGCAGGGCAAAGTTTTTTCACCGCGCCTGGAACGCGCCGGCAATGGTTCGCGGATGGCACAAGGCTGCTGTCCGTGGGTTTTCGCTGCCAATGGCCGGGCGGGATGTCCGTGTTCGGCACAGGTTTGAACATTGCCCCGACTGGTGCCAAAACGACCCGCCTGCTTGAGGCCACCCGTGCGCTTTTCTTTGCCATCCATGGCCGGAAGAAAGAGGTCACTTATCATGAAGGCATCGCATCTGCATCACGCAGTCTGAAGGATTGGTGCAACCATGAGGCCGCCTTCCGGCATTGGTTTGGTGTCTATGTCAGCACGCTTGAGCGACTCGGCATCACGCCCCGGGAACGCGCCAGCACTCAGGATCGAAGGCTCGATCAGTTGCTGCACGGTTTGAATGACTGGCCGCTCGATCAACCGCTCAAGCTCACCCATCTGGCATCAGGGACTCGGCTCAGTGCCCGAAGCATCCATGATCTGCTCCGCACGCAGCTCGGCATGACCGCCCAGGTCTGGCTGGAGCGACGCAGGCTTGAAGCAGCACGTCAGCGGCTGACAGGCGAAGACACGCCACTCAAAGAGATCGCCTTCGCCCTCGGCTTCCGTCACCCGTCGCACTTCACCACCTGGTTCAAACGCCACACCGGCATGACTCCGACGGCGTTTCGAATGGGGCGCGGTGTGGATGCTGCGTGAGATCAAACCACGAAGTGATTGGCTTCTGAAGTGTGGATCTGTGGATCAAACACTCACCGTCATCCACTTCCCCCCTTGCTTTCCCGACGCGTTTGCCTTCTCATGACGGCCTAATTTTTCAAAACACATGGGCGCACAATGGAAACAGAAATGGCGGGAACTGGCCGCCGATCAGAAGGGCAAGCTCGTCGGCAAGCTGACGCGTGAAATTCAGGTGGCGTCACGCCTGGGCGGGCCTGATCCCGACCTCAACGCCCGGCTTTATGCCGCCATCGCCGCCGCGCGAAAACAGAGTGTCACCCGTGACTCCATCGAGCGCGCCATCGCCAAGGGCAGCGGCGTCGGCGGTGATCCGGTGAACTACCAGACGGTGATGTTCGAGGGTTTTGCCCCGCATCGCGTTCCGGTCATGGTGGAGTGCCTGACGGATAACAACAATCGCACCTCTTCGGAAGTGCGGATGCTTTTCAAAGCCGGCAGCATGGGCACGCCCGGTTCAGTGGCCTGGATGTTTGAGCATTGCGGTCTCATCGAGGCACAGCACACGGACAAGTCGCTCGACATCGAAGTCGCGGCGCTCGAAGCCGAGGCGGACAATGTGGAACCGCTGGAACTCGATGAGGAAGATGCGGCTGGCCACATCGGCGCGCGTTTCTTCTGCGGCAGCACCAGCCTTGACACCGTGACCAAGGCGCTGAAAGCAGCAGGCTGGGTCATCACCACCTCCGAACTGCATTACCAGCCGAAGGATTACCCCGAACTGACGGAAGAGCAGCATGCGGAGGTCGCGCAATTCCTGCAAAACATCGACGGGCAGGTGGACGTGCACCGCGTTTACGCAGCGCTGAAGTAGAGCCAATCAGGGCGCGGCCGTCTGCGTGATCATCACCGGCGGCCCGTCAAACTTGGGCCGTGTTTGCAGCAGCGTCACGTCCAGCACCGCCTGAACCCGGGCAAGGTATTCGCGCAGATACGTCATGGGAGCCATGCTGCGGGAGACATCGGCAGCATCGAAACCCACGGCATCCAGGCCACGCCGCCGGGCGAGGAAGATGGCCCGCTCATTGTGAAAATGCTGGGAGACGACGATGAAGCGCGACTGACCAAAGATGCTCTGAGCACGCACCACGGAATCGAGCGTGCGAAAGCCGGCATAGTCGCAATAGATCGCCGCTTCCGGCACACCTTGAGCAACGAGTGCTTCCTTCATGACGGTGGGTTCGTCATAGTCCTTGCTGCCGTTGTCTCCGCTCACGATGAAGGCCTTCACCCTGCCCGCGCGGTGCAATGCCACGGCGGCATCGATGCGATGATTGAAAAAAATGTTAGGCCGGCCACCAATCTTCGGCGAGCAGCCAAGCACGAGGGCGACCGGTGTGAAGGGCACGGTCTCCACCGAGGTGTGGCAATGACGGGAAGAGCGCCGGACCCAGAAGTCACTTCCCAAAATGGCGAAAACAGGCAGCCAAAAGCTGATGACCAAAAGCAGAGCGGCTTTTCTCCAGGTCAGCCAATGAGGAATGAGAGACAGGCGCATGTGGTGACGATACTGCTGCGTTCTGCCGGAACCGCAAGTACGCCCATCTTCCATCCTCATGACCCGACGCCACTTTCTCACCACCGCCGCCGCGTTCGCGGTCACCCAATCTCAGGCAGCGACACCGCGACTGAAGATCGGCCAGATCGGTACGACTCATGCCCACGCGAGCGGCAAGATGATGTCGATGCGCGGATTGCCGGAGCTTTGGGAGGTGGTGGGCATCGTTTCGCCAGATGGGACTTCGTCTGCCACTTATCAGGGATTGCCAGTGCTCACGGAAGCCGAACTGCTGGCGATGCCCGATGTAAAAGCCGTCGCCGTGGAAACGCAAATCGAGGACTCCTGCGCGACGGCGCAGCGCTGCCTGGCTGCGGGCAAACACATCCATCTCGACAAACCGGGGGCGATCGATCATGCCGAATTCAAGACCATGCGTCTGGATGCCGAGAAGCGCGGACTGACCGTTCAGATGGGCTACATGCTGCGCTACAATCCGGCCTTTGAACTGCTCTTTCAGGCAGTCCATGAAGGTTGGCTCGGCGAAATCACCGAGATCGACGCGGCGATGGGCAAACTGGCGGAGGCGGGCGCGCGCAGGCAGATTGGCGCCCTGCCGGGCGGAGGCTTCTTTGAACTGGCCTGCCATGTCACCGACGCGGTTGTGAAACTTCTGGGCAAACCAAAATCCGTTCATGCCTTCTCCACGCCGACAACGGCCGATGGCGTGAAGGACAATCAAATGGCCGTGCTGGAATATGCAAAGGCCACCGCGGTCATCCGCTGCAATCACGCCGATCCTTTTGGCGGGCCGCGCCGCCGCTTCAATGTCACGGGCACCATGGGCACCTTCGAGATCGCGCCGCTGGAGTCAGGCCGGATCAGCCTGTCACTGACAAAGGCACGCGGAACTTACAAAAAGGGCACGCAATCCATCACGCTTGAAGTGCCGAAAGATCGTTATGTGGGCGAGTTCACGGATCTAGCGAAAGTCGTGCGCGGAGAAAAGCAACTCGACTGGGATGCCACACACGACATCGCCGTGCATGAGACCGTGCTGCGGGGTGCCGGCGTGTGGCATTGACCAGCGTGCAGATTTCGCTATCAGCAGGCATGGCATTTCCCCTTCGTTCCCCTCGTGACATGGTCGGCGGCATCATGGTCTTTGGCCGCATCGTCGATAAAATCCGCCTCAATGCGCGGGAAGGAAAGCTGCCGGACGGCTACCATCTCGGGTTCATGGAGGGCAAGCGCACCTTTGATGACCGCGTCTGCACCCTGCTCGGCGTGAGCTTTGAAGACCTGACCGCGCGCGTGCTTCAAGGCGGCACCGATGAGGAGGTTCTCGCCTGGTGCCTGCAAAACGGCCGCGAGCCTGATGCGGAACACATCCGCCTCTTCAATGGCTTCATGACCAAGCGCGGCTGGCGCGATGAAGCCTCAGCCGGACTGGTGGAGCAGCGGGCTGAAGCCGGACTCGGGCACCGCGAGGACCTTGTGACCTTCTTTGATCTCATGGACACCGAGGAAGGCCGGGCTCCCTAGACCCGCCCAGGACCGCCGGCCGGCCGCAGGCTCGGTCATAACTTGAGAACATCTTGCCCCGGGCCTCAAAGGCATCCACAGACTTGTGCCAACGGGCCGACCCGGTGAGCCCCCTCCTTCCCCATGCGAATTCTCGACAAACTTGAATCCTATCTCGGCCGTTTTGCCATCCCCGGGCTGGTGCAGTTCGTGGCTGGCCTGCAGCTGCTGACCTTTGTCATCAGCATGATGCAGCCGCTGGAGGCGCGCATGCATTATCAGGATTTTCTCCGGCTGGATGGTGCCCGCATCCTGCATGGCGAGGTCTGGCGGCTCGTGACCTACATTTTCGTCCCGGGCTCGGATAGTGTCCTGTTCGCCTTGTTCGGGGCCATGTTTCTGATGTGGCTTGGTCGCGGTCTGGAGCAGGCCTGGGGGCCTTTCCGGCTGAATCTCTATTTCATCGGCGGCATGCTTTCCGTGGCCATCGGCTCGCTGATTTGTGGATTTGATGAAAGCAGTCTTTACCTGTTTCAGAGCCTGCTGCTGGCCTTTGCGGTGATCTATCCGAATGAGGAGATCCTGCTCTTCATGATCCTGCCGGTGAAGATCAAATGGATCGCCTGGCTGGATGTGGCGATGATGGCCCTGGCCGTTTTGAGCGCCCCGGTGGCGATCATCCCGATCTTCTTTTCGCACCTTAATTTCCTCATCGTCTTCGCCCCCGGTTTTGTGCGTGAACGGATGCATCTGGCAAAGGTGGCCGAAAGGCGGAGCCGATTTGATCAGATGACCAGCTCGGGGAACCCTTTTTTCCATCAATGCACCGTCTGTAAAAAGACCGAGGTGGACAACCCGACGCTCGAGTTTCGTGTGAATGATGACGGTGACGAGATCTGCTCGGATTGCCGCAAACCACGCTGAATCAAGCCGTCCTTGCCATTGCAGGCACAGGTGGCACGTTTCACGCCCCATATGCGCTGCCCCAAGTGCGGAAGTTCCCAGGATAAAGTCATCGACTCACGCGAGGCGCGGGAAGGACATGCCATCCGCCGCCGCCGTGCGTGCATGAGGTGCAACTTCCGTTTCACCACCTATGAGGTCGTCGAGCGCGAGGAACTGCGGGTGGTCAAACGCAACGGCGCCCGCCAGCACTTTGACCGCGACAAACTGATGTCCGGCCTGCGCAAGGCCTGCGAAAAGCGCCCGGTGAAAATTGAGCAACTCGAACAACTCGCCGACGACATCGCCAACGAACTGGAAGAGGAAGGCTACCGGGAGATCCCCTCCACCGTCATCGGTGCCAAGGTCATGCACCGGCTGGAGAGCATCGACCACGTCGCCTATGTCCGCTACGCCTCGGTCTACCGCCAGTTTGAGGACGTGGGCGAGTTCATCGACGAGATCAAATCCCTCGACAGCCGCCGAGTGCGTGACACGACTCAGGAAGAACTTTTTGACTAAGCGCCATGTCTGAAAAAACCATTTTTCAAAAGATCGTCGACCGAGAGATCCCTGCCCCGCTTGTTTATGAGGACGATCTCGTGGCCGCCTTCAATGATCTCAATCCCCAGGCTCCGATCCACGTGCTGATCGTGCCCAAAAAAATGATTCCGCGCGTCGGTGAGGCGGTGGCAGAGGATCAGGCCACGCTCGGAGCGCTGCTGCTCGCAGCGGGAAAGATCGCCGACAAGCTGGGCATCAAGGACCGCAGCAAGGGCTTCCGGCTCGTCATCAACCACGGTAAAGATGCCGGGGAATCCGTCCCGCATCTGCATGTGCACCTTCTGGCAGGTCGTGATCTCACCTGGCCTCCGGGCTGAACCCGTAAATTTCTCCTCCCTCCGCGCAACTTTCCCCTTCAGGGCCAGTTATAGTTTCCATCATGGAACCCCTCACCCCCAACGATCCTCTCTGGAACGTGCTTGGCAAAACCAGGCCGGTGAAACCGCGTGCAAACTTCGTCCAGAACGTCGTGCGCGCCGCCCGGCAGACCCCACAGGAGCGCGGCTGGCTGGCGCTGATCAAGGGCTGGTGGCTGGAACGTTCGCTGCCATCAAGCGGTCTGGCCTGGGCCGCCGCCGCGATCGTGGTGCTCGGCATTTCCATCTCTCTGGCGACGCGTGATGAGGCTCCCCAGACCGCCTCCGCACCCATGATCGAAGATGCACTGCTGATTGAGGCCGGCTTCCCGTTCGTCTCCGAGTTTGATACCGAATGGAAGAAGCTGGAGATGACGGGCGAAATGGTCGCCGCGCAGGACACGTCCCAACTCACGGCCAACGAGTTCCATCTGCTGCTGTATTGATGCAGGTCGAGTGTGGCGCTGGCCCGCTCGGCTTCACGCAGCACCGGAAGCGGCGAGATTCCGATCCCGCATGAAAGCCTGATCGAATCGGCAGAAACAGACTCATCGCGGCGTTGTAGTCACCCGCCATGCCCATTCAATCTCCCACACGCGTCCGCTTCTCGATTCTCACGATGGCGACTGTGGTGGCCTTCCTGATGTATCTGGACCGCATCTGCCTCGCCGAGATTGTCGGTAGCAGTTCCTTCAAGGCGAACATGCCTCTGAGTCAGGATGAAGTCCGCTATTGGGTGCGGACTCTGTTTTTCTGGCTGCCGGACTCGTGGGAGCATTCACTGGCCGAAACACCACCCGTCGCCCTGATCAAGGGTGCCTTCTTTTGGGCCTATGCGCTGGCCCAGGTTCCCGCCGGCTGGCTGAGCGATCGCTTTGGAGCCAGAACACTGATCGGCATCTACATCGCCGCATGGTCACTCTTCACGGCGGCCACCAGCTTCTCGTGGGGATTCACCTCGCTGATGCTCGCCCGCCTCGGCTGCGGACTGGCGGAAGCCGGCTACTACCCCGCAAGCAGCGGAATGCTCACGCGCTGGGCCCACATTGAGCATCGCGGTTTTGCCAGCAGCATGATTTCCTGGGGCGGACGGGTGGGCGGATTTCTGGCGCCCGTGCTCACCACCCTGGTCATTCTGAAGTTCGGTGACTGGCGCTGGGCCGGCTACATCTACGGCATCGGGGGCCTGCTCGTCGCCGCCGCTTTCTGGTGGGTCTACCGCGATCATCCACGCATGCATCCGCGCTGTGACGAAGCCGAGATCGCCCTGCTGGCAGAGGGCCGCGGTGAATTCCTGCCGGTCAAAAACGCCCCGCGCCGATTCCCCTGGGCCGCCGCCTGCAGCAGCGGCAACCTGTGGTTCATGAACGGCTACCAGTTTCTCACCAACATTGGTTGGGCCTTCCTCATCCTCACCCTTTCGGACTACCTGCGTGATGTCATCAAACTCGATGCCGCCAAGGCCAGCCTCATCACCAGTGTGGTCCTCTTCATCGGCATCGCCGCTCTGCCGCTGGGCGGCATGATGACGGATGTCTTTGCCAGGCGCTTCGGCCTGCGATTCGGGCGGATGATTCTGCTCAGCGTGACACGTTTCATGGCGGCCGGCTGCTACCTGCTGGCACTCTGGGTGGATCCTGCCAACTACTGGCTCATGGCGCTGTTTTTCGGTGCCGTGGCTTTTTCAGCCGACCTCTCCCTGCCCGCCACCTGGGCCACGATGCAGGACATCAGCGGCAAGCATCAGGCGCAGCTCTTTGGCTGGGCAAACATGTGGGGCAATTTCGGCGCCGCCCTGCAGCCCATCCTGTTCGCCTATGTGCTCAAAACGTTTGATGTGAATCACGACTACCGGGAGGGCATCCTGCTCTGCGCCGGCGTCTTCACCATCGCCGGATTTGTCGCGCTCGGCATCAATGCACAGAAACCAGTGGTGAAAGAAGCCGCCGCATGATCTTTGACCCGCCATGAAAACACTGCTCGCCCTTCTGTGCATCACCACGGCGGCACTCGCAGCCGAGCGACCGAACGTCATTTTTGTCCTATGCGACAATCTCGGGAACGGCGACGTGCATTGCTTCAATCCGCAGACGAAACACCGTACCCCCAATCTTGACCGCATGGCCAAAGAGGGCACGCGCTTCACCAGCTACTATTCCGCCAGCGGCGTTTGCACCCCGAGCCGCGCCGCCTTGATGACAGGCTGCTACCCGGTCCGGCTCAACATGCACGTCAGTGACCGCGGCGGCCTGGTGCTGCAACCCGTCGCGGCCAAAGGTCTGAACCCAAATGAAACAACCTTGGGCGAAGTGATGAAGTCGGCAGGTTATGCCACCCAAATCATCGGCAAATGGCATCTCGGTGATCAGCCCGAATTTTTACCCACGCGCCAGGGTTTCGACTCCTTCTTCGGCATTCCCTACAGCGATGACATGACGCGCGACAAGCGCCCTGAAGAATGGCCCGAGCTGCCGCTGATGCGTGATGAAAAGGTTATCGAAGCACCCGTGGATCGCGACCACCTGACCAGGCGCTACACCGAAGAGGCAATTCGTTTCATCGAGGCCAGCCGGGAAAAGCCTTTCTTCCTTTACCTGCCCCATGCCATGCCCGGCAGCACCAGCGATCCGTATGCCAGTCCCGCTTTCAAAGGCAAATCCGCCAACGGCCATTGGGGTGACAGCGTCGAGGAGCTTGACTGGTCGATGGGTGAGATTCTTGCCGCCTTGAAGCGCCTGGCGCTGGATGAAAAAACACTCGTCATCTGGACCTCCGACAACGGCGCCCCGCAGCGCCGTCCGGCGCAGGGCAGCAACTTGCCCTACAAAGGCTGGGGTTACAGCACAAGTGAAGGAGCCATGCGCATGCCCTGCATCGCCCGCTGGCCTAACCATGTGCCGGCGAATCGCGAGTGCCGTGAATTGTCCTCCATGCTCGACATTCTGCCCACGCTGGCGGCACTCACCGGCGCCGCCTTGCCCGGACACGCCATCGACGGTCATGACATCCGCCCGCTGCTCTTCGGCGAGGCTGCGGCACAGTCGCCAACAGATCAGAGCGGCTTTTTTTACTATCACATGGATCAGCTTCAGGCCGTGCGCAGCGGCCCGTGGAAGCTCTATCTGCCGCTGGAAACCAAGCGTGCCGGCGGTGCCAAACGACTCACGGCCCGGCTGCAACTCTTCAACGTGGTGGAGGATGTCGGCGAGACGCATGAAGTCTCCGCTGCGAATCCTGAAACCGTGCAAAGACTGCTCCAACTGGCCGATCAAGCCCGCGCCGAACTTGGCGATGAGAATCGCGCAGGCAAAGGACAGCGGCCAGCCGGCCTCGCGGCCAGGCCCACGGCGAGAGTCAAGGAGTGACCGCCTCACGGACGGCTCACTTTCTTGACTCAAGAAACTCCAGGATCCCTTCAGCCAGCGTGTGGCTGATGCCCGGAACCCTGGCGATGTCTCCGGCACTCGCCTTGCGCAGCCGGGTCACCGAACCAAAGGCTTTCAGCAGGCTGGCCTTCCGCGTCCGGCTGACTCCAGGGCAGTCATCAAGAAGACTCTCAGCCACACGACGACCTAACAAAAGTTGATGATATCCATTCGCCCAGCGGTGGGCTTCATCACGGATGCGCTGAAGCAGTTTCAGCGCCCCGCGATCATGCGGAATGATCAAAGGCTCAGATTCACCCGG
>CAJCCF010000023.1 GCA_903960845.1 uncultured Verrucomicrobiota bacterium | reverse complement strand
GGCACAAATCTCAGATTGTGACGGCAACTGCACCGCTGTGGGTTCTGGAACGACTGCGCAGGCCTGCTTGACCTCATTTTCCAATCGCTCAACGACATCCATCCAAACCTGCAACTCATGCCACTTGGCTTTTGTAATCTCAAGAGGATCGCCACTATGGAAGAACTTGGTCACCAAGTCTTCGGCCAGATTTTCAAGACGAGAAAGTTCCTTTAAATCGTTGAGGTCGCTCAGGCTGTCACTGCGAGAACGCACCAAGGCTAGCTTGCTCAACAGCACCGCCATGGCGTAGTCGCGCCGGATGCCCTTAGGAGATCCCTTGAAGTCTCCACGGCTCGAAAGGAACTCAAAGTCGCCGCCAACTTCCGCCATCAAAACACGCAGCTGGCGCACCGCTTCGTGGCGGTCTTTTTCCTCCTGATGCCTGAGCTGTTCCAGCTTAAGCCTCTGCTTCTCCACCTCCAGCCGCTCGCCCTCCGTTCTGGCGATCTGCGCCTGATGCTGACGCGAAGCCTCCAAGGATTGCAGTTGCTGCCTTCGTTGGGAGTGCGCCATCAAGGCCCCCGCTAAAGCTAGGTGACCTGCGTTGTCGCGGATGCCGTCTTCAATATAGTTGTCGCTCATGATTCGTGTAGCTTTGGAGATTATTTCTTTTTGGGCTGAACGGGCGTTAGTCCACGGATCACGGTCTTGGTTTCACCAAAAAGATTCGGCTTCGTCGTGGTGCCAGTGCCGGCCGTGCGCCCGGATGGGTCGCGGAAGGTTGTGCGAGTCTCTCCAAAGATGTTTGGCCTTGCGGCGGTGGCGGACCCAGTGATGCGACCTGAAACATCGCGGATCACGGTTTTCTGTTCCCCAAACACATTTGGATTATTCGTCGTGGCTGTGCCGGTGACGCGGCCTGAGGCGTCGCGGATCACTGTTTTCTGCTCACCAAACACGTTGGGCTTGCTCGTGGAGGCGGTGCCGCTGACCCGATCTGAGCTATCCCGAATCACCGTCTTTGTTTCCCCAAATGCGTTGGGCTTGCTGGTTGTGATGGAAGTGGTCTGGCCAGAGACAAGCGGAGCCGCAAGCAGCAGAGTGAATAGGAGGAGAATCTTCATTAATTCATCTAAACGGATACCGAGCCGAACAGCGATCAAAATTACACCGGTTAATATGGTGATCAATTCGGCGCGACAACGGAAGGCACGGTGACGAGGCAAGGAGACGGCCCGCAAGGGCAATGAACCTGAACCCGCCTAACAATGAGCAAGAAAGACATGATTGAACAACTGCGCCACCGCCTTGCCAGCAACGACCGCTGGGCACTGCGCGCGCTGATGCGCATCTACCAGAATCAGACCGCCGACGAGCAGTGCCGCGAGGCCACCATCGAACGCAACGGCATCGGGTTCACCGGACCTGATGCAGAAATCCTGACCAGCTTCGCCCGCCAGTATCAGCGACGCGGGAGCCTCAGCCCCAAACAGATGATCATCCTACGCCGCCGCATCCCAGCCTATGCACGCCAGATCGTTCAAGGCAGCGACACCACACGAATCGAAGCCGCACTTTGCGGCACTGTAACTACGCAAGC
>CAJCCF010000022.1 GCA_903960845.1 uncultured Verrucomicrobiota bacterium | reverse complement strand
CCATGAGGCCACCCCGTGAGCTACAGGCTCAGGTTACCAATGTGCGTGATCGCAAATGGCAGCAAGTATTGCTTGCAGCTTGGCGTTGTTTTCGGGCAACCTTTAATCTCTATGGAAAACACACCCGACACCACGTCGCGACGCGACTTTTTGAAAAACTCCACCAAGGCGGTCGCTGGACTGTCCGTCCTCTCAGGCATTCAGATTCCTTATGTCCACGCGGCTGGTGATGACACGATCAACATCGCCCTCGTAGGATGTGGCGGTCGCGGCACAGGAGCAGCGAGCAACTCCATGGGAGTGAAGCAGCGCACACGCCTCGTCGCCATGGCGGATGTGCAGGAAAGCCGCCTGGAAGCCAGTTTTGCCGGCCTGAGCGCCAAACACCCTGACCGGTTCTCGGTTTCTGCGGATGCCAAATTCATCGGCTTTGATGCCTACAAAAAGGCTATTGATGTCCTGAAACCGGGCGACGTGGTCGTGCTGGCGACACCTCCAGCCTTTCGCTGGGTGCAGTTCAAATATGCCATCGAAAAAGGCGTGAACGTCTTCATGGAAAAACCCATTTGCGTGGATGCACCGAGCGGCAAGCGCATGCTGGCCCTGGGTGAAGAGGCCAAGGCTAAAAACATGAAAGTGGGCGTGGGTCTCATGTGCCGTCACTGCCGCGTTCGTGGCGAGCTTTTTGACCGTATTCAGCAGGGGGAGATCGGCGACATCATCCTGGGGCGCGCCTATCGCCTCCAGGGCCCGGTTGGCACCTGCTTCACCCTGCCCCGTGATCCGAATACGGAAAAGAGCGAACTGCTCTGGCAGATCAAAAACTTCCACTCTTTCCTCTGGGCTTCAGGGGGTGCATTCAGCGACTTCAACATTCATAACATTGATGAAATCTGCTGGATGAAGAACGACTGGCCGGTTGAAGCCAAAGCCACCGGTGGACGCTCAGACCGCGGCATTCACATCGATCAAAACTTTGACCATTACAGTGTCGAGTACACCTTCCGCGATGGCAGTAAATTCTGGCTGGAAGGCCGCAACGCCATGAAGACGCACAATGAATTTGCCAGCTATGTGCACGGGTCCAAGGGCATGGCCGTGATCTCCACCGCAGGTCATTTCCCTTCCCGCGCGATGACTTTCAAGGGTCAAAACAAGAATCCCAAGGAGATCATCTGGCGTGGACCCAAGGTTGAGCCAAACCCATATGACCTGGAATGGCAGGATCTGATCGACGCCATTCACAACGACAAGCCCTACAATGAAGTTGAGCGCGGCGCGAAGAGCAGTCTCGTCACCGTCATGGGCCGCATGTCGGCACACACCGGCCAGCTAATCACCTATGACCAGTTGATGGCCCACGACCATGAGTTTGCCCCGAACGTGGACAAGCTCACACTTGATGGCCCTGCCCCGCTACTGGCTGATGCGAATGGCAAATATCCCATTCCCTTTGCCGGCACCAACGGCATGTACGAATACGTCCTGCCAAAGGCTTGATCAGGTTTGAATGACTTAAATCACGACGTCCGTGGATGATCTCCACGGACGTTTTTTTGTTAGACGGAACGTCCTCCACGCATCCGGTCCACAAGCACGGCGGTCAGGATGACGAGGCCGAGCACAATCTTCTGCGTGTTGCTTTCCACATTGGTGAGGTTCATTCCGTTCTGGATGATGGCGATGATGAAAGCACCAGCCAAGGTGCCGGGCATGGTCCCCTTCCCCCCGCTCAGCCGTGTCCCACCCACCACGACAGCTGCAATGACATACAGTTCATACATGCCGCCATAGGTGGGCGAGCCGCTTTTCAAAAGAGATGCCGTGACCACACCACCGAGCCCGGCCAGCAGACCGCAGATCAAATACGCCATGATGATCACCCGCCGCACAGGCACTCCGGAGAGCAGAGCGGCCTCGACATTGCCGCCCACGGCATACAGGTAGCGGCCAAAGCGTGTCTGCGTCATCACCCCGTGTGCTGCCGCATACAGCACCAGCATGAGGACCACCGCATTGGGCAGGTTCAGCAGATCCGTGCCACGGCCCAGCCAGACAAAGGAATCGGGCACCTGATACACGGACTGGTTTTCCGCCAAACGGTAGGCACCTCCGCTGGCCATCAGCATGACGCCAAGCGTGACAATGAATGGCGGCACCGACATGCGCGTGATCAACTGGCCCGACAGCCAGCCGCTTAGGCCGCAAAGCCCAATTCCGCCGAGTGCCGCCATGGTCATGCCGCTCGCAGAGGCCCCTGCCCCACCAAAGATATCGCGAATCATGAGGGTGGTCACCACGGCGGAAAGCGCGATTAAGCTGCCCACACTTAGATCAATGCCGCCAGTGATGATGACCATCGTCATGCCAATGGCGAGAATGGCGATCACAGCGATTTGGTTGGCGATGTTGAGCAGGTTGTCAGCCTTCAGAAACGTCGGCCAGCGGTAGCTGTGCGGCTGGATCAGAGGTGCGCTGCCCAAACCCGGAAAATCGGCTTTTAGATCAGCAAAGACCAGCCATGTCGCGGAGGCCCCCTGACAAACGATGGCATCCAGTTTGCCGGCACTGGCGGAAAGTTTCTGCAATGCTTCACGTGCAGCCTTGGGGTCACCCTTCACCACCGCAGCGGCGGGCTTGCCTGCACGTTGTAGTTCCCTCTCCATCAACTCGGCAAAAGCCATGTCCTGAGGTTGACTGGCCACGGCAATCAGCACGCGCGCCTTGCCTTCAAGCTTCCCCATGACCTGAGCCACGGCGTCCGGTCCGGTGACTGTTTGATCCTTGAGCGTGACAAGACTGAAGAAAGCACCAAGCAGCAACAGCACCAAAAAGATGCCGTGTTCGGAACCAAGACGCAGAAGTCGGAGAGCCATGAACACGCATCGTCGGCAATCTGGTATCGCGTGGCAAGATCAATGCATGCGCAGCGGAATCAAAAACCGCCAGTTCATCACCCATTCGGCAGTCCTGTCTTATGGCACTGCCCATCATGACATTGCCGTTATTTTATCCGCGCTTTGAGGATCTCACGGAAGCGTTTGTCATCGAGAATAAGATCCGCCAGAACGGCACGCCCCTGATACACGCGCACTTCGGCGATGATGCCTTTGGTGGAACGGATATTTTCGGCAAACCATCGGTCGGCCTCGGGAGCGAGTTTTTCGTTGATGTAGAATCGGTCAAAGGGCCAGGTAATGCTGGCTTTGTTGTCATAGGACGATCGTGCGTGAACACGCAGAAAGGTGCCCTGATGCGGCGGCTCGAAAGACAAACCGGTGATGGTTGAGATGCCGTCGGCTCCCGGTGTCAGGGTGATGTAGACCTGACTTCCCGAGGCAAGTTTCAACCCTTCAGGAAGGCTGGCTTCCGTTTGCTCGGGCCTGACGCCAAGGAATCGACCTCGCAGTGGATCATAAGGGTCCGGGGCGCTGCATTTGAGTTTGATGATCGTGCCTTTCATCAGCACCTGCTCATGTGTCCAGATCTGGAACAAAGGAGCCGCCCATTGCGCCAGGACGGTGACAGTAAAAATAAGCCAGGGGAGAAGTTTCATGAGTTGGATTGGGCTGCCAGCCTATGACGGCGGCTCATGAAGAAATTGAAGGCCAGAAAAGCCACTCCAACGGCGATGAATACCAACCCCTTGATGAGGAGTGAGAAATGGCTGTCCGCCATGCGGGCGATGATCAGCATCGAGAGCATCAAGGCTCCGAGACGCGGGGCACCACGAGAACCGTAAAAATCGAAAAGAATGAGCATGAGCCCAATGATCGAAAGATGCAGTGTGACCAGCCAGGCAAGCAGACTGCCGGAACCAATCCCTGCCTGACTGAGTTGTCCGGCGACGAGAGGCAGAGTGACCACGGATGCCAAAGCAAGCAATGACCAGCGGCGTTGCTTGAAGGCCAGAAATGCAAACGCGGCCAGCACCGCCAGCAAACCCCAACACCAGGGTAGTTTCAGTGCTTGGGAGACGCCTCGGGTGAAGCTATTGTTAAAATCATGAAACGTGGCAGCCATGCCATATCCAAGCAGCCAGAGGGTGCCCAGCACGACCTG
>CAJCCF010000021.1 GCA_903960845.1 uncultured Verrucomicrobiota bacterium | reverse complement strand
TTTGGGTGATGGCGAGGTAGCCGTTGATGTCGGCGGTGGATTTGCCTTCGGGGGCGATGAGGCGTCGGTCGGGCCAGGTCTTGCCTTCGTCGTAGCTGACGGCGGTGTAGAGGCCAGTGCCGGTGTAGTCGCCGCTGGTGGACTTGAAGGTGAGGCCTTTGCGTTCCTTGAAAGGCGTGCGGGCCTGGTCAGTGAAGGAGCAGAGCACGATGGGGCCTTCTTTGAGACGCAGCATGGCTGGGCGCTGCGTGTTGCTCACGATGGGGAACTCGCTGATGGCCCACTGCCAGGTCTCGCCGAGGTCACTGGAGTAGCTGACGGGCATCTTGAGGTCGAAACGCTTCTGTGCGGGCTCCTCCGCCGAGAGGCGACCGAAGGCCATGAGGCGTCCGTCGGCGAGTTCGACGATGGGTGAATGAATGCCCGCGATGAAGGGGCCTTTGCCTCCGGGGTGAATGTCATCCGATCCGCGACGATTCCGCCCGGTCTCACTCCAGGTCTTGCCGTTGTCGCGGCTGATCGAGAGTCCGGAAAAGTCGAACGGGATCGCGATGACGCCATCCTTGGTGCGAATGGGATGGCTCGCCGACTCGCCGTGCGCACGCATCACTTCGGCCTTCGACCAGGTGACGCCGTTGTCGGTGGAGCGGCGGATCAGGATGTCGCCATGCTGTCGGCCTTCGACGATGTGGAAGAGCGTTTTGTCGCCATCCCACCAGATTTTTGGCGCGTGATCGTTCACATCCTGAGCGTCCCAGAACGATGAAGCTGGCTCCCATTCCTTTGCGCCATAACGCAGCCGCGAGGCGGCGTTTGCGGTGGTCAGATCGGTTTCACCCATGGTGGAGAACCACACAGCGAGCAGGTCGCCATTCGGGCATTCGGTGATGGACGGGCTGTGATTCTGACTGATGAACACGGGGCCGAAAGCGTCATCCGCGATGCGCACATAGGGCTTCGGACCTTCGTAGAACGGCGCGTCTGCCGTGACACGGACACTCTTGTCCGTGAAGTCGCTGCGGACAGGAGTGTCCGCATCACGCTGACTCACGTTCTGCGCATTCAGCGGCGGCGCGGCCAGCGGCAGCGGTTTTCCCTTCGGAAGCTCACCCTGCACGACGCGGAAGCCAATACGCGGGCTCGCGGAGTTCGTCACCCACGAGCCGCGATTCGCCGAACGCAGGAAGCGAATCATCGACGAATGAAATCCGCCGCGAAACACGCGGCAGTCACCATCCGCACGGCCCAGCGGATCGTTCTGTGCACCGCTTTCATACGGCCCATACCAATCGCGGCACCACTCAGCGAGGTTGCCGTGCATATCGTGCAGGCCCCAGGCATTCGGCGTCTTCTGCGCCACACGCAATGCACCCGAGCCACCGGCCTTCGATTCCTCCACCGGATGAGTGAGGCCGATGATTTGCCCCTGCTTCAAGCTCGCCGCAGGCTTCCCAGCACTCCTCCAATCATATTCGCGAGGCATCAGTCCCGGCGGGAAATACACACCGCGAAAATTGTCCTCGCCGAACCACTTTTGATGCCCATCCGGCAACGTGTCGCCGGTGTGAAAAAGCGTCGTCGTGCCCGCACGGCACGCAAACTCCCACTCCGCCTCCGTCGGCAGGCGATACGGCTTGCCCTCCTTCTTCGAGAGCCACTCGCAAAACGCCACCGCCCGCTCCCACGTCACACCGCTCGCCGCATCGTCATCCGCAGGCTTCGACTTCGGGTCGTTCTTTTTAAACTCGGGATCAAACTGCCGATACTGCGCCACCGTGACCTCGGTGACTCCGATTTGAAATGGCTGCGTGATGGTGACCTTGTGCGCGGGCTTCTCATCGAAATCGATCCGGTCGAAATCCTTGTGCATCTCTCCAAACCGCTTCTGCCGCAGGTAATCCTCCAAAGGCGGCCCGTTCTGGCCCATGGTGAACGTGCCCGGCTTAATGCGCACGAGCTTCATGCCGATGGAGTTGGTGACGGGCTCGGCACTTTGGCCCACGGAATACACCGAAGACACGGAAAGGGTGAGGGGAATGAGGAAGAGGGCGGTCGTGGGTTTCATGGTTGTGTTCGTCTTCACTTCTTCGGCCCAGAAGGCAGGGTTTGGATCCACGCGAGGTTGAAGACGTAGTGGTTCTTGCTGGTGAGGAGCTGAATGCGGTGGTCACGGGTCTGCGTGATAGCGAGGTAGCCCTGCGGTTCGGCCATCGTATCGCTGAGCGTGAAGGTGCCGCGGTTGATGGTGTTCACTTCGCGGATCGGACCACCGGGGGTGATCAACCGACGGTCCGGCCAGGTTTTGCCCTCGTCGTAGGACACGGCGGCAAACAGGCCATAGCCGGTGAACTCGCCATCCTTGCTTTTGAAGACCAACCCTTTGCGGTTGCCTTTGTAAAACTCGCTCCACTGGTCGGTGTAGGAACAGAGCAGGATGGGGCCTTCCTTCAGTCGGATCATCACCGGCCGCTGCACGGAGGTGACGGCTGGAAACTCGCTTGCCTCATACGTCCAACTGGCACCCTGGTCGCTGCTAAAGCTCAGCAGGGCTTTCCCGCCGAAGACCTCCGCCAGTTCGGGCGGGTGTGGCCGGCCAATCGTCATGAGCCGACCATCTGCCAGTTCGACCACTGGCGCATGAATGCCGGCGTGCCTGCTCCCTTTGCCGCCGGGCCGGACCTCATCCTTCGCGCTCCGTTGTCCGACAGTGGTCCAGCTCTTGCCTTTGTCGGTGCTCTTGAACAAGGAGATGCCGACATCCTGGCTGATCAACAAGTCGCCAGCCCGTGAGCGAATCATTTCCGCTCCCAGTTCGCCTTGAGGGTAGATCGGCTCGGCTTTCGACCAGGTGGCACCATTGTCGATGGAGGTGCGGACGATGTTTTCGGAATGGCCGCGAGCGAGATGATAGAGGGTCTGCTCGCCATCCCACCACAGTTTGGGCGCGTGGTCGTTGATGTCCGGACCATCCCAGAAGGGCGAAGCCTCCTCCCACTCGCTTTGACCAAACCGCAGTCGGCTGGCGGCATTGCACAGTTCCGTCGCGCCTTCCAAGACCGTGGAGAACCACACAGCGAGCAGATCGCCATTAGGACATTCCGTGATCGCCGGGCTGTGGTTGTGCCTGGAAAAGAGTGGGCCGGATGATCCTTCGGGGATTTTGACGAAAGGTTGTGGGCCGCTGAAAAACGGTTGGTCCTGCGGTGGCACGATGCTGGTGGCCACTTCCTGCTTCACGTTTTGCGCGTTCTTTGGCGCTGGCTCGGGTGGCAGTATGGATCCTTTCGGAAGTTCCCCCAAGACGACTCGGAAACCAAAAATGCTGCTACTGGATTCCGGAATCCACGCTCCTCGATTGGCGCTGCGCACCAGACGCGAGAGCATCGAATGCGGCCCGTCGCGGAAGACGCGGAAGTCCCCGCCGCTGCGACCGCGCGGATCGGTCTGCTCCCCGGCCTCGTAGGGACCAGACCAATCACTGCACCATTCGGAGAGGTTGCCATGCATGTCGTAGAGGCCCCAGGCATTCGGCGGACGTTGCGCGACTCGCAGCAACGGTTGGTTGCTCTTTGCCACTGCCGCACCCTTTTCGGGAATCACAAATCCATCGCCCGCTAACCGTAGAGGTGCTCCTTGTGCAGCCATGGGCAGATATTCCGGCGAGGGTTTGTTGTCGGGAAAATAGAAGCTCCACGGAAACAAGCCCGGATAGGAAAACCGCACATACCACGGCAGAAAACCATCGGGCAGTTTGTCTCCGGTATTGAAGACTGACGAGGTCCCGGCGCGGCACGAATATTCCCACTCCGCTTCAGTTGGTAGGCGATAGGTCCGGCCCTCTTTCTTCGAGAGCCACTCGCAGAACTCGACCGCTTTGACCCAACTGATGCCGCTGGTCGCTTCGTCCGGCAAGCCTTTGCCTTTGCGATAGTCGGGATCGAATTGCCGGTATTGTTCGATGGTGACCTCAGTGGATCCGATGTGAAACGGATTCGAGATGACCACCTTGTGGACCGGCTTTTCATCCCAGTCGGGCCGATCCGATTCGCGGGGATGCTTGTGCATGTCGTAATCGGTCTGCGGTCCGTCCTGCCCCATGGTGAACGTGCCGGATTGTATCGGCATCAGCTTCATGCCGATGGAGTTGATGATGGGCTCGGCGGAGTGGAGCACTCCGAGTAATGCGAGCAGCAGGGCGGCGATGAAGATGAGCGTGGGTTTCATGGCTTGAGGCGGTAAGTCTTCAAATCATCGTAGTCGCAGCGGATCGTGTGGCCCATCTGGCGCAGGCCAATCCAGCCTGGGTGGGTCCACACGGGACCGTTGGCCTTGCCATTGTCGTCGTAGGCGACGGAGATGAGATCGTTCACCATGAGCCGGATGATGCCTCCGCGTTTGTAGAGGCGGATGGTTTGAAAGGAGGTTGGCGCGGCGGGTGCGACGAGATCCTTGCCCATGGCGACGAGCGCGAAGCCTTTGTTCTTGCGCACGTGCGCGGTGCCGCGGTCGCCAGCCCAGTAGGAGACGTGGTAGCCGTTCAGGTCGCCGCTGTGGTATTGCTCGAAGACGCCGGTGCGCGGAGCGAGCGCGTGGTCAAAGATGCCTTCGCCGCGCAAGCCGCGTGTGTTGAAGAAGATGATGTTGAGGCCCTCCTGGCGGTTTTGCGGGCGCATGCGGAACTCGAACAGGAAATCAGCGGGCATCTCCTTCGTGAGCCAGCAAACGAGATGGTTCTTGCTGTCGTCGGGATCGCTTTCGAGCACCAATCGGCCATCGACGATGCTCATGCGTTTGCCGCCTTCGAGCTTCCAGTCCTTGAGTGCGCCGGCGTCATCAAAGGTGGTGGCAAAGACAGGGTGCTGCCAGTCCACATCGCCGGGGATGAAATGCTGACCGACCGAGGGATGCGTCGGTGGCGCTTCGGCGGCGAGGCAGCTCATCGCGCCGACGAACAGAAGGCAGGTGAGAGCACGGGTGGTGGCCTTCATGACTTGCCCTTCTTTTTGGATGATGCATCAGCGCCCTGGCTCACCCAGCGGTCGCCCACGCGGCTGAAGGTTTTGCCTTCTTTGATCTGCTTCACGGGCATGCCACGCTGGAACCACCAGTGGTCGATTTCTTTCGGCGTGGCACCGGGGGCGCTGCGGCGGTCGTAGAGGATGGTCTCGTTGATAAAACCGTCAGCGTCGAAAAACTCGCGGCTCATCAGCACGCCGTCGCGATTGGTGTATTGCCTCCGCGCGAGCTTGCCATCGCGATAGGTCAGCTCGCGGATGGTTTTGCCCTGGGCGTTCAGATCCTCGCGTTTCGTAAGCACGCCGCGTTCGTGCTGCTCACGCTGAATGACGCCGTCATGCAGGTGGATGATTTCACAGCCACTCGCCAGCTTGCGTTCGCTCGTCCAGGAGAAGTCCGCAGGCTTGTCTGCCAGCGCGGTTAGCGTGGCGGCGCGCATGATTTTCAAAACAGGCGACGGCTTGCTCTCGAGTCCGCTCCACTCGACGGCGAGGGCCTGATAGTCGCCGGGTTTGTCGAGTTCAAGGCGAGCGCCTGGGCGCAGTGGCTCGGTGGTGATTCGCTTGCCATCGCGCAGCAGATGATAGCCGAAGGTCTCGCGATGTTCTTCGGCGGGGATGAGTTCGGCTTTATTCTGCACCAGGCGCAAATGCGGCGCGTCCGGCAGTCGCACGATGGCGACATGGACCTGTGTCTGCCTCTGGCGCAACAGGATGGGATCGGCGCCGCCGACACCGGTGCGCATCGCGTCGGATGCTTTTCCACCGAGGCGCTGCCATTGGCCGTCCGTGAGCAGGCGCGCGGCAAAGGGCGTCACATCGGCACCTCTGCGCACGGGGCTTCGAGCCGTGTCATGTTGCGCGCGAGCGAGGCCGGTGAAGCTTTGCGCGGTCTTGCGCTGGTAGGCGATGATCTCGCCCCTGATCACCAGCTCTCCGCTGTCGGGGAAGCGCGCGGTGCTTTCCACCTGCAGTTCATCCGCGCCTTCGGCGAGGTCTTGGTTGACGAAGGTGAGCGGGCCGTCTTTGAGATCGTAGTTCGTCACAAAGGCTACCTTCGTGCCGTCCGGGCTGCCCTTCGGGTCGGCGTCGTAAATGGTGGAGGCGTCGCCTGTCTCCTCAGGAAAACAGATCTGCGAGAGCGGATGCATGAACGTCCACCCATCGCCGGAGCGAAGGTCGGCGATGGTGTGATCACCCGTGGCGTAGCGGCCGCTGTCGCCACATGGGCTGACATCGCCGACCGGCACCGCGGCGAGGATGTGCAGGTCGCTCGGGAAGGGTTCATTCCAGCGCCGTCCGCGCACGAGTCCGTTGCCCATCAGATGATACTCGCCATCACCGAGCCAGGATGTGTGCGCGTTCTGCAACATGGGAATGCCGATGCGCTCGTTCGTTCCATCCAGGTCATACCAGAGGCGTGAAGACGTGAAGTCGCTGCGGTCGCCTTTCCAGCGCGTGAAAAAAACGGGGTGCCGCGGATTCGGCATGAACTGGTAACCGCGCACACCCGGCAGCGGCTGAACCTCGCCCTTGTCCGCGATGCGAATGCGCAGCGCGGCGCGTTCTTTCGTCACTTTGGCATCCTTGTCTTTCTGCCGCATGAGCGTGCCGCCGTGGAGCCACTGGTCATCTGCGTCTGGCTCGCCCAGCTCGATTTCTCCCGCCAGACTGGCAATCACGCGCCGCTCGCCCGTGTCCACGTCGAGCCAGATAATGTCAGACGTGAGTGCATCGCGTCCACCCTGACGAAGCTGGCGGTAGAAAAGCCAGTTGTTCCTGTGCGCCCAACGCGGCAGCGCCCCGGAGCCTGCGCGCCGCGTTTCATCCTTGTGTGTGTCGTAGAGAAACACCTCCGCGTTCAGCTTGTTCTCCGCATTGCGCGCATAGCAGAGATAGCGACCATCGGGACTGAAGCAGCGCGTGTTGTGGTAGTTGGCCCAGTGCCTTGTTTCCGGCTCATTGGTGATGCGCCACATGCCGAGGTTCTGCCCATTGCCGGCCGTTTGGAAGGCATCACGGCCGTTCAGTGAGGCGAGTGGAGTGAGAAGGACGGCGGTGAGGATGATGAGGGCGGCGACGAATGGAAGGATGCGTTTCATGGTTTAGCGAATCCAGATGCCTTTGCCCGTGCCGCCTTTTGGTGTGGTCTTCGGGTAGTCGGGGTTGGGTTTTAGCGCGATGACCTTCACGACTTGCTCGATGGGCAAATCGGCGTGCGAGTCACGGGTGCGGACGCCGGTGATGCTCACATGGCGCATGGTGCAGTCGAGGTTGGGAGAGAAAATTTCAGTCCAGCGCGAGGAATCGGTGCCGGGTGCGCCCTTGTAGGTCATCGACTTCGGGCCGATGGCGAGGAGGTGCCAGTCGGTGGCGATGGGATGATTCACGCGGACGTTTTGAACCGTGAGGCCGTCGGCGTTGGCGTGGACTTCGATCTTGCCTGGATGATTGAAGGTGAGGTCTTCAAAATGGAGCTTTGTGAGCGTGCCAACGCCGAGGCTGAAGTCGTTGTCGCGGCCGAGTTCGAGGTTCGGCTGGTCGTAGAGCTTGAACTCGCGAATGTCGGTGACGCGGCGCAGCGTGATGTCGCTGATGGGGCAGTCGAGCGTGGTGCCGTCGTCGAAGCTCTTCACGCCCGGGAGGATACGGATGGAGTTGGCCGCAGGAACGCCTTGAGGCGCTCCGGTGACGTCTTCGATGACGATGCGCTCGATGGGGCCGTAGCTGGGCGCGTAGTTTTTCCATTCCCAGACATTGAGCGCGACGTTGTCGTCATGCGGATCACCGCGCACCCCTCGGATGAGGCCATCGCTCGCGGGGCCGTTCACATGCACGCCATCACGCCCGTGATTTTCGAGCGTGATGTTTTCGATGGTAAACTCATGCGCGTTCGCCAGATGCACACCAAAGGGCCGGCTCTCGCGGATGGTGACGTTCTTCACCGACACGCCGCGCACGTTTTGCAGCAAGATGACACCGTGTGTGCCAAACGCCGCGCTTTGCCGCGATGAAGCACCGCGCGCATTGCCGTTTGATTCAGAGCGCGTGACCGCCAGCGTGGTCCAGATGCCGCCCTCAATGCTGATGCCGGTGTCGAGCGGTTGATCGCGTGGCACGGGCTTCGTGTTCAAGGTGGCGACGCTCTCGTTTCGCAACATGCAGGTGTTCGTGCCTGGTTTGAGCCGAATCTCGGCCTTCGCATCGGCGGTGAGTTTCTGGCCGGATTTCATCACCAGCGGCCCATCGAGGTAATACGGCTTCTCACGCGCCGGAATGTGCAACTGGCCATCCGCATCGAGATCCGCCTGAAAAGCCTCCGTCCACACTTCAGCGGTGACGCTGATGGTTTGAAGCTCGCCATTCTTGTCGGGCCACTTCTCAGTCCACGTCTCGATGCGAATGTCACCGGCATGCAGAGAGGTGAGAAGATAAAAAAATGAGAGACAGAAAAATGGCGTTCGATTCTTCATATTTTTGTCTGCGCTCTTTTTGTCATTAGCAATCATCGGATGGGCAACACAATGCGCGAGAGTGCCCCTGGCTTGTGATGGACATGCTCAGCGGCGACGGCGGTCTTGTTGCTGAAGATACCTTCGGCGGTGTTTGGATTGCGGTCGTAGAGCGGGAAATCGGCACCGCTGATGTCCACGCGGAGTTGATGGCCTTTGGCGATGGTGGCGGCGACGGGGCCGAGATCGACGGTGATCTCGTAAACTTTGCCGGGCTGCATCAGCTCGGGTTTTAGCAGCGAGTTGCGATAGCGTCCGCGCAGGATGCCTCGGGCGATGTTTTGCGCAAAGCCATCGGGATGCACGTCGATGAGCTTCACGGCCCAGTCGGCATCGGGCGTGTCGGTGCTGACGTGGAGTTTGGCCTCCGCGTTGCCGGCGAAAGTGAGCGGCGCGGCCATCGGCTCACTGGTGTAAACGAGCACGTCATCGCGATCTTCAGTGGCGCTTTGATCAACCGGCCCCCACACGGCGGCTTTGAGCGGACGTGCTTGAGTGACAGGACAGGAAGGCGCCGGGTTTCCAGGATCGGCATGGAAGCTGTCATTGGGCTGATCTTTCGTTGGCGCTTCTTTTGTTAGGCTTCCGTTGCCTCGGCGGGTGTTCGCCTTGCCTGCGGAATGCAGGTAGAAAGAGGTCGAAGTGAAGCCTTCAGGCGGCCAGGTTTGGGCGTCGCGCCAGACGTTGTCGCCAATGCTGAAGTAGCGCACGGGCGGGAAGGGCTTCGACAGCGCGGCCGGGTCCTGTTTGAGATGGCGGTCAAACCAGTCGAGCTGCAGCGCAAAGGTGTCGGCAGTGGCCTCAGGGCCAAACTCGACTTCACTGGTTTTCGTTTTGCCCACGCTGCCGTGATCCCACGGGCCGAGAATGAGGCGCTGCTGCTGACGCGTCTTCGGATCACGCGCCTGCTTTTGCATGATCATGAAGTTGTCCACCGACTCGCGCGAAAAGAAGTCGTAGTAGCCGACGACATGCAGAGCTGGCAATTGCAGTTCAGGAAGGCGCGACGTGAGATCGAGCCGCGTCCAAAAGCCGTTCGGCTCGGGATGGGTGAGGAAGGCATCGAGCCAGGGCATGGGCCAGCCGATGGCTTCATCGACATCACTGAGCGGCAGGCGCAGGAGTGCTTCGTTCATGTCCGCAGGCTTCACGCCTTCGGGTTTCGCCGTGTTGCCCCCGATCCAGCCGGAGATGAGCGCGAGCCGCACGGAACCACCGAGGTAGAGGTTTCGATAAAAGCTGCTCCACGTGGCCTGCGGTGCGATGGCGGCAAGTCCGGGAGGATTCTCCGCCGCCGCCTGCCACTGCACGGCACCGACATACGAGCCGCCCATCATGCCCACCCGACCACTGCACCAGGGCTGGCGAGTGATCCACTCAATCGTGTCGTAGCCATCCTGACCTTCATTGTTGTAAGGGGCCATCACGCCCTCGGAGGCCCGCGTGCCGCGGCAATCCTGCATCACGGCGACATAGCCCGCCTTGGCCCAGCGCTCGGCGCTGCCTTTTGCCTTCGTGCGATCATACGGCGTGCGCATGAGAATCACGGGAGCCTTGGTCACCGCATCATCGCGATACACATCGGTGGCGAGCTTGATACCATCACGCATCAGCACGGCGATGGTTTCAGTTTTGACCCCGGCGAACGCGGAGGCGGTGAGGAGAAGGGAGGCGAGAATGGTGACGGCTTTCATTCGAGATAGAGGAGTTCGTTCGCATTGAGCAGTGCCCGGCAGAAGGCCCCGGCACCGTGGGTGACGATGAGTTGGGTGGCGGCTGCGTGTTCCTTCGCGGTGGGTTCGCGCTGGAAAGTGATGCGGTAGGCTTGGGTCACGGCGTCGCCGGTTTGAAGGCGGGAAGCGAGGGCCTTGGCCATGTCGAGAGTGAAGCTGTGATTGAGCAGCGTGAGGGCTTGCAGCGGCGTCGTAGTGTTGGCGCGTTTCGGTGCGGCGAAGGCGATGTCTGGAAGGTCGAAGTCATTGAGGACATCGACGACACTGGCGCGGGCGTTCTGGTGATAGACGGCACGCCGGTAACTTTCGGGGCCATGCGTATCGAGCGGGACATAGGTCGAGACGTTGTTGGCAAGGTAGCGATAGAGACGGAAACCGGGGCCGCCCATCGGCTCGAGTTGCAGCTTGCCGCCGACGGTCAGCATGGTGTCGCGGAGTTCTTCGGCGCTGAGTCGGCGAGGCGGAAAGCGCCAGAGCAGACGCGCGTCCTTGTCTTCCTTGGCGGCGTTCTCGCGATGCGCGGCGCTTTGCAGGTAAGTCTGCGAGAGCAGGATCTCGCGATGCAGCGGCTTGAGCTTCCAACCGTTCGCGACGAGCCGGCTCGCGAGGTAGTCGAGCAGTTCGGGATGCGTGGGCTTGCTGCCGAGGAAGCCGAAGTCGCTCGGCGTATCGACGATGCCGGTGCCGAAGTGCCATTGCCACACGCGATTCGCGAGCACGCGCGGCGTGAGAGGATTGTCATTGCTGGTGATCCACTTGGCCAGCGCGAGCCGACGTTCGCCTTCATCCGCATCGGGCTTCAACGCGTAGGGCTTCGTGACTTGATCGAGCACGCTGAGGCTCGCGGGCAGGACGGCATCGGCGGGCTTCATCGGGTCACCGCCTTTGTGGACAAAGGTCGGCTCCTTCGACTGCTTGTGTGTGCCGACCCACATCTGCGGCAACTCGGGCACGGCCTTGAGCTTCGCCTGCACAGCGGCGATTTGATTGTCGAGCAAGGCGAGCTTTGCCTGCTCGTCTTTCGTGGTTACGTCATGGCGTGAACGCGCGATGCCATGAGCAGGCGTCCACGGCTCGCGGCCTTCGTCGCTGGCGACGGTGCGCCATGTCTTTCCGTCCGACGACACCTGAATCTCATACTCACAAGGCGTGGCTCCGCGGACTTTGCCCTCATCGATGCTGCGGTCACCACGGGCGTTGATGAAGCTGATGCGATTGATTTTCTCCGGCTTTGCAAAAGTGAGTGTCAGCACGGCTGGCTCACCGATGAACCACGCTTCACCGAGCATTCCATCAATGCAGTATTGAGGCCCGTAGGCTTCGGGAAAGTCTTCCGCTGTCGCTGATTTCGCGCCTTCCGCCTTGGTGCCGTGGCTCGCGAGCGCGAAGTTGCGGTTCGGATCTTCCGCGCTCCACACTTGGAACTCGGTGAGCTTGCCGCCGCCGCTGCGTTTGCCTTTTGCGGCCGGCTGATGATCTCCAGTCAGGCCGAGGATGACAAACTTGAGGTGTTTTGCTTCCGCGACGGCGAAAGATTCGTCGGTCCCGTTCTGGTCGATTTTCGGGCGCGTGTATTTGGATTTGGCAAATGCCGCCTTGGCCCGTGCCTCGATGGCTTGATCGAGCGATGCGCGTTCCGCTTCGAGCTTCTTGAACTCGGCAGCCAGCGGCTTCGTGGCGGCAACGAATGCCTCGCGCTGTTCCTTCGTGGCGATGGCGCGTCGTCCGTGCGTAACGCCTTCAAACGCCGCGCGCAGCCGGTAGTAATCCTCGGTGGGAATGGGATCGAACTTGTGATTGTGACAGCGGGCGCAGTTGATGGTGAGGCCGAGGAAAGCGCCGCTCGTGGCAGTGATCATGTCGTCGAGCGTGGCGGCGCGGATGTTCTTTTGCGCGGTGATGTCCTGATTGCCCACGTCATCGTAAGGTCCTGCAACGAGGAAGGCGCTGCCGACTTCGACCTGCGGGTTGTCTTTGCCAATCACATCACCCGCGAGGTGCTCGGTGATGAACTGGTTGAACGGCTTGTCGTCGTTGATCGACTTGATGATGTAGTCGCGGAACGGCCAGAGGTCATCAATCACGAAGTTGCGCTCAAAGCCATTGCTCTCGCCGAAGCGAATCACGTCGAGCCAATGCCGACCCCAGCGCTCGCCGTAGCACGGCGAGGCAAGCAGACGATCCACCAGCGATTCGACGGCCTGACGCGGATTCGCCTGATGTGCTTTCGCAAACGTCTCCACTTCCTCGACCGTCGGCGGCAGCCCGGTCACGTCGTAGCTCATGCGACGGATGAGCGCACGCGGATCAGCGGCGGGATTCAGCGTGAGTTTTTTCTCCGCGAGTTTCGCGGTGATGAAGCCATCAATTGAAAGTGGCTTGAGCTTTAGCTCAAGGTTTGAACTTTCGGCTAAAGCCGAAGCCACTTTGTTCGGTTGCAGCGACCACCACGATTTGTCTCCGCGCTTTGCTTCGATCTTCACGTGGTCGCGCGGATCGGGAGCACCCATCTTCACCCAGGTCACGAGGTCAGCGATGACCGCATCAGGCAGCTTCGGCTTCTTCGGCGGCATCTCCATGTCGGCTTCGAGATGCTGCACGGTACGAATGAGCAGACTCGCCTCCGGTTTGCCGGGCACGATGACCGGCTCGCCGCTGTCGCCGCCTTTCTCCCAGCCTGCCTTCGAGTCGAGGTAAAGGTTGCCCTTGAGCTTTTTCGCCTCAGCGCTGTGGCATGAGTAACAATGCTCCACGAGCACCGGACGCACCTTTTGCTCGAAGAAGGCGACGCCGGATGGATCGGCGGCGGGAAGCGTGGCCAGCGATGCGAGCGGCAGTGCGGTGAGGAGGAAGATGATGGACTTCATGATTTGGCTTTTCCCGCAGTTCATTTTGCGCCGCCACTGACCTGGCCATACACGCCGACCTTTTCCGCGACGGGCAATCTGGGCTTGGAAGCCTGCGGTTTGTCCTCGGCGAGCCAGTGATTGTTTTCAAAGCGGAAGGTCTCCGGCGCGGTGCCTCCACCGATGTTGATGTCCGTCTGGACTTGGGAGCGACGGAAGGTGATGCGGTTGTCTTTGATGAGGACGTTTCGGCAGGGGGCGAAGCCGGGCAGTTGTGTTTCTTGAAGAATGCGAAAGATCCATTTGCCGGGATACCTGACGGTGTTGCTGACAAACTCGGCGCCATCGACGCCCACAAAAGCCGCCGCGCAAGGACTCCCCTCGATGGTGTTGTTTCGCACGATGAGGCGGGCCGCTTCATGCCTGGCCCCTTGCGGGCGAAAGTAAGGCAGGCCGGTGGAGCCGCCGAGATTGATGGGACGCTCGCCGGCGTTCGTGAAATGGCATTTCTCGACGATGATATCGCTCGTGCCGCCTTTGAGCTGAATGCCGGCGCTGGCGCTGAAACCTTCTTTGCCGATCAACCGGCAGCCGGTGATCAGCGAACGATGACAGCCGACAAAGTCGATGCCCTGTCCGCCCCAGCCGCTGATGATGCAGTCGCGAATGGTCGCCTGGTCGAGGCCGGAGCATTTGATGGCATCGTGATTGTCGGTGGGACCGATGTCACTGACCTCAATGTGATCGAGCGTGATGCCCGTGACCGGATGCGCCAGGTCTCCGCCGTCGTCGAGATTCAGGCCGTTCACGCTCTGCCCGCTGATGCGGAGGTGGCGCAGCGTCAACTGCGGGCAGCGTGAGAAATGGAATCCTGTCTTGCCGCCTTTGAAGACCGGCGCCTGTTTGGGATCGAGCGCCTCGATGGTGAGCCTTTCGATTCCAGAGACGGAGTGACCGCCGGGATACTCGCCCGGACTGATTTTGAGCGTCCTGCCGGGTTTCAGACCGCGCAGGGCTGCGCGCAGAGACGCGGCATCGCGGACGATGATGTCGGCGGCTTGGGCAAAGCATGTCGTGGCCAAGTAAAGGAATAAGAGGAAGCGCAAGGGTTTCATGAGCGGCATTCTGAAAATGTAAAATGCGCCATCACCATGGCAATTCGCTTGGGCATGACGGCTCGCCACCAAGCAGCGCGGTCAACCGGGCGAGCAGCAGGGCGACGAGGAGAGAGAGGAGGATTAGGAATCGGTTCATGGTGAGTGCAGTTCACGGAAGTGCGGGCTTCGCTGGCAGATCGTAACTTTTCTCCCACCAAGCGAGCCGCTCGGCATCGGTGGGTTCTGGTTTTCCTAAGCGCTTGGTCCAGGTGCGTTGGTAGTCGCCGCGTTTGCTCTTCTGGATTTCCGCCAGCGAAGGTTCGGTCGCGGGATCGGGCAGGGCGCCGCGGTCACCGGTAGATTTAATCCAGGCATCCATCGCGGCGTGCATGTTGTTCATCGTGGCGGCGTGCTTGCTTTCGGTGACGAGATTTTGCAGGCCTTGGGGGTCGTTCTTGAAATCATAGAACTCGAACTCAGGACGGCTCGGGGCGACCCAGCGGGATTGAAACTCATTGAGCCCGCCCGAGGCGCTCAGCACGCGTAATAGCGGCAGGCCGGGATAGCTGTCCTCCTTGTAGCTGGACCAGTTGAAGCGTGAGAGATCGTGTCTGAAATTGCGCACGAGCAACGAGTCCATGCCGATGACGGCGCGGATGCGATCCTGCGCGTCACCGCAGCGATCACGCGCGGCGAAGACGTGCTCGCGTTCGGGAAATTCGGCCCCGAAAATAGCGCGCCCTTCCATCCACGCGGGCACTGGCAGGTTCGCGAGTTGCAGCATCGACGGAGCGAGATCGATGAGGCTGACGAGTCGTTCCTCGATGCCGCCGGCTTTGATTTCCGGACCGCGCAGGATGAGCGGCACCTTGAGGCCCTCGACGCTGAGCCATTGCTTGCCCCACGGCATGGGGCGGCCGTGATCGGCAAAGAACATCACGATGGTGTTGTCGAGCACTCCCTCCGCCTTGAGTTGAGCTATGATCGCGCCGACGCGCTGATCAACGACCTCGACGCTGCGCTGATACGCATACCAATCGCGTCGCATGAGCGCATGATCCGGATAATTCGCCGGCAACTTGATGGCGTTGAGCTTCGCCTCATCGAACACCGCCGGAATTGGGAATGGGCGGTGGGGCTCCGTGATCTGAAACTGCGCGAAGAATGGCTGCCCGGGCCTGCGCTTGCGCCAGTCGTCGCCGTCGAACATCACCGCCGCGTCGTGCGCGAAGTTGTAGTGCGTCTTGCCTTTCTTGATGGGCTTGCCGCTGCGCATCGACCCGGGTGCCGCCGCATTGGA
>CAJCCF010000020.1 GCA_903960845.1 uncultured Verrucomicrobiota bacterium | reverse complement strand
GGCGCGCAAATATGGTGTCACCAAGCCCAACCCGGACGGTTCTCCGCGCTATGAGATCATCACGTTCACCGGCAGTTTTCACGGACGCACTTTTGGAGCGATGAGTGCCACGGCTCAGGAGAAGATTCACGGCGGCTTTGGGCCCATCGTGCCTGGTTTTATTTACGTGCCCTTCAATGACATTGACGCGCTGCGGGCGGCCATCAGCGAAACCACGGTCGCCATTCTGGTGGAGCCGGTGCAGGGTGAAAGCGGCGTGAATCCCATGACGCCTGAGTTTTTGCGTGCAGTGCAGTCCTCCTGTCGCGAGCATGATTTGCTGATGCTGCTTGATGAAGTTCAGTGCGGTCTCGGACGCACCGGCGAGCTCTGTGGCTGGCGCAGCATCATCGCCGGAGATGAGATCGTTCCGGATTCGGTGAGCTGGGCCAAATCCATCGGCAGCGGATATCCCGTTGGCTCTTTCTGGGTTCGCGATCGTGCACTTGGTGGCGGTATCGAGACCAAACTCTGTGACCTGCTCGGTCCCGGCACGCACGGCACCACTTATGGCGGCAGTCCGCTTGCCTGCACTGTCGCACTGACTACGCTAAACGTGATTCTGCGCGATGGTCTCGCTGAGCAGTCGGCCAGACTCGGCAAACACATCGCTGATGAAGTCGCTTCCTGGAAGCATCCGTTGATTCGCGAGGTGCGCGCCTTTGGCATGATGATTGGTTTTGAGCTTGAGGAAGAAACGATTGCCGCGCTGGAGATCGTGAAAGCTTCGGGTAAAATCGCATCCATTTTCGTCGCCAAAGCACTGCTGGATGCCGGCATGATGGTCGTGCCTGCGGGCCCTAAAGTTGTCCGCTGGTTGCCGCCGATGAATCTCACCGACGCACAGGTCGCGGAAGGTCTCAGTCTCTTCAAATCCACGCTCAGTGAGCTGGCATCCCTTATTTCGTAAACCCCATGAAACACCTCCTTTCCATCGAACAACTCAATGCCGACGAGATTGAGAAGATACTCAATCTTGCCGCTGTGTTGAAGAAGGATCGCAAAGCCTCGCCTCAGGTGCTGAATGGTCAGCAGTGGGCGTTGATCTTCACCAAATCGTCCACCCGGACCCGTGTCAGCTTTGAGGTGGGCGTGCGTGAACTTGGCGGACAGGTCATGTTCCTTTCAGGCACTGACATCCAGCTTGGCCGTGGTGAGCCGATCAAGGACACGGCGCGCGTCATGGGCCGGATGATTCATGGGGCAATCATCCGAACCTTTGCCCAGCAGGATGTCGTGGAGTTTGCTGAATACAGCGGCATTCCAACCATCAATGCGCTGACTGATGATGAACATCCCTGCCAGATTCTGGCCGATCTTCAGACCATCAACGAACGCTTTGGGACCTGGAAGGGCAAGCGCGTCTGCTTCCTTGGCGATGGCGACTGCAATGTGGCCCGCTCATGGATCTGGGCCAGCGCGCGACTTGGTTTTGAACTTGTCATTGGCGCCCCCAAAGAGTTCCAGCCGGCTGCTGATTTCATGGCCCGCGTTCCGGGCCGGACGGTATCTGTGACTGATGATCCCGGAGCCGCCGTGGAAGGTATCGACGCCATCTACACCGATGTCTGGGTCAGCATGGGCAAGGAGCAGGAGGCCGCCGACCGCATCGAAACACTGCGCCCATGGCAGATCAATGCGGACCTGCTCAAGTCAGCAAAGCCGGGTGCCATCGTCATGCATTGCCTTCCTGCCTATCGCGGCAAGGAGATCACTGAAGAGGTTCTTGAACAGCAGGCTTCGGTGATTTTCGATCAGGCTGAGAATCGCCTTCATGCTCAAAAGGCGGTGATGGTGAGCCTGGTGCGTGGTTGATCAGCGAAGGGTGTTCAGTGTTTGCATTCTGAAACGCACATGCCTGCACACACCACGCGCTTTGCCCCGAGCCCGACGGGTTGGTTGCACTTGGGTCACGCTTACGCGGCTTTGTTTGCTGCCAGGCGTGCCGGGGATGGCCGCTTTTTAGTTAGACTCGAAGACATCGACGGCACACGCGCGCGGCCTGAGTATGAGTCTGCGCTGTTTGAAGACCTTCAATGGCTCGGACTCAGCTGGGAACAGCCGGTTCGCCGCCAGTCGGAACATTTTGATGAGTATCGAGCCGGCTTGGAGGTTTTGAATTCGATGGGATTGCTCTATCCATGCTTTTGCACGCGGAAGGAAATTCAGGAGGAGATTGCCCGTGCGGATCACGCGCCCCATGGGCCGGATGGAGTGCTTTATCCGGGCATCTGCCGCACGCAAAGCGCCGGGGAACGATCCGAACGAATCGCCAGGGGTGACGCTTATGCGCTGCGCCTGGATGTGGCGAAAGCGCTGTCACTCGTGAGCCGGGAACTGTGCTGGGAAGATGCCGCGCGCGGTTCATTCATCGCCACGCCGGCCATCTTTGGTGATGTGGTGCTGGCTCGAAAAGACACGCCGGCGAGTTATCACCTGGCCGTCGTGCTTGATGACGCGAGGCAGGGCATCACGCTGGTGACCCGCGGCGAAGATTTGCTGGAAGCCACCCACCTGCACCGGTTACTCATCGAACTGCTGAAACTGCCCGTGCCACAGTGGGAGCATCACAGGCTTGTACTCGATCGATACGGACGCCGCCTGGCCAAGCGCGACAACGCCCGCTCACTGCGCGCATTGCGCGGGCAGGGGTGGACTCGTGAGTGCGTGCTGAATGAGTTGGGTTTTTGATCAAAAAGAGATCGTCAGGCTGGAAGGTTGCAGTTTAGCCTTCGTTGCCAGCTTTCCTCTTCCGCCTTTTCTCCATGTATTTGCAACTCTCCCTGCTGAGCCTTCTCAGCGCCTTTCTGCTCTTTCAGGTTCAACCCGTGATCAGCAAGTTTATCCTCCCGTGGTTTGGCGGCAGTCCGGGTGTGTGGACCACCTGCATGCTGTTTTTCCAAATCGTGCTGTTTGCCGGTTACGCTTATGCTCACGCGTTGACGAGATTGCGTCCGCGCACGCAGTTTGTTATTCACGGTGCACTCATGCTCGGTGCGCTGATCATGCTTCCAATCGCGCCGGGAGATGCCTGGAAACCGGTGGGAAACGAGGATCCTGCGGGGCGTATTTTATGGCTCCTGCTGGGCACGGTGGGACTGCCCTATTTTGTGCTCTCCAGCACCAGTCCGCTGACGCAGGTCTGGTTCACCAGGGCACTGCCTGGCAATTCACCCTGGCGACTCTATGCGCTGTCGAATCTTGGTTCGCTGGCTGCTCTGCTCAGTTATCCGTTCGTGATTGAACCACGCTGGGATGTGCTTCAGCAGACCTGGTATTGGTCGGGTGGTTTTGTGCTGTTTGCGGCGCTTTCTTTGTGGATGGCGTGGCGCACGTCTCCGTCGGCGTTGAAATCTGAGCAGACTGAAGCTGCTGTGGCCGACTTAGCTCCGAGCTGGTGGCGGAGAGCGCTCTGGATTCTGCTCCCGGCAGTGGCCAGCGCCATGCTGCTGGCCACGACCAATCACGTGTGTCAGGACGTGGCGGTGGTTCCCTTCATGTGGGTGGTTCCGTTGAGTCTTTATCTCATCACTTTCATCATCTGCTTTGAGCATGAGCGGTGGTATGTGCGGCCGGTCTGGGCGGTGCTGGCTCTTGCGGTTATTTTTGTTACCATCGCTGAGAAGAAGCTCACACTCGATGTCACGCCGAACTATCTTGCGCAGATTGCCTGGAGCTTTGGCGCCATGTTTCTGTCCTGCATGATCTGTCATGGTGAACTGGCACGCTTGAAGCCCGCACCATCCCGACTGACCGAGTTTTACCTTCTCATGTCTGCAGGAGGTGCCGTTGGCGGGTTGCTGGTCAATCTCGTGGCTCCGCGTGTTTTTGTGACCTACCTCGAGTGGCCCCTGGGATTGATCGTTGTGTTTGTGATTGCCGTGCTGGCCCTGGTGGCTGCGCTGCTGCAAGGATCATGGAGTCAATTGTTCAACCGGATTGGAATGTTTGCGGGATCACTCCTGCTGATTGATTTTTTGCTTGGATTCGTTCCGCGAAAACTATCACCAACGTGGCTTTCCTGGCTGCCCGATTTTTGCCGGGGCGTGCCGAAGGTGGCAACCGAGTTTCAGCTGGCACTCGCCGCGGAACTGAATCGCCTTCCGGGTCTTGTCGAGTCCGCGTATCAGATCAGTGCATGGAAGACGGTGGGCTCTCTGGGCTGTCTTTTGGGCGGCTTCGCTGTGCTGCTCTGGAGATTGCCGAGCAAGCGGTTGCATCTGGTTGTCTGCATTCCCGTGCTGTGGATCGGGGGGCTGGGTATCTGGTACGCCAAGTTGTGGAGCCTCACCGTGGACAAACGTCTGGAGCGTGTGCGGAACTTTTATGGTGCGGTGAACGTGGATGAGGATTGGGACACGGGATTGCAGAACACGTTCCGCACACTGACTCACGGCGGCATCATCCACGGCATGCAGAATCTGGGTGCGGAATATCGTGACTTGCCGGTGACCTACTACGGTCACGAATCCGGTATCGGTCGCGCGCTGGACACTCTCAGCAACAATCCCGACGCGCGCGTTGGCATCGTTGGCATGGGTGCCGGCACCACGGCCTGCTATGCACGCAAGGGACAGCACTGGCGCTTCTATGAGATCAATCCGGAGATCTCACGACTCGCGCGCAAGCACTTCACGTATCTGGCTGATGCCGAAAGTCGTGGAGCCAGCGTGGAGACAGTTTTGGGTGATGCTCGGTTGATGCTTGAGCGCGAGCCGGATCAGAAGTTCGATGTGATTTTGCTGGATGCCTTCAGCGGTGATGCCATCCCGGTGCATTTGCTCACGCAGGAAGCCTTCGCCATCTACCGCCGCCACATGAAGCCGGACGGCATCATCGTCGTCCATGTCACCAATTCCTATCTCGCGCTCGCTCCCGTGGTGGAAAAACTGGCCGCCGGGATTGGCTGGATAACGACCCGTGTCATCACCGAAGAGGAGGGTGATCTGGACTCCACTGACTATGTGATGGTGACGCTGAATGAGGCTTTTCTCAAAGGCACGCCTGCCGATAAGCCGGAAGATCCGGAACCTAAAAACGTGCCGCTGTGGACTGACAAGCGGCACGATCTGTTTCAGATCCTGATGATGGATTGACGGCTACTTCCGCATCGCCCGCACATGCGCAGCGGCGGCTTCCTGCATGAATTTTGAAGCCGCTGGCGTGTTGGTGTGACCGGCGAGAACGTCAAAGTGAATGGTTTTCTGCACGCCCAGCGCATTGTAGGCCGCATAAACACTGGTTGGCGGGCAGGTGGTGTCGATGAAACCCACCGTCACCGCCGCGCCTTTGGCATGGCAGCGCCGGGCGAAGTTCACGTTGTCAAAGTAACGCGCAGTTTGCAGCTCCGCCTCATTGGCCTTGCCACCGGTGATCGACACCAGTTTCGGCCACCCGTTGATGCGATTGACGGAGATGCCGCTGTGATCGCAACCGGCCGGAACGCCGGCGCAGATGAAGCTGACGCGCTCATCGAGTCCAGCCGCGGCGAATGCCTGGAAGCCACCCTGACTGCTGCCGTAGACGATGACGGTCTTGCCATCCCATTCAGGCTGGGCGGTGAGGAAATCGATGGCTCGCACAAGGCGCAGGAACATGCCCTTGAAGTAGTTCTTCTCGCGGTCGGAGCGCCCGACGTAGCGGTAGTTCTTGAGGGAGCCTTCGTTGAGGCTCTTGTAAAATTCGGCTGGCTTGCCGTTGGGCAGGCCATGGGCATTGATGTCCATCGCCAGCATGCCGCCTTCGCGCTCCGCCCAGGAGGTGCTGCCGAGGCTGGAACCGCTCACGCCCGCGCCATGCACAAACAAAATGGCTGGCAAGGATTTGGGCTTCGCGTTCTTGATGCGGCCAAAGTAGCCGGAGACAGGCGCACCCAGGCAGTCGATCCGGGCATCAAAGGCATCGACATTCTTCGCGGTGGTCTGGACGGGTGTCAGGGTGAATTTGAGTGGCACCCTGGCCAGTGCGGCTTTTTGGGCGGACCAGAAGGCATCGAAATCATCCGGGACAGGCAGGCTCGGTTTGATCTCCAGGGGATCACAGGCTGCGGAAGCCATGGCTGATGCAGGGTTTTTATGGGCCGTGACACGGAGCAGTGTGAACCCGGGCTTCATCAACCGCACATTCAGTGTCCCCTTGCTGTTGGTTAGGGCCACCGTCTGCGCCGGTTGCGGATTCCAGCCATCTTCTGAAATCACGCCGAGCACACTCTTCAGGGCAGGATCACTGGATTCGATCTGAAACGTCACCGTGTCTCCGGCATGGTAGGTGGCATCGGCACGATCCGTGGTGACTTTGAGAGTGGCCGGAGTCTGGGCAAAAACAGCCGTGGAGGCAAAGGCGAGAGTGAGAAGGGCGCGGCGTGAAATCATGGGATATGAGAAACGGCAGGCACGGCCCATCTCTGTCGCAAGCTGGCTGTGCGGCTTGCGGATGAACACAAAAAAACCTGCTGCCAGCAACATGGCAGCAGGTTGCAATGGAGTCCCGGCTCAATGCGCCAGAAACTCATCCAACGCCGCTTTGGTGATGCGGTACTGGCTGCCGATTTTTTTACCTTTGATGTCACCGGCTTCGATGCTGGCGATCACGTCGGCTTCAGCAACACCGAGAGTCTGGGCGGCTTGCGCAGGTGTCAGGATATCCACGACCGGTCCTGCACCGGTAGTGGTTGAGGGAAGGGGAGGTGGTGTGGCATTGCCAACGTTAAAAGCACCCTGCGCCATCATGCTGTTGGCCATGCCAAATCCCATCGCGATCTCGGCGGCTGATCCGGCGACGCCGGCACCGCCTTTGGCCATGCCTTCCGCCATTTGAAATTTCACATAATCGTTAAGGTTGCCGATGGCCCCCATGCTGCTGCGCTTGTCGATCGCAGCTTCCACTTCAGGTGGCACGCTGGCGTTTTCGAGAAGGAAACTGGTGATCTCGATGCCGTACTTGCCCTGCGTCGCGGGATTGATCAGCGGCAGCAGCGCATCGCCAAGTTCGCTGTAGCGGGTGGCGAGATCGAGCACCGGGACTTTGGCCGTGGCCAGTGCATCGGTGAACACGCTGACAATGCGGCTGCGCATGGTGTCGGCGAATTCATCAAGCCGGAAGTGATGGTCTGAGCCGGCCACTTCCTTGAGGAAAAGTTTCACATCCGTGATCCTGAAATCAAAGGTGCCAAAAGCGCGCACGCGCACGATGCCGAAATCCTGATCGCGCATCATGATGGGATTGCTCGTGCCCCATTTGTTGCCGGTGAAAAGGCGTGTGTTGACGAAATACACATCGGCTTTGAAGGGCGACTCGAAGCCATATTTCCAGCCTTTCAGCGTGGACAGGATCGGGATGTTTTCTGTCGTCAGGGTGTGCTTGCCCGGGCCGAAGGTGTCACCAAACTCGCCGAGATAAACGAACTGCACGGCCTGTGATTCGCGCACGATGAGCTGGGCACCGCGTTTGATTTCCTTGTCCTCATCCGGGAAGCGCCAGGAGAGCGTGTCGCGTGAATCGTCTGTCCACTGGATGATTTCCAGAAACTGTCCTTTGAGGTAATCCATCAGGCCCATAGTCGTCTTTCTTGTTTGAGGTTTTCGGTGACGTGCGGATCTAGGCTAGTTCGCAGGTGGAGCCATGAAAAGTTTAAACTTGGATTGTAACACAGCGGAGCCGGCCGGTCAGAGCGTCTCACGCACGATCTGTGTCCCCGCGACCATGTTGGCCAGCTTTTGTTTTGCGGCCCAGCGTGCAGTCTGACTCAGGCCGCAATCGGGAGCGAAGACGAGGCGGTCGGCCGGGGCATGTTTCAAGCATGCACGCACGGCATCCGCCACATTCTGCGGCGTTTCAATGTAGTAGCTCTTCACGTCGATGATCCCCACGGCCACATCCGTGCGCTTGGCGATCTCGCCAATGATCTCCAACTCGGAGTATTCACGATTCGCCATTTCCACATGCACCTCGTCACAGTGCAGGTCGAAGAAGGCCGGGAACAGCGGGGCGTACTTGCGGTAGCCGACCGGGTGGCCTTTGAAATTGCCGAAACAGAGATGGGTGCAGATGCGCGTCCTGCCGTGACCGGTTTCGACGGTGCGGTTGAAGAGGTCCACAAAGCGCCGCGTGTCTTCGCGGAAGCCGTAGCAGCTCATGCTCGGTTCATCGATGCAGATTTCCTCCGCGCCGGCCGCCACCAGATCGGCGATCTCCTGCCGCACAATCGGCAGCAGCGCCTCGGTGACTGCGTAACGGTCGGAGTATTGTTTGTTCGGCGCGAGCCGGCCGCTCAGCGTGTAGGGGCCCGGCACGCTCACTTTCAGCCGCTTGCCCGAGCTGCCGGCGAGCCGGCGCAACCGCTGGAATTCCTCCACCACGCCGAGTCCGCGTGGTGCGCGCAGTTCCCCCACGATTTCATGCTTGCCGCGCTGATCATGGGCCGGCGGACCAAAGCGGCGCGGACTCGCCGGCTCCAGGGCGATGCCTTCAATGAAGCCATAGAACGACAGATTGAAATCAAACCGCGTCTGCTCGCCATCCGTGATCACATCCAGACCGGAGGCGATCTGATCCTGAATGGCTGTCATCGCGGCATCATCCTGCATCTCACTCAGATCCGCGCTGCCGAACTGATCCAGATGGCGTGCTGCAAATTCAAGCCAGCCGGGGAACGGATAACTGCCGATGACGGAAGTGCGAAGAGGTTGGGATTCCATGTCGTCACGCTAAGCGCCATGGATGACCAGCGTCAAACCCATGCCGCAAAGTGCAATTCAGACGCTGGGAAAGTCATAAGAGCAGAGGGGTCTTGCCCTGCCGCGTCTATTCTTCCGGCAGTTTCAGCAGACGCTGGGCTTCCTTCAGCAGGAAAGCCGTGTCAGAGAAGGGCTGCCAGCTGATGTCCAGCCAGCGCAGGCGGCCTTTGGCATCCACGAGGAGCGCGGCATGGAGCGGTTCGGCTTCAAAGTCATCGTAGGCGCGGAAGGTCTTAAACATGGCCTGGCTGGGATCGCAGAAGATGGGGAAGGGTGGCAGCTTCTTGGTGCTCATCTGTTCCGTGATGCGACCCGCGAGGGACAGTGGTTCCAATGTGACCGCGGCGAGTGCGATGCCCGCCTTCTCATAGTCCGGCGCGGCTTTGGCAAAGGCGTTCACCTGGGTCATGCAGTGACTGCATGCCGCGCCGAGATAAAAGATGAGCACATGGGGCTTGCCCGCAAATTGAGCATTGGTGACGGTCTTGCCCTCAAGGGTCAGCGCTTCCCATTTTGGGGCTGCGGGCGGATGCCAGTACATCGGGCCCAGAGTCTCCAGAGAAGGCCGCACGCCACTGTCCTCACGCTTGGGGGCAGGTGCACGCCATTCGCCGGTGATGCCATACGTTTTAGCCAGAGCATCAAGGCGGTGTTTCACAGGCAAACGGCTATCCATGGCAAAGGCGAGCTTGCGCACTTGTTCAAAGGTCTTCTTCGCCTCCTCTGTCTTGCCGAGTGCCTGCTGCATCTCCGTCTTCGCGGCGAGCCCGGCGAGATCTTGCGGATAGTTTTTCACCAAGTCTTCGGCCTTCTTCTTGTCGCCAAGCTTGAGGTAAAAGCTGGCCAGCAGCGGCTTCGGCATCTCAGTGGCCTTTGTCAGAAGGTCGCCAGCCGACTTGTCCTTGGTTAGAACAGCCTGCAGCGCACGGAGATCGGTCAGCGCGGCGGTGGCAGGATACTTTTTCTTCTCACCCTCCCTGCCTTTGGAGGCGGTTGCCACGGGCTTGGCATAGTCCTGCTTGGGGGCAACGGTTTTGGCAGCGGTGTCTTTGGCTTTGTCGACTGCGACCTTGGCAGCGGTGGCTTTGTCAGCGGTGGCTTTGTCAGCGGTGGCTTTGTCAGCGGTGGCTTTGTCAGCGGTGGCTTTGTCAGCAGCAACCTTGT
>CAJCCF010000019.1 GCA_903960845.1 uncultured Verrucomicrobiota bacterium | reverse complement strand
CGACACCGACGCGCTGCTCAAGAAACTCGACGATCTCATCCAGGACAAAAAGTCCGACAACGCAGAAGATCTCAGCAGTTTCTTCAACAAAGCCCGCCAGGCTCTGCGCACGCACCAGGAAGTGCTCGACTTCGAACCCGAAGCCGTGCCTCAGGTCCCCAAAATCCAACCTTGAGCTGGCCTCAGGCGGGAGCATTGCCCCCCGGCCCGATTTGACCGCTTAGATCGGCTCGCGAGCAGACGTTTCGAGTGTATTCCAGCATGTCCCCCCTTTTCCTTGTCCTTCTTGCTCCCGCCGCTTTTGCTGCCGAAACGTCACTCGACTTTCAGCGTGATGTCCGGCCCATCCTGTCCAATCACTGCTATCAATGCCACGGCCCGGATGAGCACGGGCGCAAAGCCGGTCTGCGGCTCGACATTCGCGAGGAAGCACTGAAACCCGCCAAGTCCGGCGACCTGGCCATCGTGCCGGGAAAGCCCGCCGACAGCCATCTCGTGACACGCATCCTCACCCGTGATGAGGACGAGATCATGCCACCGCCGCAGGCAAAAAAACCGATCACCGACGCCCAGCGGGAAATCCTCAAACGCTGGATCAGCGAAGGCGCACCCTACGCACCGCACTGGGCTTACAAGATGCCGGTCAAAGCAGCGGTGCCACAGGTTTCAAAGCTGAAACTGGCCAGCGCTGAATGGAATGAATCCAACAATCCGATCGATGGATTCATCGCGCAAAAGCTCGTGTCCCGGGGGCTCAAACCCTCTGCCAAAGCCGCGCCAGAAGCACTCATCCGCCGGCTCTATCTCGACCTCACCGGATTGCCGCCCGCAGCGGATGACGTGAAGGCAATCACGCATCAGTCCTATGAGGCGCTCGTGGACAAACTCCTCGACAGTCCCCAATACGGCGAGCGCTGGGCAAGGCGCTGGCTGGATCTGGCGCGCTACGCCGACACAAATGGTTATGAAAAAGACCGCGAGCGCAGCATCTGGCCCTACCGCGACTGGGTGATCCGCGCGCTCAATGCCGACATGCCCTTCAACCAGTTCACCATCGAGCAAATTGCTGGAGACATGCTGCTGGAGAAAAGGATGAAGGATGAGGGCGGGAGAAGAAAGGACGACCCCGGTTTCTTCGGCTCGGACGCTCAGCTTTCACACTTCATCCCTCAGACTTCCATTGATCTGCAGACCGCCACCGGCTTTCATCGCAACACGATGCTCAATGAGGAAGGCGGCATTGATCCTCTGGAGTTCCGCTTTCATGCCATGACGGATCGTGTCGCCACCACCAGCGCCACCTGGCTCGGGCTGACCATGCAGTGCACGCAGTGCCACACGCACAAGTACGACTCGATCACGCACACCGAATACTACGGTGTCATGGCCTTTCTGAACAATGCCGACGAGCCTGAACTGGACCTGCCGGATGAAAAGGCCGCCGGCAAGGCGAGCCAGAATCTCCAAAAAGCGGCGGCAATGCTCAAAGAACTGCCCGGCAAATGGCCCAACCAAAAAGCTGGCAAAACCATCGACACCGCCTTCAGCGACTGGCTCAAAGCCGGGCGGCAGAGCGCCGTGACATGGAACACCCTGAAACCTGTGAAGGCCGTCACCAACATGCCGCTGCTGACCATCCAGCCGGATGGCGCCATGGTCGGCTCAGGCGACATCACGAAGGCCGACACCTACCAGATCACACTGGCCCCGGCCGCGGCGGCTGTGCGCGCCATCCGGCTGGAAGTCCTGCCTCATGAAAGCCTGCCTGCCCACGGTCCCGGCATGTGCTATTACGAGGGGCCAAGAGGCGACTTCTTCATGGGCGAGTTCAAAGTCAGCGTGAATGGCAAGCCTCTCAAAATCAGTTCGGCCACCGAGAGCTACAGCAAGAACAACTTTGGCGTGAATCCCACGAGCGCCATGCTCGCCACTGATGGTGATCCTCAGACCGGCTGGAGCTGCGCCGGACACTTCGGCAAGCGCGACGAAGCCGTGTTTGTTCTCGCTGAAGCCATCCCTGCCAATGCCAGCATCCGCATCGAGATGATGTTTGGCCGCCATTATGCCTGCCCGCTCGGACACTTCCGTCTGTCTGCCACCGACGCGCCGAAGGCGGTGGCTCATGACATGGATTCAGACATCGCCGCCCTGCTTCACAAACCGGACAGTGCGCTCAGCGCCGCTGAAAAACAGGTGCTCTTTGAGTCTTTCATGCTGAGCGCTCCCGAGCTGGCAGCACAGGCCAAAATCATTCGCAATCTGCGCAATCCCCCTGCCCTGACTCACACCCTGGTCATGCGCGAGCGGCCGACTGACAATCCGCGCCCGACTCACCGGCATCATCGCGGTGAGTTCACGCAACCCAAGGAGCTGGTTTCTCCCGCGACGCTTTCCGTGCTGCATCCGTTTCCAAAAGACGCGCCCAAAAACCGTCTCGGCTTCGCGCTCTGGCTCGCATCGCCACAAAATCCGCTGACACCGCGCGTCGTGGTGAATCGTGCCTGGGCCGCGTTCTTTGGCAGCGGCATCGTGAAGACGGTGGATGACTTCGGCTATCAGGGTTCCCTGCCCTCGCATCCTGAACTGCTCGATTGGCTGGCTGCGGACTTCGTCGAAAAAGGCTGGTCCATGAAGAAGCTGCACCGGCTCATCGTCACCAGCGCAGCGTATCAACAGAGTGCGGACCATGGATCAAGCGACGCACAATCCATCGACCCGCAAAACATCCTGCTCTCCCACTCTCCACGGGTCAGACTGGAGGCCGAAATCATCCGCGATTCCATGCTCAAGGCGGCGGGTATTTTGAATCCTCAAATCGGCGGCCCAAGCGTTTATCCACCGCAGCCTGAAAGCGTCACCGAGGCGGCCTACGGCAGGTTTCAATGGAAGCCCAGCACTGGTGCCGACCGCTACCGCCGCAGCCTCTACACTTTCAGCAAACGCACCGCCCCCTTTGCCCTGTTCACCACCTTTGACGGCCCCACCGGAGAAGCCTGCCTGGTGAAGCGCGAGACCTCCAACTCCGCGCTCCAGGCCCTGACCACGATGAATGACATCATCGTCACCGAAGCGGCCCAGGCGCTTGGAAAACTCATCGCCAACCACCCGGGAAGCGATGTCGAAAAGCTCCGGCTCCTCTACCTGCGCGTTCTGGCCCGCCAGCCCGATGCCACCGAACTCGGCCTGACCTCACAGTTCGTCGAGCATCAACGCACCCGACTGCAAAAAGGCGAACTCAATGCCACCACGATCACCGGCAGCAAAACCGCCGACGACCGGCAAGCCGCCATCTGGACTCTTGCCGCCCGGGCGCTGTTCAACCTCGACGAGTTCATCACCAAGAACTGACCCAACCAACACTTTGTCATGTTCCCATCACCCACCTTTTTCTCGCGGCGCCAGTTCCTTCGTGATTGCACTTATGGTTTGGGCAAAGTCGCCGCCGCCGGGCTGCTGACCGACACGCTCACTCAGGCTTCGCCCGCCGCCACCAATCTGCTGTCACCACGCGGGCCGCATTTCCCGGCAAAGGCCAAGCGCGTGATCCATCTCTTCATGGCGGGTGCTCCCAGCCAGCTTGAGACCTTTGATCCCAAGCCCATGCTCACCAAGTTTGAAGGCAGGCCCATCCCGCCCGAAGTCATCGGCGGCCAGCGCTACGCTTTCATCCGCCCTGATGCCGCCGCGCTGGGCCCACGTTTCAAATTTGCCCAGCATGGCCAGAGCGGGGCATGGATTTCTGAAGTCATGCCAAACATCGCCAAGATGGCGGATGAACTCTGCATCGTCCGCTCGGTGCACACCGACCAGTTCAATCATGCGCCCGCCCAGCTCCTGTTTGAGACCGGATTCGGCCAACCGGGCCGCCCGAGCATGGGCTCATGGGCTCTTTATGGACTGGGCGCGGAGACGCAGAACCTCCCCGCATTTGTCGTCATGTCCACCGGTTCAGGCTTGAGCGGAGGTTCCTCACTCTGGAGCAGCGGTTTCCTGCCCACGATCTACAATGGCGTGCGTTTCCGCAACAGCGGCGATCCCATCCTCAACGTCTCCAGCCCCGCCGGCATGGATGCGCGCGTGCAGCGTGACACGCTCGATCTCGTCGGCGAATTGAACCGCAAGCGCCTCGGCACCGTCGGTGATCCGGAAATCGCCACGCGCATCGCTGCCTATGAAATGGCCTTTCGCCTGCAAACCAGCGCGCCGGAGCTCACTGATCTGCGCAGCGAAAGCAAAGAAACACTGGAGTTGTACGGTTGCGATCCCGCCAAGCCCAACTTCGCCCGCGCCTGCCTGCTGGCCCGGCGGATGATTGAGCGCGGCGTGCGTTTTGTGAACATTTACCACGAAGGCTGGGATGCCCACAGCAACGTCGAAGGCAATGTCCGCAACAATTGCAAGGAAACAGACCAAGCCTGCGCCGCGCTGGTGAAGGATCTCAAGCAGCGCGGACTGCTCGATGACACACTCGTCGTCTGGGGCGGCGAATTTGGCCGCACCCCAATGGTCGAGACGAATCCCGCGCTTGGCCGCGCCCTGGGCCGCGATCACCATCCCCAGGCCTTCACCATCTGGATGGCAGGCGGCGGCATCAAAGCAGGACAGACCATCGGAGCCACCGACGACCTCGGTTTCAACATCGTCGAGGACCCCGTGCATGTGTATGATGTACAGGCCACCATCATGCAGCTCCTCGGGTTCGATCACGAGAGGCTCACCTTCCGAACCCAGGGCCGCGACTACCGTCTCACCGACGTGCATGGCAAGGTCGTTAAAAAGATGCTCGCCTGAAAGTGGTTGCACCCTCCCATTTGTCCCCTATTCTCGCGGCTCTCACCGCATTACCTCGTGGTGTAATGGTAACACAGGAGATTTTGATTCTCTCATTCAAGGTTCGAGTCCTTGCGAGGTAGCCAACTGAGCGCGCATGCGCCAGACCTGGGCGGGTGTGGCCCGCCCTCCCCTTCATGACACGCTTCCGACCCTGCATCGATCTCCACTCCGGACAGGTGAAGCAGATCGTCGGCTCCACGCTGAGCGACACGGGAGCCGGACTGAAAACCAATTTTGTCAGCGATCGCGACGCCGCTTGGTATGGCGAGCTTTACCGGCGTGATGAACTGCCCGGCGGCCATGTCATCATGCTCGGCACCGGCAATGAGCAGGCTGCCAAATCCGCCCTCGCCGCCTATCCCGGCGGCCTGCAGCTCGGCGGTGGCATCCGCCCCTGCAATGCCGGGGAATACCTGACCGCCGGTGCCAGCCATGTCATTGTCACCAGCTACCTGTTTGAGACCGATGGCACCTTCTCGGAAACACGCCTGGAAAAAATGGTCGCGGCAGCCGGCAAAGAGCGGCTCGTCATCGACCTCAGTTGCAAGGCCACCGCAGATGGCTGGACCGTGGCCATGAACCGCTGGCAGACGCTCACCGACCTGCATGTCACGCCCGAAACGCTGCGCCATCTCGCCACCCGCTGCGCTGAATTCCTCATCCATGCCGTCGATGTCGAAGGCAAGTGCGAGGGCATCGACGAAGCGCTCGTCACCTTCCTCGGCCAGCACAGCCCCGTCCCCATGACTTACGCAGGTGGCATTCACCGCCTCGAAGATCTGCACCGCATCCAGGAACTCAGCGGAGGCCGTGTCGACGGCACCGTCGGCAGCGCCCTGGATTTGTTTGGTGGAAAAGGTGTTCGTTACTCAGATTGCCTCGCCTTCAACCGTAGAACTCTCCCCGCATGAAAATCATCCGCTACTCCGACACCTCCGGCCAGATCCACCACGCAGCTCAGCAACCCGACGGCACCGCGCTTGTCATCGATGGCGACATCTTCGGCACTTACAGCGTCAGCGATCGCAAGGCCGATGTCGCCAAACTGCTCGCGCCGGTCGATCCGCGCGTGATCCTTTGCATCGGTCTGAACTACAAATTCCACGCTGAAGAAAGCGGCATGGCCATCCCGAAAAATCCCGTTCTCTTCATCAAGAGCCCCGGCGCGGTGCAAAATCCAGGAGACCCCATCCAGCTCCCCGTGAACCTCAAGAGCGACAGCGTGGACTATGAGTGCGAACTGGCTGTCATCATCGGCAAGGCCGCCAAAAACGTCAGCAAGGAAAACGCGCTGGACTATGTGCTCGGCTACACCTGCGCCAATGATGTCAGCGCCCGCGACTGGCAGATCAATGGCGGTGGCGGCCAGTGGTGCCGCGGCAAAACCTTCGACACCTTTTGCCCGCTGGGCCCCGTGCTCGTCACGACCGACGAAATCACCAATCCGAATGCACTCGGCATCAAGACCATTCTGAACGGCCAGACCGTGCAGGACTGGAACACGAATGACATGATCTTTGATGTGCCAACGCTCATCGCCTTCCTCAGCGCCGACACCACACTGCTGCCTGGAACCGTCATCATCACCGGCACGCCACAGGGTGTCGGCATGGCTCGCAAACCCCAGCTCTGGATGAAGTCCGGCGACAGCGTCACCATCGAGATCGAAGGCATCGGCAGCCTGACCAATCCGGTGGTATAACAAGATTCATGAAAATGCTTTCCCTCCCCATGGGGGCGGAAAACACAGGGCGCAGGCAGAGATAAATCTCTTTCTCTGCGCCCTCTGCATTTCACCGCAAAGTGATCCGGCGGATCAGATCGCGTTCAGCTTCAACAAGTCGGCCAGAAGTCCGTGCGAGCGGTAAAACTCCGCCTCGGCAAGGCCTGTCTCCACGAGTCCGGCGCGAATGGACGCCGCGTCGGATTCACCCAGAACGTGTTGCTTGATCAGCGCGGTCTTCTTCGCCTGCAAATCCAGGAAGGCGGGGTCCACGGCCGGTGTGTTTGGATACCTGCCCGCCGCCTGCCCGGCCTTGAGCACGCTTTTGAATGGGGCCCCGGATTTGGCGGCTTCCTGCTTGGCCGCATTCACACCGGCATACCAGTCGGCGGTCACGAGGCGATAGTAGTCGCGCATGGCCTGCTTGTTGTAATGGATGATCAGACTGCGGCCATCCACCGGCACCGTGCCCGTGGCGCGGAAACTGTCGGCATCAATGGTGTCCACAAACAGCAGATCATCGCCATCCACCGCAAACTCCCACTTCAAATCCCAGAGTTGCAGACCGATTTCATCCAGAAGATCACGCACGGCCCAGGCCCCCAGCAGCGCCATTTTGATGGTGCCCGTGAAGTGCTGCACACTCAGTCCGGACATGAGCAGGGCCTCCTGCTTGGTCACCGCGCGATCCTCCGGTTCATACTTGCTGGTTAGGTCATAGATCGGCCGGTCCAGCATCTGCCAGGCCTTCATCGGCCCGGTCAGCCCAAGCTCCTGCTCAAAAGCCCGCTGCTCCCTTTCGCTCAGTGCGTCATATTTCCGCAGGATCGAACTGCCGCTCGTCACCCCGAAGCGCACGATGTACTCGAGAGGCACCACATAGGTCGTGCTTTGGTGAAACAGCGCGTAGTCGAAAACAAAGTTGCCCATCACATTCCGCTGCGGCGGTGTCATGACCGGAAAACGGCGCACCACGTTGTAGCAGCTCGGATGCTTCGGCATGCCTTTTGTCGTGATCTCACCGGACGTGGCATCCAGCATCCCCGCATGATGTGTCATGGCCCCGCACTCCAGCATCGATTCCAAGGGCCCTTCCATGAGCTGGTCGCGCCACTCCGCTCCCAGCGTGTCGTTTTGCAGCAGCGCCGCCCGCACCCGCTGCCAGGTCGGCGGCTGGCTGAGACGCGAATACATCGCGTGACGGAAGATCGCGCGATTCAGGTCATTGCCCTCGATGTTGAAAATGCTGCCCACATCAAAGACTGAACCCGCAGGGGTCGTCTCACAGACGATGTAGCTGGGATGCTCAGGCACCGCATAGAGGTTCTGGACTGAGCCGCGATAGACAGGCTCACCGAGTGTTTGAAGATCAATGCGGGATGGAAGTTCCGTGTTCATGGCTGGGGTGCAGACTTGGCGCGCCAGCACCTCATTTCAATTTTCAGTTTCCACTTTTCGGTTCTTCGCCGTCGATGCCTCATTTCCAGCCCAGGAGCCCCATCCCGAAAAAGCCTTTGACCACGCCGCATGCTGTGGCAGTATCGCGGCCCTCACGCCCCGGCGAAAGCGACCTCCTGTCCCTCGCCGCGCCAACGTGGAACCCAACCCTACCATTATGAAAGCAGAAGGCCACCCAACGGTTTACGAAACGAGCATCACCTGCACTTGCGGCACGGTTTACACCACCAAGTCCACGGTCCAGAACCTCCGCATCGGCATTTGCTCCGCATGCCACCCCTTCTTCACCGGTGAGCAGCGCTTCATCGATACCGCCGGTCGCGTGGACAAGTTTGCCCAGCGTTACGGCAGCATCCGTGCCCGCCGCGCCGCTCCAAAGCCAAGCGACGTCGCCGCCACCGAAGAGCCAGCCGCCGAAGCTTCCGCTTAGTCCCGGCCCCTCAAAACACCTTTTCAGCATCGCGGACACCCCAGTGGTTTCCGCGATGTTTGTTTTTGCAAACCTGCCCACACCTGCCAATCTCCGCTCTCCCCCATCATGGCCTCCTCCAATCTGCTCATCTATCTCGACGGCAAACTTGTCCCTGAATCCGAGGCAAAGGTGTCCGTCTTTGACCACGGCCTGCTCTATGGTGACGGCTGTTTTGAAGGCATCCGCATCTACAATGGCCGCGTCTTCCGCCTGACCGAGCATCTGGTGCGTCTCTATGAAAGCGCCCGTTCGATTTGCCTGACCATTCCAATCAGCATCGAGGAGATGGAAAAAGCCACCGTTGAAACCGTGGCCGCCATCAACCTGCGCGACGGCTACATCCGCCTCCTGATCACGCGCGGAGTCGGCCCGCTGGGTCTCAATCCCTACCAGTGCCCGAAAGCCGGCATCATCATCATCGCCAGCGGCATCACGCTCTACGCTGCGGAGAAGTACGAGACAGGACTCAACCTCATCACCTGCGCCACCCGCCGCCCGCCGCCAGCCGCCCTGAGCCCGCAGGTGAAGAGTCTGAACTACCTCAACAACATCATGGCCAAGATCGAGTGCATCCAGGCCGGATGTGAAGAAGGCATCATGCTCAATGAACAGGGCTACGTGGCCGAATGCACGGGCGACAATGTTTTCATCCTCAAAAACGGCCAGGTCTACACCCCCACCATCTCCAGCGGCGCCCTCAATGGCATCACCCGCATGGCTGTCATCGAGGTCATGCGTGAAATGGGACTCCAGGTCCACGAGATCACCATGAGCCGCCATGAGATCTACACCGCTGATGAATGCTTCCTCACCGGCACCGCCGCCGAGGTCATTCCCGCCGTCCAGTATGACCGCCGCCTCATCGGCGATGGCAAGCCCGGCAAGCTCACCGCGGAGATCATCAAGCGCTTCAAAGTGCTGGCGAACTCGACTGGCACGCCCGTGCCGTATGCGAAGTAAGGCTCATCGCTCATGCTCGAATACCATCGCCTTCTCAACAAAGTCCTCACCAGCGGCAGTTACCGCGAGGACCGCACCGGCACCGGCGCGCATTCGGTTTTTGGTGAGCAGAGCCGCTATGATCTCAGCGCTGGGTTCCCCATCGTCACGACCAAAAAGCTGCATCTCCGCAGCATCATTCACGAGCTGCTTTGGTTCCTCAGTGGCGATACCAACATCCGCTACCTTCAGGAAAACAAGGTCAGCATCTGGGATGAATGGGCCGATGAAAACGGCGACCTCGGCCCCGTCTATGGCGCCCAATGGCGGCGCTGGCAGGGCGCTCCAGGTGCGGAGCCCATCGATCAGATCAAGAAACTGATCGAAGGCATCAAGACCAATCCTTACAGCCGTCGTCACATCGTCAGCGCCTGGAATGTTGCCGTCGTCGATCAGATGGCGCTGCCTCCATGCCACTGCCTGTTTCAGTTCTTCGTCGCCGATGGCAAACTGAGCTGCCAACTCTACCAGCGCAGCGCTGATCTCTTCCTCGGCGTGCCGTTCAACATCGCCAGCTACGCGCTCTTCACCATGATGGTCGCGCAAGTCTGCGACCTCCAGCCCGGCGACTTCGTCCACACCTTTGGCGATCTCCATCTCTACGCCAATCACCTCGATCAGGCCAGGCTCCAGCTTTCCCGCGAGCCGCGCCCCCTGCCCGTGATGAAGCTCAATCCTGAAGTGAAAGACCTCTTCGCCTTCAAGTTCGAAGACTTCACTCTCGAAGGCTACGATCCGCATCCCGCCATCAAGGCACCCATCGCGGTCTAACAAGAATTGACGGAAGCAACCGTCACTCCTTGATCTGCCCCATCGCGGCGGAGACATTCTCGACGCTTAGCAGTTCAGGCAGCACGACGGGTTCTGATTGGCCCGGCAAGTAGAGCACGTTCACCGGCACCGCCGCCTTGCCGAGGTCTGACAGGGCTTTGGTGATGCGCGGGTCTTCGTTGGTCCAGTCAGCTTTGAGCAGTGTGATTTTCTTGTCAGCGATGAGCTTTTGCAGGGCGGCATCTTTGTAAACGCGCTTGTTCACCTGGCAGGTGAAGCACCACTTGGCGGTGAAGTCGATATAGACGGGCTTCTTTGCCGCGCGGAGTTCGGCGACTTTTTCTGGCGACCAGGCATCCCAGGTGAGACCGCCCTCGACATGGCTGCCGTCGCTGGCAGCGCTTTGCCCGACATTTGGCCAACCCAAAGTGAGTCCACCAATGAAGCATCCGAGCATGAGCAGGACTGCCAGGTAGCGCGTGCGGGCCGGTTTGTGCGGAAGCGCCCAGCGCCCATAGATCCAGCAGCCGAGAGCGATGATCACGAGGCTGAAGAGCAGGAACAGCATCGGCTGTCCCTCGATCATGCCCGTGAGCACCCAGGCCAGAAAGGCAACCGTGCCAAAGAGCAGGAAAGACATGCCCTGCTTGAAACTCTCCATCCATGCGCCGGGCCGCGGCAGAGCGGCAATGAGATTTGGCGCGAGCGAGAGAACGAGGAAGGGACTGGCCAGGCCAAGTCCGATCATGGTGAACATGAGCATGGCCTCGGCGGCAGGGAGTGTGACGGTGTAACCAAGTGCCGAGCCAAGAAACGGCGCGGAGCAAGGCGTGGCAACCACCGTGGCGAGCAGACCTGAAAAGAAGGAGCCGCCGAGACCGTGCTTGGATTGAAGGTTGGCACCAACCCCCACAGCAGAGACACCAATCTCAAAGAGGCCCGCCATGTTTAAACCAAAGACGAGGAAGAAGACACACAGGCCATAAACAAAGCCGGGAGATTGAAGCTGGAAGCCCCAGGTTTTTCCAAGAGCGATGACCAATCCACCCAGCGCCCAGAAACAGAGAAGGATGCCAAGAGTGTAAGCAAGGCCATGCAGCAGCACCTGCTTCTTATCCTCACCCGCCTGCTGGACGACGCTCATGATCTTGATGCCGAGCACCGGAAACACGCAGGGCATGATGTTGAGGATCAGACCACCAATGAAAGCAAAGAGGAGATACCCGGCAAAGGATCGCTCAACAGGTTTAACGGTGGCTTTGTCAGCCGGTGGTGCGGAGGATTCAGGAGCGGCTGATGCGGTTTTTCCAAACACCTCCGCCATCGCCGGATCAATCACAGCCTTGTCAGCGAGGGTGATCGAGAGCTTCGCCTCGGGTTTCACGGGCATGCAGTTCTCCGGATTGCAGGCAAGAGCATCGACCTTCACCGCGATCTCAGCCACATCGCCCGCTTTGCCACCCGGGATGATTTTCGCGGGCAGATAAACCGTGCCATCATAGCCCTGGGACTTTTTGCCATCGGTGGACTCGACCTCACGCGTGGCCGGCCATGGCAGTTCTTCCACAGTCCAGCCTTCCGGCAGCGTCCATTTGAGGCGCGTTGGCTTGCCGACCACTTCAGGCGGCAGTTCTTTGCCATAGGTATGCCAGTGCTCCTCATGCACCAGTTTCACGGCCACTCGGAAGGGCTGACCCGGAGCGGCGGCTTTGACTTCAGAAACAATGGATGCGCTGACCTTGGCGGATGAATCACCGCCGCCGCCGGCAAGGTTGAACTGGCCGATCGCCGGGCGCAGGAGAAACAGGGTGAGCAGGAGAAGTCGCGCGACAGAGTGATTCATGGTGTGGATACCAGTACGAGACATCAAGCCGCCATTTATTCCAACGCTGAAATCAGTCAGTCGGCAGGGAACCGAAATCAGCCATGTTTGAATTCTCCATGCCAGGAGCCATGAGAATACATCGGTTCCAGCGTATGAATCCATGATGCTGAAGCCCCTTCTTCTCCTGAGCCTCGCCGCCACCGCCGCCGGCGCGGTGGATTTCGTCAAAGACATCCAGCCAATCCTGACGGAGCGCTGCCATTCCTGCCATGGCCCGCACAAGCAGGAGGCCGCCCTGCGCCTGGATCACAAGCCCAGTGCATTGAAGGGTGGCGATTTCGGTCTGGCGATCAAACCCGGGCATGGCAGCGAATCCATTCTCGTGCAGGCGATCGAGGGAAAGATCCCGAAGATGCAAATGCCGCGCAAAGGCGATCCCTTGACGACGGAGCAGATCGCAACCATCAAAGCTTGGATCGATGCCGGTGCCGAGTGGCCTGAAAGCGCGAGTGTGCAGCTGCAGGCAAAGACCGATCATTGGGCCTTCAAGCCGCCCGTGAAACCAGCCGTGCCAAAGAACGCGAAACATCCCATTGATGCCTTCATTCAACAGCGGCTTGCCAAAGAAGGTTTAAAGCCCGCCGCCAAGGCTGCGCCTGAGACACTGATCCGCCGGTTGTATCTGGATCTCGTCGGACTGCCGCCGGAGCCGAACCATAAGTATTTAACGTTTAGTGATCCGTCAGAACCTTCCAAACCAAACGCTAAACAATCCTCACTCAACATTTCTGAACTGATCAACGATCTCCTCGCCTCTCCACACTATGGCGAGCGCTGGGGCCGCCACTGGCTGGACGCCGCGCATTACGCGGACTCGAACGGCTACGAAAAAGATCCGATGCGCTACATCTGGTTTTACCGCGACTGGGTGATCGGTGCCTTCAATCGTGACCTGCCGTACGACCAGTTCATCATCGAACAACTCGCGGGTGACCAGTTGCCAAATGCCACCCAGGATCAGATCGTCGCCACGGGCTTCCTCAGAAACTCCATGATCAATGAGGAAGGCGGCGTGAATCCGGAACAGTTCCGCATGGAGGCCATGTTTGATCACATGGACACCATCGGCAAAAGCGTGCTGGGTTTATCCATCGGCTGCACGCAGTGTCACAATCACAAATACGATCCGATCACCCAGGAAGAGTACTACCGGATGTTCGCTTTCCTGAACAACGACAATGAACCATGGCGCGTGGTTTACACCGCCCGGGAGCAAATGCAGCGCGCAAAAATTCTGGAACGCACACGCGAACTGGAAGCCAAACTCAAGGAACAGAATGCCGACTGGAAACAGCGACTGACGCAATGGACCACCTCATTGAAAAGCAATCAGCCAGCCTGGAGCACCCTGCGCTTCATCGAAGACCCGGCCGGTGGTGAAAAGGCACTGCCGCAGCCTGATGGAAGCATTCTCGCGCAAGGCTATGCGCCGACCAAATCACAGGTGAAGTTTGTCGTGGACATGAAAGCACCCGCAAGCATTAGCGCCTTCCGTCTTGAACTAATGAACGATCCAAACCTGCCAGCCTATGGCCCCGGCCGCTCGCAGAAAGGCACGGCCGCACTCACTGAATTCACGGCGGAGGTGAAGATCAACGGCAAGATGACGGCGCTGAAATTTGTCAGAGCCACCGCCGATTTCGGCGAGGCCGAGAACACGCCGCTCGCGCCCTTTGCCCGTGATCAGGATGCCGCGAAAGACAAGCGCGTCACCGGCCCCGTGAGCTATGCCATTGATGGCAATGACAAAACCGCGTGGGGCATCGATGCCGGACCTGGACGCCGCAACGTGCCACGCAATGCGGTCTTTGTGCTGGAGAAGCCGATCCAGGTGAAGCCGGATGACGAACTCACCATCGGCCTGAGCATGAAGCATGGCGGTTGGAACAGTGACGACCTTCAAACCATGAATCTCGGTCGTTATCGTATCAGCACCACCGGGGCGGCAAATGCCGCGGCCGATCCGCTCTATGGCAATAAAAATGAGTTCACCGCCTTCCGCACCACCGTCGCCGAATGGAAACCGATCAATGATGAAATCGAGGCGCTGTGGCAGCAGTATCCCGAAGGCAGCACGTCCCTCGTTTTGGATTCCAGACAGGAGCCGCGCATGACCACGGTGCTGAAACGCGGCGATTTCCTGAAGCCCGGAGACCGCGTCAATGCCGGCGTGCCAGCGATTCTGAATCCGCTTCCTAACAAAGCAGATGGTTCACGGCTCACCTTCGCCAGATGGCTAGTCGCGCGTGATGCCCCGACGACTGCGCGCGCCATGGTGAATCGCGTCTGGCAGGCCTACTTCGGAACAGGCTTGGTCGAGACCGCCGATGACTTCGGCACGCAAGGCGCGAAGCCAAGCCATCCTGAATTACTCGACTGGCTGGCCTGCGAGTTCATGGATCACGGCTGGTCGCTCAAGCACCTGCACCGCCTCATCGTCACCAGCGAAACCTACCAGCAGAGCAGCCAGGTCACCCCTGCCCTGCTCGAAAAAGATCCCTACAACAGGCTGCTTGCACGCGGTCCGCGCTTCCGGGTCGAAGGCGAGGTCGTGCGCGACATCCAGCTTGCCGTCAGCGGCCTGCTCAATCCCGAGATCGGCGGGCGTGGTGTGATGCCGCCTGCTCCACAACATTTGTTTGAGAAACCCGCGAGCTATGCGCCCTTCCCATGGAAGATCGAAAGCAGTGCGCAGAAGTATCGCCGCAGTGTCTATGTTTTCCGCCGGCGCAGCACGCCCTATCCATTCCTCGCCACCTTCGACACGCCGAATGGCGAGTTTGCCTGCATCCGCCGGGCACGGAGCAACACTCCGCTGCAGGCACTCATGACGCTGAATGAAACACTCAGCATGGAAGCCGCTGAACATCTGGCTCAGCGCATGAGCACCAGTGGCGATGACAAAGCGGCCATCGACCGCGGATTCAAGCTCTGCACGTCGCGCCTGCCGACAGCGAAAGAGTCGGCACTCCTGCTGAACCTGCTCAGTCAGCAGCGTGCGGGCGCCGTTCCCGACTCCATCCCACCGATGGTCACCATCGCCCGCGTCTTGCTGAACCTGGATGAAACCATCACCAAAGAATAACGTCATGAACTTCACCCGTGAACTGCACACCGAATACGCGCGTTACCTCACCAGGCGCTGGTTCTTCAAGGAATGCGGTGTCGGCATGGCATCGCTGGCTGCCATGGATCTGATGCGCGCAAATGCCGCACCCGCACCGGTCAGCCCGCTTGCTCAAAAGAAGCCGCACTACGCCGCCAGGGCCAAGCGCGTGATCTACCTCTTCATGGGTGGCGCACCGAGCCATCTTGAGCTTTTCGACAACAAACCCGAACTCGCCAAATGGGATGGCAAGCTGCCGCCGGCGGATCTTTTGAAAGGCTATCGCGCGGCCTTCATCAATCCAAACAGCAAACTGCTCGGCCCCAGGTTCAAGTTTGCCAAACATGGTCAAAGTGGTGCGGAACTCAGCGAGTTGCTGCCACACACGGCCAGGATCGCCGATGACATGACCATCGTGCGCTCCATGAAGACCGATGCCTTCAATCATGCACCGGGACAGATCCTGATGAGCACCGGTTCGCAGATCTTTGGCCGTCCGAGTTTCGGGGCCTGGACTCTGTACGGTCTCGGCACCGAGAATCAGGATCTTCCCGGTTATGTGGTCATGCAGAGCGGTCAGAAGGGACCAAGCGGCGGCATGTCCAACTTCGGCTGCGGCTTCCTGCCGACTGTGTATCAAGGCGTGCCTTTTCGCAGCAGTGGCGAACCCGTGCTCTTTCTGAGCAATCCCAAGGGTGTGTCTGATGCCACGCAGCGCCAGACGCTGGACACCCTGAAGCAACTCAATGAGGAGCGGCTGAATGTCGTTGGTGACCCTGAAATCGCGTCACGCATCAACAGCTTTGAGCTGGCTTACCGCATGCAGCAAACGGCACCCGAAATCATGGACATCAGCCAGGAGCCGAAACACATCCTCGACATGTATGGAGCCAAGCCCGGCGAGCCATCCTTTGCCAACAACTGCCTGCTGGCCCGGCGGCTGATTGAAAGCGGCGTACGTTTTGTCCAGCTGTTCCACGAAGCCTGGGACCATCACGGTGGCCTAACCGGAGGTTTGAAACAACAGTGCGGACTCACCGACCAGCCATGCGCGGCCCTTGTCCGTGACCTCAAGCAGCGCGGCCTGCTGGAAGACACCATTGTCATCTGGGGCGGCGAATTTGGGCGTACGCCGATGGTGCAGGGTGGCAATGACGGTCGCGATCATCACCCGAACGCCTTTTCCATGTGGTTCGCGGGTGGCGGCATGAAACCCGGCCTCACGCTCGGCTCCAGCGATGAGTTCGGATTCAACGTTGCCGAGGACCCGGTTCATGTGCATGACCTGCACGCCACCCTGCTTCATCAGCTTGGATTCGATCACACGAAACTGGCCGTCCGGTTCCAGGGCCTCGACATGCGGCTCACCAATGTGCATGGCGAACTGGTGCCAAAGATGCTGGCTTGAGTCTGCCAGCTCCCTCTCCTCCGGGAGGAGAGGGCTGGGGTGAGGAGTGGTAACATTGCTGGAGGAACGGTGAGCTTCTCGCCCACACGTCGCCGAAGCCCCCTCACCCAGCCTCTCCCCAAGGGGGAGAGGGACCAAACGACAAGAGCGATCAGGCCATTCAATCTTCCGTCAATGGATCAGCTGGAGGATGAGTCTCACCTTCCGCGGTTTCATCTGCGGCAGGATTTTCAGTCACTTCGTCTTCATCATCCTCTTCGGCAATCACAGTGGCCACGTCCTGGATGGTCTCATCCTTCTTGAGGTCCATGAGCTTCACGCCCTGAGCCACACGACCCGTCTCGCGGATGCCTTTGTCACCCCCAACACGGATGCGCACGTTTTGTCCCTTGCTGGTGATGAGCATGAGTTCGTCATCATTGTGCACGGCCATCGCCGCCACCACTTTCCCGGTCTTCTCGGTGATGTCGATGGTCTTCACGCCCTTGCCGCCCCGGTTGATGAGACGGTAATCTTCAAACGGTGTACGCTTGCCGAGACCCTTCTCGGAAACCACGAGCAGCTGAGTGTCAGGAATCACGGCGGTGAGCGCGACAAGGTAGTCGCCCTCATCAAGCCGGATGCCGCGAACACCTGCCGCACCACGCCCCATGGCGCGGATGTCAGTCTCCTCACAACGCAGGCACATGCCGTCGCGCGTGGCAAAACAGATTTCGCTTTTGCCGTCGGTGAGCACGACATCGACGAGATCGTTGCCTTCCTCGATGTTGATCGCGTTCATGCCCGCCTTGCGGTAATTCTTGAAGGCGTCCAGCGAGGTCTTTTTCACCGTCCCATCCCTGGTGGCAAAGAGCACAAATTTCTCAGGACTCCACATCGCTTCATCCTCCACACCCTGGGCTTCGAGACGAAGGACGCTGTTGATCTTCTCCTCAGGGCCGAGGTTGAGAACGTTTTTGATGCTGCGTCCCTTGCCGGTGCGCGGCGCTTCCGGAAGCTGGTAAACACGCTCCACATAGACGCGTCCCGTGTTGGTGAAGAACAAGAGGAAGTCATGCATGTTCGCGCTGAAGAGCGTTTCCACAAAGTCGTTCTTGTCTTCCTTTGTCGCGGCTTCCCGGGCTTCCATGCCCTTCAGCCCCTTGCCTCCGCGAGCTTGCAGGCGGTACTCGGTGGTGAGCGTGCGCTTCACATAACCGAAGTGGGTGAGGGTGACGATGTTGGCATCGTTCGGGATGAGGTCGATGGTTTCAATGCCACCGCCGGAAGCGTCGATGCGCGTGAGGCGGCCATTGCCATGCTTGGATTTGATGGCGTGCAGTTCATCCTTGATGATCGTCAGCACGCGGTGCTCATGGGCCAGAATGTCCATGAGATCCGTGATCGTGGCGAGCAGCTCATCGTAGTCGGCCTTGATCTTGTCCCGCTCCATGCCGGTGAGCTGATAGAGACGCAGCTCCAGGATCTGATCGACCTGTGTGTCCGTGAAGACGTAACGTTCGCCCTGAATGCTGGGCTGACCACGGATCAGGATGCCAAGGCGCATGGCCGTTTCTGTGCTGAACTGATAGGCCTTGAGCCCCGCACGAGCTTCATCACGGTTGCGACTGTCGCGGATGATCCTGATGAAATCATCGAGATGGCCGAGTGCGAGGAGGTAGGCCTCGAGCTTTTCAGCCTGCTGTTCCGCCTTTTTCAAAAGGAACCGCGTGCGGCGGATGATGACCTCACGGCGATGCTCGATGTAGCAGGCGATGGCGTCCTTGATGCTCAGCACGCGCGGGCGCCCGCCATCAATGGCGAGCATGTGAATGCTGAAGCTGCTTTCGAGCGCGGTGAATTTGTAAAGGTTGTTCAACACCACCTGAGGGCGTGCATCACGCTTCAAATCGACCACGACGCGGGTGTTTTCATCGGATTCATCACGCACGGCGACGATG
>CAJCCF010000018.1 GCA_903960845.1 uncultured Verrucomicrobiota bacterium | reverse complement strand
GGTTCCGAGCAGACTTTCCAGCTCGCCCGTCGGGATCAATTCATCATCGGTAGCGGTGAAGCGGTCCGCAGGGATCATCACCTCATGGGCAAGCACGTCGCCGCCGCCTTCACCGGCGAGGTTGAAATAGCTGTGATTGGTGAGATTGACGACGGTTGGCTTGTCGGTTTTTGCTGAGTAGTCGATGCGCAGTTCATTGGTCTCAGTGAGCTGGTAAGTGACGACACAGTCGAGCTTCCCGGGAAAGCCTTCTTCACCATCGGCACTCGTGTATTTCAGTTCCACCGCATTCTTGGAGGCGAGAACAGCAGCCTTCCAGATCACTGCGGCAAAACTGGTCTTGCCGCCATGGATGTGATTCCTGCCGGAGTTCGCCGTCACCTGATACTCCACGCCATCCAGCCTGAAGGCAGCGCCACCGATCCGGTTGGCGTAGCGACCGGTGAGACAACCAAAGTGAGGGTGCTTGCCAAGATAGGATTCCAGCGCGTCAAAACCGAGCACAACGTCCGCCATCCGGCCCTCGCGATCCGGCGCTTTGATCGCGACAATGATTCCGCCATAATTAGTTATCCTCACCTCCATGCCCCTGGCGTTCCGGAGAGTGAAAAGCTGCACCTCATTGCCCGAGGCCGTCTTCCCCCATGTCTCGCCCGTGACTGCAGCATGAGAGAATGCAAGATTAAGAACAAGAGCGGTAAGTATCGCGCGGAGGGTCATAAATCGGAAGGGAACAGATTGTGGCGGTTGCCGCCCTTTCCCGCAACCGGTGAATACTACCACACCACGTTCAGACACGGCACCGATTGGTTTTCAATCAGATCCACAGGCATGGATTTTTCAGACATTCACCAGCGAGCCAGGTCAATGCTGTGCGCAAAGCACACGGGCATTATTTTCGCACCAATAGTGTTTCTCCGGTCATTTCGGCAGATTTTGCCACGCCAAGCATGTCGAGCAGCGTCGGTGCAATGTCGGCAAGCTTGCCGTCTTTGACCGTGTGGCCGCAGGCATCGGCAGCAACGTAGATGCCATGAACTAGATTGGTCGTGTGGGCGGTATTGGGACTGCCGTCGGGATTGCGCATGAGCTCGCAATTGCCGTGGTCGGCGGTGATGAAGAGCTTGCCACCGAGTTCGAGCACTTTATCGACGATCAGCCGCACACCGAGATCAATGGTCTCGCAGGCATGAATGCCAGCTTCAACGACGCCAGTGTGGCCAACCATGTCGGGGTTGGCGTAGTTCATGATCACCAGATCGTAATTCTCCAACCGGCGCATGACCTCGAAGGTGAGGTCCGGGGCGCTCATCTGCGGCTTCTTATCGTAGGTGGGCACCTCCTTCGGACTGATGGCGAGATAGCGGTCTTCACCAACATTGGGTTCCTCAATGCCACTGTTGAAGAAGAAAGTAACGTGCGGGTATTTCTCCGTCTCAGCGGCGCGGAGTTGAGTGAGTCCCGCCGCAGCGACGACCTGACCAAGATTGTTGCTCAGGCTTTCAGGGGCGAAAATAACCTGAGCTCCAAGGTCGTAGTAGTTGGCATCGTATTCGGTGAGCGTGAAGTAGTTGGTGCGCGGATGCACTTCACGGTCAAAGCCCTCGAAACCGGTTTTCAAAAAGGCATCACTAAGCTGGCGGGCCCGGTCGGCGCGGAAATTGAACCAGATGATGGCGTCATCATCGCGAATGCGCTGCTCGTTGGCATTTGAGAAGATCATCGGCTGCATGAATTCATCACCCCGTGGGTCACTTGAATAAGCTGCTTTCACTGCGGCACCGGGTGTGTCGTCACGGACCTCGCCGCGCCCCAGGACAATGGCGTCCCAGGCGAGCTTGTTGCGCTCCCAGCGTTTATCGCGATCCATCGCGTAATACCGACCGATGACGGTGGCAATTTTGGCGCCACTGGGTTTCAAATCAGCTTCCAGCTTCGTCATGTAAACGGCCCCGCCGGTGGGCGAGGTGTCGCGGCCATCGGTGATGGCGTGGACCATGATGTCGTCGACACCAGCGGTCTTTGCGGCATCACAAAGCGCGGCGAGGTGATCCTGATGGGAATGCACACCGCCATCGCTGATGAGGCCGAGCAGATGCAGACGCTTTCCTTTGGCTTTCTGAAAGGCTTCCACGAGCACTGGCATCGTGGCAAATTCGCCGTCACGGATCGATTTGTTGATTCGGGTCAGATCCTGATACACCACACGACCAGCACCAAGGTTGAGATGACCGACTTCACTGTTGCCCATCTGGCCATCCGGCAAGCCCACATCCTCACCACTGGCGCTCACAGTGCCTCGCGGATAAGTGGCGTAAAGATGATCATGAAAGGGTGTGCGTGCCAGCAAGGTGGCGTCGCCATTCGCAACAGCTTGGGCTTTGCCGCCCGGGTTAATGCCCCAGCCATCGCGGATAATCAGAACAACAGGTTTTTTAGCCATAGATGCCTGCTTCATGCGTCAGGATGGACGATTGCGCAAGCATCGGGAGAGGCTCAAACGCGCTTAGATTCACGGCCCGTGGCAGCACTGGCATCGGCATTCTGGAAATGAGCGATGCCCACCGCCAGGGCGTCCGCAGCATCCGGGGGTGGCGTTTCACGAAGGCGCAGCATGGACCGAATCATGAAGGCGACCTGGTCTTTTTGCGCAGCACCACGCCCGACGGCGGCCTGCTTCACTTCACGCGGGGCGTACTCATAAATGGCCAACCCGTGTTCCGCCGCCGCGATCAGACAGGCAGCACGCGCAGTTCCGAGCACGATCGCGGTCTTGAAGCTCTGCACATAAATGGTGGCTTCAATGGCGCATACAGTAGGCCGGTGCTCGCGGATAACCTCGCTCAGTTGCTCACGAATGGCGACGAGGCAGCCGGAATGTAAAAGCTTGGCAGAATTTGAAATGACCCCATAGGCGACAGCCTTCAGATCACGCCCGTCCTTTTCCAACACCGACCATCCCGTGTTCCGCAGGGCGGGATCAATAGCGAGAACACGCTCAATGCCGAGCACCTTCTCCACTGCGCGAACACCACCAGCTGCCGCTTTGGCTTTGTTTGCCAAAATGACCGCTAACTGGCTGGCAGTGAGGCGTGCCATGTCACCGATCGCGCTTTTGCTTTAACCGACTGCCCCAGCTTTCTCCAAGGCGGAAAAGCTTGTCCATTGAGATGGATCCGGAACCAAAAAGCAGAAGGGTCACAGCAATGAGCAAATATAGCCAGGCAGCCTCGATATAGATGGAGCCAGCCTTTGGTGCCAGAATAAGAAACCCGGCAACTACAGGCATGAACACCACGGCAAACAACCGGGTGAGAAAACCGGTAATCCAGGCGCATGCAACGACTGCAACAACGATCGCCACAGCTGGCGCAAGCAACTGGGGATAGGGCAGCCCAGCATCATTGAAAATCTTCACCCAATCCCAGTTTTGCTCTTTCCAAAGAAACTCATAGGCTCCCACGGCGGCGCTCCAGCCATGGCGGGTCATGAGCACCACACCAGCGCCGATGCGCAAAACTGCGATCGTTTTTAAAAGGCTGCTCCAAGGATTCTGGTTAGCGGCCGGATTACCGCCGACGTAGTCAATCATGGGTTTAAATGTCCGGGGATAACTCGATGATATCGCCAGGCTCTGGCTCCTCTTTGTCAGCATCGTCCAGAGTGGAAAAGTAGCGGCGCACACCTTCACGGGTGTGGTAAACGCCGTGCGCAGTGGATCCCGGTTTGCGACCACCTGATACAGTAACGGCCTGTTTGATCGTCATCTGCTCCCATGCAGGAATAAAGACATCCTTCGGCACATCGCCAATGATTGAGACAACAGGCGTGTCTTCGACCGATAGGATATGGACGGTGACCGGACGAGTTAGACGCAGTCCGAAGCGGAAGGTGGATGCAATGGCTTGGACAGCCTGAGGCAGGGTGCTCCCGCCGACTTTTGCAGTGCCTGCCGCGCCGAAATTAAGTTCACCCTTAGCATCCACCATGAGCACCTTGTTAAAAATCCGATTTGGTGAGCGAGCACCCTCATAGACATGGATACGGATCGAATGTCCGAATCCAAGTGTGCCGAGAGCATCAAAAGACATTTTGGGATCATCCACTGCAGCCGTGTCGGCTTCAGGCATCCCGGGGATGATGTTCTTGAGTTTCTTGAGTGTGGAGAAACTGGGCATCGATGGCATCGATGGCAGTGGTATTTTAGGCAGCTTTGGCAACTTGCTCAGATCAGGTGTAAAGCGCTTCACCGTGGCACAAGCACTGAAGGAAAGAGCAACCATCAGCAAAAGACGGGTGAGTTTGGGAAAGCTGGTCATGAATCGGAAAAGAAGGAGCGCACGATGAACGCCACGGGTGGACATGACAAGGTCAACGTCGCAGGACGTTGACCTTACATAAAATCACGAGGCTTGAGCTCAGGCGGCGAGCTTCTGCTTGCCATTTGCAACGAGCAGATCGGCGAATTCGGGCATGTAACGCGCGATTTCGTGGGCCAGCATTTCGAGGCGCGCGTCGGATTTCCAACCGCCCTTCATGCTGCGGTCCCGATCATGCAGTTCCATCGTCATCACTGTGGTGAACACTTGCGTGTCGCTTTGAAGTTCGAGTTGCGTAGGCATCGTGGGGAGTGAGGTTAGGCGGCACCTGCCACGGGCAGGACATCGCCATTTTGAACAATGAATTTCCTTCTATTCAGAGCCCCATCCTTGATTTTGGCCTCGATTGCCTGGCCGATGAGCAGACGGGCTGCCTCGGAAGGACTGCAGCCATACATGCCGTCTGCAGTCAGATCCTCCAGATACATCCTGATCTGGGGAGTGACTGCGATGGTCATGGTGACCGAATCGAAGTTGTTGGTGGGACGAGCCATTGAATAAAACAGGGATTAAATGCCATTAAAATGCAAAACATCTGAGTAATCAAGATTGAATTGGATTGTTTTGAGGTTTTTACCTCATTAAACCACCTATTTAGTTAAGACATCTTAATCATCTGTGGCTTTTTAGTGTCCTTCGATGGATTTCACGCCCGTTCTTCGTTTTCCCTCCCCTATGAAACACCGACTTCTCATCCCCCTCCTCGCCACGCTTTCATTCTCCGCAGCTGCCGAAGACGGCTGGCAACAATGGTTTAAAGACGGCCTCGGTGATGCCCAGATTGTGAGTGGCACCGCCACCTACAAGGTAGAAAACGGTACACTGATCGGCACGACCACCGACGGCAGCCCTAACTCGTTCCTGATGAAAGGCCCCTTCAAAGACTTCGAACTTCAATTTGAGGTGAAGGTGGATGACGAACTGAATTCCGGTGTGCAGGTCCGCAGCCACCTCGCCAAGGAAGGTGATCCTGCTCCTGAAGGCAGCAAAGGTGGAAAACCTCTTCCTGCCGGCCGCCTCTACGGGCCGCAATGCGAGATCGCCGGCAACGGCACTGCCGGTGACTTTTACGATGAAGCCCGGCGCGGAACCTGGTGGAGCATTCTCACGAAAACCGAGGCTGTGCGTACGGACGCCGCCAAGGCTGCCTTCAAAAAGGGGGAATGGAACCACTACCGCATCGTCGTTCAGGGCGACCACTATCAGAGTTTTGTGAATGGCGTGAAGACGGCTGATTTCCACCAGTCCGGCGATCCGGAAGGAAACATCGGCTTCCAGGTGCATGGCATCAAAAAAGGCAGCGGCCCCTACACGGTGCGCTGGAAGAATGTGAAGTTCAAAGCACTGTAACCAGGCGCGGGCGACCCGCTGTCCGTAGCATTTCAGGCGGAGTCAGAGTCCTTTCTGATTCCGCTTTTTTGTGCCATCATCGGGCCATGTCCGATCTTCTCGCTCTCGCCGAACAAGCCGCACGGCAGGCCTATGCGCCCTACTCAAAATTTCAGGTGGGCTGTGCACTGGAAACTGTCGCGGGAGGCATTTACACCGGCTGCAATGTGGAAAACGCCAGCTACGGCCTAACCATATGCGCGGAAAGAAATGCCATATTCCATGCAGTCACGGCTGAAGGGCCACTGATGAAAATTGCGCGCCTGGCGGTAATTTGCCCTGGACATGAATTTCCGCCATGCGGTGCCTGCCGTCAGGTCATCGCTGAATTTTCGCAGGCGAATGACCTCGCCGAAATCATCTTTCTCCACCAGGGCAGGCCTGTGACGAGAACCATCGCTGAACTGCTGCCAGAGGCCTTCCTCATTCCATCATGAAAGGATTGTTTTTTCTTCCGCTCATCAGCAGTCGTGTCATTGCTGCTGATCTCATCAGGCATGCAATCGCGCACCAGGAGGGTGATGTCGCATGCAGCTTCGACGCCGCTGCTTTCAAAAACGACTGCAGCCACCTGCCCATCGGTGTTTTTATTCCGGCATTGGCGGTCTGACGGTGATGGAGGCACTTCTAACCCCTACATGCCTTTCACAATGGCACGCTCAAACCGGGTGCCGATGGCAAGCCGAAATTCGCAGATGCACGATTCATCTCATTCCCGAATCCACAGAGAATAGACCTGACACAGCAACAGCGAGGGCGGCATGTAAAATGTCTGGTCCAGACGCCTCCCCGGTCTCTTTGACCGGGAAGACAATGTGAATCCTCCCCCTGATATTTGTTCACATTCCCATCACCACACGGAGATTGATCGAAACCAAACTGCCTCAGGTGTGACAGCGGTTGAATCAATGATCAGTGCGAAACCTCAGTCGGAGCGTCCAGATCCTTTGGCGGCCAAAAAGCGATGAGAAGGATCACGGAGGCAGCGAGCGACAGTCCGGTTGGCCAGAGAAAGAGTTCCCGGTAGTTCACCACTCCATCAGCGCTTGTGAGCCTGCCTTGGAGCGGAATAAAGAACCATTTTGCCGCGAGATCACCGAGACCCAGGACGAGCAAGTTAAACAAGCCTTGGGCACTGGAGCGGACATCTTTGGGAAAAGCGGCATCAATAAAGATGTAGAGTGTGGCGAAAAAGAAAGC
>CAJCCF010000017.1 GCA_903960845.1 uncultured Verrucomicrobiota bacterium | reverse complement strand
GCCCTCGCCTGAATTGTTGGAGATCACGACGCCGAAACGCTGATCCTGTGCGCCTGCCCATAGGGAAGTTTTGCCAAGGCGTGAATGGCCAATCACGGCAAGTTGTTTGGCGTTCACATCGGCATCGGTTTCCAGATAATCAGCAATCCGGCTAAGCCCCCAGGCCCAGGCGCCGATGGCACCCCAGTCGCCATCCTTCCACTCGGTGGCTGCGCCATCCTTGCTGAGCACGGCGCGCAGGCCATCTTTCCAGCCATCGGTATGGTCGGGCTCGATGTCGCCATAGTAATAGGTCGCCACCGCGCAGCCTTGAGCGATGACCATTTCCAATTGCCAGCGGCTGGCTTCACTGCCCCGGCTGTCTTCAGTGGCTCGATTATCAACCACGCCTTTTTCCTTGCTGGCGCGCATCCAGCGGGTGGAGAGCGGGATATCGGTTTCCTTGCTCACCGCATGATTGCCGCTGAAGCTTGGGCCGACAAAGCACGGCGCGGGTTTGCCCAGCCCATTCGGCGTGTAAAGCATCACCTCCATGCCCTGCCAGGCCGGATGTTCAGGCAGGGAAATGTGAATGAACTTGCGCGTGGCCTTGCCACCGAGCGCGTCTTTTTTCACCTGTGTGACTTTGAACTCCACTTTCCCCCAGACGGATGCTGCGGGTGTCTTGCCAAAAACATGCTGCTCAAAGAGTGCCAGTAATTCCGGGCGGCGCGTGCTGGTCCAGGCCTCGGCGGTGTTCACCGTTTTTCCATCCCGGGTCTTGAGGAGTTCAGGCAGGGTGTAGGGCGGGATCTTGGATTCGTCGTAGTTCGCGGTCTTCTGCTGAGCTTCAGCAAAATCTTCGGCGGTAAGGAGGGCCGTGATCATCAGGAGAGGCAGGAGGGTTCGTGACATGATGCCGAGTTGAACTGACCCGCGTGCTGAGATCAATCACAGATCGTGAAGAGGCCGCTTTTTTTTCATGAGGCTGCCGCAGATACGCCGTGTGTCGACGATTGAGACTGGCGCGACGAAAGGATGAACACTGCTTTTTCGTGTCTTTTGGCAATTATCGGCCACCATCAAAGCCACTCATGCCCGCCAAGAAAAAGATTCAAGACAAGCCGCTCACTGGAGCCGCCTTGATCGCGGAAACCTGCCGCCGCATTCGTGTGGCGCGGAGTTATTGGGAAGCGCACAACAATCGCGCCTGCCGGGGTGAGCGCGAGAAGGCGATGGCGCTCTATGAATCGCTGAGTGATGAGCAGCGCAAAAAAGTGCCCCAGGTTCTCTGCGTCTGGCTGCGCTACCGCAGTGAGAAATATTTTGGTGATGACCGCACGCCGCCGGGAGGTGGCAAGCGGTGAAAGCCCTCGTCAAAGAAGGGTTGCATCCACGGAACCGGTTTCGATCACTCTACGATTTCCCTCAGCTCATCGCCTGCAGTCCGGCACTGGCGGCGTTTGTGAAAGCAAATGCGTATGGGGACGCCAGCATCGACTACGCTGATCCGCACGCGGTGAAGTCTCTCAATCAAGCACTGCTAAAGCACGCCTATGGTTTGCAGCATTGGGATATTCCGCCCGGCTATCTCTGCCCGCCGATTCCCGGACGCAGTGATTATGTGCATCATCTCGCAGATCTGCTGGCGGAGCGGCGCGGACCTTCATTGCGTGTGCTCGACATTGGCACGGGTGCGAACTGCATTTATCCGCTGATTGGAGCCAGTGAGTATGGCTGGCGATTTGTCGGCGCGGAGGTTGATCCCGTGGCGTTTCGATGGGCACAGAAACTTGTCGCGGCGAACCCGTCTTTGTCGGGTCTGATCGAGTGTCGCCTGCAGAAATCGTCGATCGAATGCTTTCGGGGTATCATCCAGCCGGGCGAGCATTTTGATCTGACGATGTGCAATCCACCCTTTCACGCATCCGCCGCCGACGCTGCTGCAGGTACTCAGCGCAAGCTGCGCAATCTTGGAGGCAAGCATGGTGTGCTGAACTTTGGCGGCAAGGAGGGTGAACTCTGGTGTGAAGGAGGTGAGCTCGCTTTCATTCGCCGCATGATCACCCAGAGCGTGGTTTTTTCGGATCGCTGCGGCTGGTTCACGACTCTGGTTTCCAAAAGCGCGCATCTGCCGCGATTGGAACAGGCGCTGATTCAAGTGAAAGCGTCGGACGTGAAAATCATCGAGATGTCCCAGGGACAGAAGAAAAGCCGCATCCTCGCATGGACGTTTCGCGGCAACGAAGCTGCGGCTCACTGATCGTTTTTTCAGCAGAATCAGCGTGTTGGCGAACTCCGCTGCGATTGCGCACAGGTTGGATTAAGCGGGTGCTTCAAGAGATTGCCGAGGAGGGGGCATTTGAACCCGTGACCACGATTGATCATTTTCCAGAGCAGGGAAGGGGCCCCGGCTTTTAGCAGGGCGGCGCGGGTCTCCTGAGCTTGGGCAAAGGGCAAGGGATCAGAAACTTGCAGGTAATCGGGAAAGAGGAATGAAGAGGCGTTGCACTTCCGGCCTGCTCTGTCTAAATCCGCCCATGCCACCTGCTGAAGATCTCAAGAATGTCCCGCGCCACATCGCCATCATCATGGATGGCAATGGTCGCTGGGCAAAAGAGCGTGGCCTGCCGCGCACGGAGGGGCACCGTCAGGGAGCTGAGACGGTTCGGCGCGTGACGGAGGCCTGTGGTGATCTGGGTGTGGAGTTTCTGACCCTGTATGCTTTTTCCTCGGAGAACTGGAAGCGGCCGAAGCGCGAGGTGGATGCGCTGATGAAATTGCTGGAGTTGTTTCTCCGCCAGAAGACGCCTGAGATGCAGGAGCAAAACATCCGGCTGCAAGCCATCGGCCGGTTGCATGATCTGCCGCAGAGCTGTCAGGCGCAGTTGCACCGGTCCATTGAGCTGACCTCCCAGAACACGGGACTCACCCTGATCCTGGCCCTGAGCTATGGCGGACGTGAGGAGATCATCGATGGGGTGAAGAGCCTGATCGAAAGCATTGAGCGTGGTCATCTCGACAAGGGCATGATCGACACCGAGGTCTTCAGCAAACATCTGTACACGCGCTACTATCCTGATCCCGACCTGTTGATCCGAACCAGTGGCGAGATGCGTCTCTCAAATTTTCTACTGTGGCAGCTCAGCTACACGGAGTTTTACATCACTGAAAAATTCTGGCCTGACTTTGGCAAAGATGAACTGACAGCCGCGGTTCGCGCCTACGGGACAAGGCATCGCCGCTTTGGCGCGGTTTGATCAGTCTGACCATGAAAGCACTCAGCCTCACTCAACCGGGACACCTTGAACTCATCCATCTGCCCGAAGCTGCGGCACCTGCTGCTGGTCAGGCGCTGGTGGCGATCCGGGCTATAGGGATCTGCGGCACAGACATCAGCGGCTATCTCGGAAAGATGCCCTTCATTGAGTATCCGCGCATCCTCGGGCACGAACTCGGTGTCGAGGTGCTGGCAGTCGGTGAGGATGTCATGCACCTGAAATCGGGGGACCGTTGCTCAGTCGAGCCCTACTTGAATTGCGGCACCTGTCATGCCTGTCGTCAGGGTAAAACGAACTGCTGTGAGACGCTGCAAGTGCTCGGTGTGCATTGCGATGGAGCGATGCGTGAGCGGATGATTCTCCCCGCCGGCAAGCTGCATCCTTGCAATGCACTGACCTTTGAGCAGCTCGCGCTTGTTGAGACGCTGGCCATCGGCTGTCATGCCGTGAACCGCGCAGCCATTCAGCCGGGAGAAGACGTCTTGATCATCGGCGCGGGGCCCATTGGTCTTACCGTGTTGGAGTTTGCCCGACTCACAGGCGCGGTCATCACGGTGATGGAGCTCAATGAAACGCGCCGCGCCTTTGTGGAAAAACACTATCGCGATGTCCGGGTCGTCGGGAGCCTGCCTGATGAACCATGCGCCCAGGTCGTGTTTGATGCGACCGGTCATCCCGGATCGATGGCGCGCACGCTGAACTTTGCGCGCTTCACTGGACGTGTCATCTATGTCGGGATCACCAAGGAGCCCGTGCTTCTGGATGATCCGTTGTTTCACCGGCGCGAGCTCACGTTGCTGGCCAGCCGAAATGCAGTCGCTTCAGATTTCCCGCGCATCCTTGGTTTGATCCAGTCTGGTCAGATCGACACGCGTCCGTGGATCACGCATCGCTGCGATTTTGATGACCTTCCTCTGAAAATGACCGAGTGGGTTCATCCTGCCAGCGCTGTGGTAAAGGCGGTTGTTTTGATTGGGCAGGATTGACGGGATGGCCTGGAATTCATAGCCTGTGCCCAGTAATCCAAAAAAACCATGAACCTCACCCGACTAATCCTGCCGATCGTCTGTCTTTTTGGTTTCATACCACTGGCTCAGGCCGCTGACAAGCCGCTCAAAATCAAGGTCTCCAAGGTGAGTGCTGCCAAATCTCGGGATCGCGAGAAATTGTTCACTGACTGGATGACCATGAATGAACTGGTGCGGCTGAATGACACAAAGGAAAAGACCGGCGAATACATGAT
>CAJCCF010000016.1 GCA_903960845.1 uncultured Verrucomicrobiota bacterium | reverse complement strand
TTGTTCGCTGGCAGCATCGACAATAGCGAAACTGGGACTGCCATGGCGCAGGTCCTCGGACACCTCCACGCCTGAAGAGCGCAACCGGTCTGCCTCGCGCTTGAGTTGATCACGGAATAAATGATCATCCGGGAGCACGATGGGAAGATCACCCGTGACGATCCAGTCCTGGGCGCAATGAACGAGCCGCAACGGCAGCTTTAATTTTTTCGCAAGGGCTGCCGCGACGTCGGCGGCTTCCATGGCGGGTTTCGAAAAGTCGGTGGCGCAGAGGATGGACATGGTGGTTGGAGTGGCTGGTGGGTTGTGGTGAAAGGGGATCGCGTTCAGATGCCGGTGGGAAAAGTTTCAGGCACTTCGCCCGCTTCCCAGGTGGAGGTGCGTTCGAACGGTGCGACCGCGCGCGTTTCGTCGATATGAATCACCGCATCGAACTGATCCGAGAGGCGGGCGTGGAAGTAATGGCTCATACGCTCGGTTTCAGGCCTGTAGATCACGCCAATGGCGCGCTCCAGCAGCGGTTCACGCAGGCTTTTTTTAAGCGGGCTTTCCTCCTTCAAGAGCAGCATGGCGCGGTTCAGGCCGGCTTCGTGGAACAGGGCTTCAAAGCTGCCATGCAGGGCAGGGCGGACACGTTTCCTTTCCGCCTGACCGCCCCAGTCCGAGCTCGCGGTCACGGTGCCATGGTAGGTGGTGAAACCCACCAGCACCGCTTCATCAACGAATTGCTGGCGCACGAGTTGACCGACATTCCATTCGCCCTTGTGTCCCATGACGGTGGCGCGCGCGTCGCCGAGATGTGAGTTGTGTTCCCACAAAACGATTTTCGGCAGCTTGTCTTTGCGGGTGAGATGGCGATCCAATTCCACGAGTGTCTCCAGCATGTGACTGTCACGCAGGTTCCATGAAGAGACATCGCTCCGGTACATGGTGCGGTAATACTGCTCGGCATTCTTCACGAGGCGCGCGTTCTGTTCGGCCGCAAAAAAATCATCAGCTGCCACACGGCCGTTGAGATGCGCCAGTTCGGCAGCGCGTGAGTAGATTTCCACAAACTGGCTGACCACGGCGTCTTCGCAGGAGTAGCCATGACCCATGGCGGTTTCGAAACCATACTTCTGCGTGTCGCCGCCAAAACCGTCGAAACATGAGTAGCGCTCTTTGGCGCGCCTGGCTGCGGCGGGATCGACTTTCTCCAGATAGCTGAGCACTTCAGCGATGGAGGAGTTCATGCTGTAGAGATCGAGTCCGTAGAATCCCGTTTTGGAGTCCTCGCCGGCTGCGTCATCGTTGTGAGCGCGCAGCCAGCCGACAAAGTCGAGCACATCGGCATTGCGCCACATCCAGGCAGGGAAGCGTTTGAAGCCGCCGAGAGCATCAATGGCATCGATATCCTCACCCAGACCCTGCACATATCGGTTCACCCGGCTGGCATCCGGAAAGTCGGCCTCGACCGCCACGGCGGTGAAGCCCTTCTCTTTGATCAGTCGTTTGGTGATCTGGGCGCGCTCGCGGTAGAACTCATGGGTGCCGTGGCTCGCCTCTCCGAGGAGCACGAAACGTGCATCACCAATGAGTTCGAGCAGCGGATCGTAGTCGGAAATTTCGCCCTCACGCAACCGGTGGGCTGACTTCTTCAACAAGGATCTGAATGAAGTGTGGGCGGGCGTGTGCATGTTCAGGATGCCTCTGCCGCTTCCTTGTGGTGTTTGATGTCACCACGCATGATCCGGGCGTAGTCCTCAAGTCTCCGGCGTGCGGCATTGAAGGCATCACGGATGCAGACATAGAGATCCTTGTGGTCGGGATGAGTTTCGAGATGTTTTTCCCACTGCTCAGTTTCAGCCTGTGCCAGCGTGCTGTGCAGGGAGGGTTCATGATTGATCACGATGCTTGAGCCTGGCACGTCGATCACAATGTTGACATGAAAACCCCGGCCGTGCTGGTGATGGCGGTGGGGCGCCTCAACCACGACGTGGACACTCGTGATGCGGCCAAAGTAGCGCTCCAGATCTGCGGCTTCTTCCTGAATGCGGGATTCAGCCGCAGGAGATGGCGGCATGTGACGGAAGGTGATTTGAACGGGTGTCAGGGTCATGTTTGTGTTTTTAATTAGGGGTTAAAAAGTTTTCAGACGGGAGTGCTGAGTTCTTATTTTTTCACGATGACAAGCTTGGCATGACCGCTCCGCAGGATCTTGAAGAGAACCGAGTCACCCGATGATCCTTTGACTGCTGCAATGGCCTCGCTCACGCTTCCCACGGGCTTGCGATTGATTTGAATGATGACGTCACCCTCCTCAAGCGTTGTTGCAGCAGAGGACTCTTGATTCACAGAGGCAACCAGCACGCCTTCAACATTGTCGGCGATGTTGTAGTCCTGCCGCAGTTCGCTGGTCAGGTTTTCAATCGTCACGCCTTTGATAAAGGCGGAAGCCGCTTTTCCACCGCTTTCATCAGGCAGTTTTTTATCGGATTTTGCACCCGGCTTATCAGGGAGTTGTTTCAGTTTGGCCGTGATCTCGATGCGCTCGGGTTGCTTGGTTGTTTCATTGTAGCGCACTACGCCGAATTTCACCTCGGTGCCTGGATGATGGGCGCTGACCGCCAGACGGAGTTGCGCCGGGTTGGTGACGTTCTGGCCATTGATGCTGATGATGGCATCACCCTCGACAAAGCCTGCCCTGGCGGCTGGTGAGTCAGGCACCACGGCGTTGACGATCACGCCGCCGCCGTGCTCCAAACCAAGATATTCCGCCATGTTCTCGTCGATCTGATCCATTTCGATGCCGAGGAATCCGCGCTGTACTTTGCCGCCTTCGAGCAGATCTCTTGCGACCGAGACGGCCATGTTGGCGGGGATGGCCAGACCGATGCCGGCAAACATGCCGCTGCGGGTTTCGATGGCTGTGTTTAATCCGACCACACGGCCCTGGGCATCAAGAAGCGGTCCGCCCGAGTTGCCGGGATTGATGGCGGCATCGGTCTGGATGAAATTTTCGTAACCCGGTTTTCCTTCCTGCGCGTTGCCGATGATGCCCAGGTTGCTGCGGCCAAGTCCGCTGACAATGCCGTGGGTCACGGACTGCTCCAGGCCCATCGGTGATCCAATGGCAAGAACCACATCGCCGACACGCAACTTGGTGCTGTCGCCAATGGTTGCCGGGGTCAGGCCTTCCGCCTCGATTTTGATCAGGGCGACATCGGTTTGCGGGTCCGTACCGATCACCCTGCCGACATATTCGCGAGCCTTTCCGGCGACTTCCACCTTCAGTTCGTCAGCCTCATGAACGACATGATTGTTCGTCAGGATGTAGCCGTCCGCAGTGATGATGACACCGGAACCAAGACCTGTTTGCACGGGCTTTTTGGGCAGTTGGCGCTTGTCTTTGCGTGGGGTTTCAGGACCACGGCGGTCAAGCCAGTCGCCAAAAAAATCGCGGAACATCGGTGGCAGATGCTCCAGATCATCCGGGGTCATTTCAAATCCGAGGCCGCGCTTACCCGTCTTAGAATAGGTGCCGATACTCACCACGCTGGGCAGGATTCGCTGCACCACGTCCGCGTAGCTCCCGGTCATTTGTCCGGAAACGCGTGCGTCAGTGGTGTCGAGTGAGAGTTTCTTGTCAAAGTCCGTGCCCTTCATGCGGGGCAGGGTGATGTCTGCGAGCATGATTGTGGCGGCGAGTAATCCGGCAGCTGCGACGATCAACTTTGGATGTTTGAATGTCTTCATGTGTGGGTCTGGCTGATGAATTCTATCTGAACGACTTCGACATGTGGGCAGGCATCACGAGAATCGCAGAGCGGACATCAAGGTGCTCTCCATTGGATGACAGGTAGTGTGCCGATTTTGCTGCGTCCACCGTGCCGGCCCCGTGAACCGACAAGGCGGCGTAGATCAGGAAAGTGCCAAAAGCGCAGACGAGCAGTGACCAGTCCCGGATGTAGCGTGCCGGATGAAGGCACCACCACCGGGCCAGGTTTTGCTGCCGTGCACGGCCGAGCAGCGGGATCGACGCAGCTTTGATCAGCGAGAGAACTCCGAACACGATGAGAGTCTTCGGGAAACGCGTGCCGGATGCCGCAGCGATGAGAAGAACGCCAAAGGAGATCCGCATGATCAAGGCGATGCCGATTCCTGTCGTGGACGACCAGATGTGACCCACCAGTGCCGTCAGGGATGACGGCTGCATGACACCGTGCAAACCGAGCATGAAAACGAGCATGCCTGCGGCGGCGACTGCTAGATTCAACGGAGAGATGGGGCCCGTGCCGGTGAAGATGTAATGCATGAGGTTTACGCGGCGGCATCCACGGGTTCGCGGTTGATTCCGGCATGCTGGAGGACATCAATAGTTAGGCAATCATGTTTGTCTGAAGCAGTGGAAACGGTCCCAAACGAGCTGCATAGTTCCTGCATGGCCGCGATCATTCCCTGGGCTTCGTGCGGTTCAGCCTGACGCGCCTGGCAGTCGCGGATCACGGTGGGGTGCAATTGCAGGCTGGTGATTTGATTGTTCTCCAACTGGATCTCAAATGCCCAGGAGCGGTCATTGCGCTCCACGGGATCGACGGCGTAGTCGTCGATAAAATCTCCGGTGGAGTACAGGATCAGCCCGCCTTCGAAAACCTCGATGCCACG
>CAJCCF010000015.1 GCA_903960845.1 uncultured Verrucomicrobiota bacterium | reverse complement strand
GCCAAACCAAAATCGTCACATGCCCATCGACGTTCCTTTCCAAATCCAGCGCCTCTCCAAAGACGAGTTCGCCAGGCTCGACTATCTGGTCATGAACCATGCTTTTGCCTGTCACAAAGAGTTGGGCCGACTCTGTGATGAAAAGATTTATCAGGCAGACCTTGCTGCAAGACTGATCCATGCTGGAATTGAAAATCAACGAGAGGTGCGCATCCTTGTTCGGCACAAAAACTTTGAAAAGGAATACCTTCTGGATGTCCTCGTCATCAACGGAGCCATCTACGAACTGAAGGTTGCTTCAGCAATCGTAACTGAGCATGAAGCGCAATTGATGAACTACCTGTTCATCGCCGACATCGAGCATGGAAAAATCATCAACTTTCGACCATCCTCGGTGGGGCATCGTTTCGTGAACAATCCCGTCAGCTTCGAGGAGCAGCGCCGCTTCACCACAGGATCCACGAGTTGGAAACCCCTAACCGACCAGTGCGCTGCAATCACCGATCTCATGAGCGATCTTGGCAAAGATTGGGGGACCTATTTGGAAGGCCGCATCTACCGCGATGCAGTCACCCATTTCCTTGGCGGCGAATCTTCCGTGATGAAACGCATCACCCTTAAGCGCGGACACATCGTCCTCGGCCAACAACCTTTTCACCTAATCTCCGACGACGTCGCCTTCCAAGTCACCACTGCCTCGATTCGCCAGAATCTCATCAAAGCCCAATTCCAACGCCTGCTGGCTCTCACACCACTCAAAGCCATCCAATGGGTCAACCTAGCCCGTCACGAGATTCAGTTCACGACCATTTCAAAATCTTGAATCTTTCTGCCACCATTTTTCTGCCTCCATGAATCACCTGCTCAACCGTCGTCACTTTCTCAATCGCACAGTCACCGGTCTGAGCAGCATCGCGCTTGCCTCGCTGCTCAAGGACAATGGACTGCTTGCCAGCGAGTCGCCCATTCGTCCAGTCATCGACCCGGCCCACCCTTATGCGCCGCGTCCTCCGCATTTTCAGCCGAAGGCGAAGCAGGTGCTCATGATTTTCTGTTCCGGGGCCATGAGCCACGTGGACACCTGGGATTACAAACCCGAGCTCTTCAAGCGTCACGACACACCGATGCCCGGGGCAGGGGGGCTCATCACGTTTCAGGGCGAGCAGGGGAATTTGATCAAGCCGATTCGCGACTTCAAACCGCGCGGTCAATCGGGCAAGATGATCTCCGATTTGCTCCCGAATCTTGCCGGGATGGCTGATGACATGTGCTTCATCCACTCCATGACCGCGAAATCAAACACGCACGGTCCGGCCGAGAATCAGATGGGCACCGGTTACATCCTTGACGGCTTTCCGGCCGCGGGTGCCTGGGTCACTTACGCGCTTGGTTCCGAGAACCAAAACTTCCCCGCCTTTGTCGCCATCCCGGATCCGCGCGGCACGCCGCAAATCGGTCCGAGACATTGGGGCAGTGCCTTTTTACCCGCAGCCTTTCAGGGCACCGCTTTCAATGCCAGCAAGCCCATCCCCAATCTCGCCCGGCCCGAAAACATCAGCGACAAAGCCGAGCGCGACACGCGCGATTTCCTGAAGCGCCTGAATGACCGCCATCTCGAGCAAAACCCCGGTGACAGCGATCTTGCCGCGCGCATTTCTTCGTATGAACTCGCCGCGCGCATGCAACTGGCGGCTGTCGAGATCAATGACCTCAGCACGGAAAGCCCGGCGACTCGCGAGCTCTACGGCGTTGACGACAGCAATGTGAACAAAGCCGGGTTCGCCAAAAATTGCATCCTTGCCCGCCGGCTCATCGAGCGCGGCGTGCGCTTTGTGCAGCTTTTCAACGGCTCCTACGCCATGGGGGAAGGCGTGGGCAATTGGGATGGTCACAAGAAGATTCATGATCAATACGCCGTTCATGCGCCCATCCTCGATCAGCCCTGCGCCGCACTGCTCAAGGACATGAAGGCACGCGGACTCCTGCGTGACACGGTTGTTGTCTTTGTCACCGAATTCGGTCGCATGCCAACGTTCCAAAAAGGTGCCAACGGTCGCGATCACAATCCGAAGGGCTTCACTGTCTGGCTTTCCGGTGCCGGGGTGAAGCACGCCTACAGCCACGGCAGCACCGATGAATTTGGTTATCAGGCCATCGAAAACGTCACCAGCATCTACGATCTCCACGCCACGATGCTGCACCTCCTCGGTCTCGATCACGAGCGTCTCAGTTTCTACAACAATGGCATCGAACGCCGCCTCACCGACGTGCATGGACACGTCGTCAAAGACATCCTCGCCTAACAATGAATGCATTCAGACCAGCCATTTACGGCATCCTCTGGCTGGCCTTTCCCCTCGCCATGCATTCCGAGGAGCGGTTCCTTCTCGCTGCGGACAATCAGGTCATTGAGATCAATCGTGCGGGCAAGGTCACCGACTTGCTGAAACACCCGGGCCATGGCGGCATCTATGATGCGCGGCGGTTACCGGATGGCGGCATCGCTTATGCACACAAGGGCGGACTGGCGGTTTTTGACGCGAAAAAGAAACTCGTGCTGGAACACCACGCGCGTGCCGGCAGCAAGGGTGCGGAGGCAAACAGCGTGGCGGTGCTCAAAGACGGATCCGAGTTTGCGCTCATGGACAGCGGGGTGAGCCAGATCCGCATCGTCGACCGACAGGGCAGGATCATCAGCGAAACGCCGCTGCCGGATCTCAGCGATGACCCGCTGCATTTTCGTTACCGGATGATTCGCGAAGTGCGCGGTGAACAAGCCTTCTGGGTGGGTCAATACGGACGCCGGACAGTTCTGAAAGTTGAAGCCAAAACCGGCAGGGTATTGCGTTCCATCCCGCTTGATCCGCTGCTCACTGCCTCGCCGACGGTGAAGAAGGCGTTTGCGGTGATCGAGGTCGCGGATGGCTCACTGTTTGTCGCCACCTCCACCGGCTGTCAGTTGCTGCACATGACGGCGGACGGGAAGAAGCTGAGCTGCTGGACCAAGGAAGAACTCGGCCTCTCATGCCGCTACCTGCTCGGGATGCAGGGGCTGGGCAATGGCCGCGTGATCATTGCCTGCGGCGACTACCATTTGCAAAAGGCTGACGAAGGCCGCGACCTGCTCGCGGAGATCGATGCCAGCGGCAAGGTGCTGTGGCGGCTCACGCGGGAACAGTTGGCTGATCAGATCGAGGGCGCGATCGAGAAGAGCACCGGCATGGAGGAGATGCGCATCACCAATGTGCATGCCTATGACAGTGAGCAACTCAGCGAGTGCTTGAAGGTCGCCCAGGCTCCGGCCGGCAAGGTGCAACAGGCAGATCAAGGCCACGCCGCCACGCCGCAGCCGTTCTCCATTCAGGCATTCACCGACAAGCACTGCATCGACTGTCACGACGACAGCACGGCGAAGGGTGATTTCGACATCACCGCGCTTCCTTTCAAACTTGGAGATGCAGAGAATCGCGGACGCTGGACGCGCGTCTTTGACCTGGTGGAAAAAGGTGAAATGCCACCGCCTGAGAAATCAAAGCTCGGCAGCGTGGAGCGCCATGAACTGGTGTCCAGGCTCGGCGCGGATCTCTTTGCCGCCAACAAGGCCGACATTGCCAAAAATGGACGCGGTCCCTTGCGCAGGCTCACGCGCCTGGAGTTTGAGAACAATCTGCGCGTCCTTCTGGAGATGCCGGATCTCGATATCCGGGACAAGCTGCCTGAGGATCGCGATGCTCATGGTTTCACCAAAGTCTCCGCCCTGCTCGACATGTCACGCGTGCAGATGGAAGGCTATCTGGATGCCGTGGAGACCGCCCTGCGCGCGGCGATAACCAACAGTGCTACTGCGCCGAAACCGGTGACGCAGCGTTTCACCGGAACCCAGTTGTTCCCGAGCCTGGAGACTTTTGGCGAGCGCGAGGCGATGTTCTTTGCCCGCGATAACCGGATGGTGCCGCTGACGAATGACGCACTCAAAGGCATGACGGATGAGCAGCGGGCTGATCCCACGCTGGAGCTGGCCTTGTTTCGCTCTGCGACCTGGCCCTATTATGGTTACCCACGCGGATTCCGCGCCAGGGCTGATGGTGCGTATCGAGTGCGATTCAAGGGCCGGGCGGTGCGGCAGGTGCGTGACTTTCGTCTGGTGCCCGCCTACGAACCGGTGGCGATGAGTTTCCGTGCGCGCCAACCCTCCGGCCCTGATGTCTCCGGCGATGTGCGTGAGACCGGCGGCTGGCTGGATTTGCAGCCCGAGGTGCGCGAGTTTGAGACGACCATCCTGCTCAAGGCTGGCGAGACATTTGAATACAGTCCGCTCGGCCTGCCGGTTCCGTTTATCCGCACGGATGGCGGCTTCTTTTATGATTACCCGCCGATGCCGCCTGAGGGGCATCGCGGCGTGGCCATCCAATGGCTGGAAATCACCGGCCCCATCGTCGGCGCTGAATGGCCGCCGCGTTCGCATCGCGTGTTGTTTGATGACGTATCGCTCGCGTCTGCCAAGCCTGCTGATGCCGTGCGTCTCTTCCACCGCTTTGCCGCCAGGGCTGCGTTGCGTCCGATGTCTGAAGCAGCGCACCAGCCATTCCTGAAACTCATCGAGGCAAAACTCGCCGCAGGATCCTCTTTCACGGAGGCCATGCTCGCGGGCTATCAGGCACTGCTATGCTCCTCGCACTGTCTTTATCTCAGCGAACCACGGGCAGGCGCCGCCGATGAGCATCAGGCCATCGCCGCGCGGCTTTCGCATTGGTTCTGGCATGCGCGTCCGGATGTCGAACTCGCCACGCTTGCGAGGGAAGGGAAGCTACGGGACTCCGCCATTCTCCGCGCCCAAACCGATCGTCTCATCGCGGATTCACGCCTGGATCAGTTCATTCGCATGTTCGCTGATGAATGGCTCGATCTGCGCAAGCTGAGGCGCGACATTGCCGATGAGCGTTTGTATCCCGAATACCGCAAGGACGATTACCTCGTTGATTCCATGGGGCACGAGACGCAGTCATTCCTGACCGCCATGGTGCGGGAGAATTTGCCCGCGAGCACGCTCGTCAGCGCCGATTTCACTTTCGTGAATGACCGTCTGGCCAGGCACTATGATCTACCGCGTGTTTCTGGTTCGGCCATGCAGCGTGTTTCGCTGCCGAAGTGGAGTCCTTATGGTGGCCTGCTGACTCAGGCGTCCCTGCTCAAGCACACTTCGAATGGCACCACCACCTCGCCTGTTCTGCGCGGTGCATGGGTGATGGAGAAACTGCTTGGCCAGCCGCCGCCACCACCACCGAAAAGCGTTCCTGCCATTGAGCCGGATATTCGCGGTGCCGGTTCCATCCGCGAACTTCTCGCCAAACACACGGAAGTCAAAACCTGCGCCGCCTGTCATGCCCTCTTTGATCCTGTCGGTTTCGCTCTGGAAAACTTTGATGTCATGGGCGCGTGGCGGGATCGCTATCGCGGCATGGAGAAAGGTGAAAAGATTACCGGCATCGACCCCGCCGGTCATCCCTACACGTACTTTGTTTCACAGGCCGTCGACGCCTCCGGGAAACTGAGCACGGGCCAATCGTTCAAGGACATTCGCGAACTCAAGCGCGTCCTGGCAGCCAATCCGCGACAACTCGCCCGCAATTTGATCAACCACCTTGTTCTCCATGCCACAGGCACCCCTGTGCGCTTCTCCGACCGCCCTGAAATCGAGTCGATGCTGAATGCCTGTGAGAAGGGCGGGTACCGCGTCAGGGATTTGATTCATGCCCTGGTTCAAAGCGCGATCTTTCTTGGGGAGACCAATCATTGAGACAGGAAAATTGCATGAATCTCGTCGCATCAAAATTTCACGACCTAACAAAGCATCATGAATAGTCCCCACATCGCCAGGAATGTTCCGCGCCGCCGTTTTTTGCGCGGCATGGGTGTCATGTTTTCACTGCCGGTGCTGGAGTGCATGACGCCTGTATTCTCGCGCGCGGCGGCCTCAAAGACGCCGAAGCGCATGCTGCTGATCTCGAACAATCTCGGTGTGCTTCCGCAGCATTTCTTTCCGCAAGGCAAAGGCGCCGGCTACGCGCTATCGCCATACTTGAAAGAGCTCGCCGCTTTTCGGAACGATTTCACCGTCTTCAGCGGCCTGTCGCACCCGGCGGTGGTCGGCGGTCACAGCACTGAAAACTGCTTTCTCACCGCCGCCCGTGATCCCACCCGCAGCGGTTTCCGCAACAGCATTTCTGTCGACCAGTTCGCCATTGAAAAAATCGGCCAGCAAACCCGCTTCCCCACACTGAACCTTGGCGTGAACATCGACAAGGCCAACCGCAGCCTCTCATGGACTCGCGACGGTGTCCTGCTGCCTGCTGAGGACAGCCCGGCGTCCCTGTTTCGCAAAATGTTCATCCAGGGTGATGCCAATGAAGTTGCCGCGCGCCTCAGGCGCCTGAAGGAGCGTGGCAGTGTGCTTGATGCGGTGAGTGATGACATGCGCGACTTCCAGCGTGGACTCGGCAGTCAGGATCGTTCTCGCCTTGATCAGTACCTCACCTCAGTCCGCGAGCTCGAAGAGCGTCTGGTCATCTCCGGTGAATGGGAGAAAAAACCCAAGCCGCAAACCCAGGCGAAGCCGCCACAGGACATCCCGGACAAGGCCAAGTTCTTTCCCAAAATCCAGCTCACCCTCGACATGGCCAGGCTCGCCTTTGAGAGCGATTCCACGCGCATCATCACCCTCATGGTGGACGGGTTCGCCACGCCCGTCTTTGAGATCGATGCACAGCACCGCACTCGCGACGGCTATCACAATCTCAGCCACCACGGCCAGTCGAAGGAAAAGCTCGCCGAACTCGAAAAGGTCGATCTCCAGCAAATGCGCCACCTGCGCGATCTCATCGCCGCACTCGCCACCACGCCCACGGCCGACTCCAAACGCCTGCTCGACCACACCATGGTCCTCTACGGCAGTAACCTCGGCGATGCGAACGTCCACAACTGCACCAACCTCCCCGTCCTCCTCGCAGGCGGAGGCTTCAAACACGGCCAGCACCTCGCCTTCGACACCGGGCATAACAAACCGCTGTGCAATCTCTTCGTCTCCATGATGCAAAACATGGGCATCGAGGCTGATCGCTTTGTCTCTAGCACAGGAACGATTTCCGAGCTTCAGGCCTGAAGGTGCGTTCACAGTTCACCTGCCTCACTGCTGGGCGGATGAACGGCTGGACGGCGGCGTGTGAGTGCCGCTACTGCCCATCGTGGCCCGCCTGGGAGTGGATAATGTTTCCCGACT
>CAJCCF010000014.1 GCA_903960845.1 uncultured Verrucomicrobiota bacterium | reverse complement strand
TCCCCAAAGCCTGGGCCGAAGAGCAAGCAGCCCAGAAGCCCGTCAAAACCCAGTCCACCTTGGTGACCGGCTAGCTCCAACCACCAACGTCAACCCTCAGCTCATGGTGCTGGGAATGACGGATACTCCCCAAAGCCTGGGCCGAAGAGCAAGCAGCCCAGAAGCCCGTCAAAACCCAGTCCACCTTGGTGACCGGCTAGCTCCAACCACCAACGTCAACCCTCAGCTCATGGTGCCGGGAATGACGGATACGTCTAAAAACTAGAATCTTGCAATATGAATCACCTGACCCCTTTCAATCTCTTGAAGTAGGGGAAATTATCGTCGAACCAGCCGCCATCAGCCATCGGCCAGCGTTTACCGGGAAATATGGGGCGGCCATCGGTCTCAATCATCCGAGAGAGCCAGGATGTGAAGCTGGTGTCGCAGACAAAGCGGTCTCCTTTTGGCCCCAACAAATCATTCACCGACACATCTCCATAGTCCCACACATACACCACGTCCATCTTCTTGTAGTCTGCTGACCAACGGAAACTGAAAAAGCCCGGAAGGTCGTAATTGCTAGCAAAATGAAACAACCGATGAGGCAAACTTTGGCTAATGTCTTCAATACTTCTGAAAGTTAATGCCGTATCTTTTGCATGAGAAGCATTCCAAATATGTAGATGTGCGAAGCCGACGAAATAGTATTCTTCGAATCGCGAACAGAATTTCAAATAGTCTTCTGGCAGAGGAAGCCCAAATTCGATGCCCAGTTTCATTTGATCGCCCGGCCCCACCAATGCCATGTCGGAAGATTCAAAGAACTCCGCTTTGATAATTGGGGTTTTCCCAAGGAAGTCCTTATCCCCTTGGAGGTGGCGCGAGTAGCGCACGAAGTTGTCGGATGGGGCATCAAATTTCCTCCGCGTTCTCAAGCGTTCATCAAGCTTCAAAAGCAATTCGTCGATCTTCATAAGCATCAGATGTTCATTGCGGCCAGGGATCGCCTGGCATGGGGTTGATGTCCTCACGCAGAAAATAGATCCCCTTGAATTCACGCCGTTCCTGGCCGAACCGAACAAAGACGTCAACGACACCTGGGGTCGAAGTGGGCATGATGTAGTCCACCTCTCCGCGATCAACAATGCCCACTACCGCAGGATTTGAAGTAAATGGGGTCAGGTGATTCATATTGCGGAATTCTAGAAATTCAGATGCTCATCTCCAGGATTTCAGGAGGTAGTTTGATCACTTTCCACAAAGCAGACAAGACTTTCCAGAATGGCTAAGACGGACGGCGAATCTTCAGGGTGCCATGGCTCTCCAAGTCTCTAAAAATTAGAATCTTGCAATATGAATCACCTGACCCCTTTCACACGCGAACGCACTGAACGACGGTTGGTCCCAACGGGTGCGGAGCTGGCGCGATATGGAAAGCGCCACACTTTCTTGCGGCGGGGGTGGGAGCGGGCGGAGCTTATCGGTGGTTGGCAATGGGCGGAGCCGCGAGCTTTGCGAAGCGCTGGGGTCATTCTTCAAGCACAGTGAGATACGGCACGTTTCCATCACGAGGATAAATCTTGTCGGGATAGCCGTCAGTTTCGACGAGGTGTTTGAGCCAGGCGTAGAACGACGGGGCCACGACGTTGCCACGCCCCTGCGGGCCGATCATTTCACTGTAAAGCAGGCCGTAAGTGCAGATGACCACCTGCCATTCATCGGTTTGATCGTCCCGGCGCAGGCCGAGATACAGCGGGTCTTGGTAACGGGCAAAGCGGAAGAAGCGGCCTTCCTCAATGTCAATGTCGGGATCATCCTCAAAGTCGGCGATCATTTGCTTTAGCGGATAAATCAGAATCGGCTCACTGCGGGTGATGATGGCGCTCTCGCCAAACTGTTCGTAGAACTGCACGAAGTCTTCCGGGAGCTTGGTTTTCAGGCTCGCCTCCAGCGGCTGGATGCTTTGACCGCCTTTGAAGTAGGCTCCTTTTGCGAAAAAGAAATCTCCATCGGGGCGCTGTTCCAGGCGCACTTCCTCAGCGGCTTTGGAAGGAGATTGGTAAAAGCTACTCATCGATGCTTCCACTGCTACGCCTGAGCCAAAAAGCTTGCGCTTATGGGATGCGTGTGAATTGAAGAATGAGTAATCGTAGATCATGGGTCGCCGTAATCGTTGAATGCTCCCGCACGCTGGCAAGCCTCAAGCCAGTCAGCCCTCGTTTCACCAATCGCCGGATACCAGTCGGTGATGAACCACTCCGCATCGTCCTCCTCGATACCGGTGTAGGGATCTTCTGTCATCTTGGCTCTGAGTTTCACCCGTCCGTCGGGGAACTGCCAGATGTTGGTGATGACGTAAGGAGTGATGTGGACGATTTTTCCGAAGCCATCGTAGTCGCAGTTGAACGATGGATCACCCACTTTGATAACGGTGCCCGAGGGGAGTTGCGCGCACAGCTTGCCATCTGCACCAGCGATCAAATCCTGGAACATCTGCCAGTTCTGCTCCACGATGTTTCGGGCCAGGGGCAAGTCCTCCAATTCCGTCGAGAGGTTCAGCCAAACTGCCGCTCCTTCTTTGGGGCCGAAGGCCATCGTGTGGGCGAGCATTTGATGCGCGTTGGCGTGGGACTGGAAGGAGAAGATCAAGGGAAGACAAACCGCCACACCCTTGCCGCCAGACTTGAGGAAACGCTTCACATGCTTCTTGAACAATCGCTCTCCTTCTTCGGTGGCAGCCGACCCAAGCGCCTTGAGATACTTCGTGGACATGCTTCCGAGGCGGTTGAGGCTCTCGCCAAGTCGCCCTCGGCTGTTCACAAGCCGATTGTATAATCCTGGGCGTGCAAGTCTGCTGGCAAGCACCCCTTTGGGATATGCGCGCACCCACTTTAACTCAAGACCCATTTCCTCTACGAGTGTTCCCATCAGCGCGAACGCCTCTCCGCGCTTCTGCGCCAGAACCTTCCCGGTGATGCCGGGCTTCAATTCACCAGTTGTAGCGTCAAACACCTCTCCAATAAAGGATCGCCAACCTTTGTCCGCCAAGTGCTGAACCTTGCTGTGGACGCCCTTTCGGACGGGAACTGTAAACTCATCCACATCAAACCCTTCACCTTCAAACAATTTGCTCCAGGCCAACGCTTTGCCTGTGCCATTGTCTCCGTGAAACTTGTTGAAGATGTGATGGTCGTCAAAGCCTTCAAAAAGGTGAAAGTCGAGTTTGGTTGGATCAGTTGCTCCTGGCAAACCCATCTTGCTGCCACCCGGCGGGTGGAACGAGCCGCGCTCCTTCGTCAGCCATTCAATGTCTTCCTTGCCCCAGAACACTTTCTTCTTGGGATTGTGGATGGCCAGATAGCCCGCATCACGCAGCGCCAGCCATTGGGACTGGGTGAGTTCCTGCTGGCTGGTGTCGCTGGTGCCATAGATCACCACTTTCTGTGTGGTGCGGAACTTGCGGTCGCCCAGCTTTTGAAGGCGCACATGGCGCGGGCTTTCCTGGAGTAGCGTCTCGGCCTCGCCTGCGATGAGATCGTAGTAGTCGAAGGGCGCTTCTTCATTGCCGAAGCGCACCACCTCGCCGTCGATGTGGCCGCGCAGCTCGATGAACGCATACTGCTCCGTGCCGATCTCGGGTGTGTCGCCTTCCAGGATACTTTGCAAAGTTTCAATGGGCAGTGGCAGAATGCCTTCGGCCAGCGAGCCGCCTGCATTGACGAAAGTGATCTGCTTCAAAGGCAGTTGGCCCGTATGCACCTCTTGGCTTTCCTTCATCAGCTTCCACTCATGCTTGCCCTGGCTCTCGTCGAGTGGCACGCGGACGATGCTGCTGGCCGTGTGGTCGTAATACATGAACTCCAGCACGGGAGGCGGCGGGTCTTGCTCGGGATTGGCTGCTTCCTGGCTGCGTTTTACGACCACGCCCACCAGCGGCTTGCCTTCCTTGGTCGTGGGGCAGATTCCGCTGCTCGTGGGCTTGATTGGGAACTCTTTGCCGAACCATTTGAGTTTCAGTCCTTCAATCTCACTGCCCATCTTGAGTGTGATGGGGAACCAGCCGTCTTGCTCCTTGCGAATCGGGTGCATTTGCACGCCGTCGAGGACTTCGGTGCGAATCGAATCTTGCGGCCTGCCCGGAATCGTCTCCGAATAGCGGAAGCGCATGGTTTGTGGGCCAGTCTCAACACACTGGCCGCTTTGACCGCGCAGGCTGAACGACATTGGTGAACCTGGCAGCATTAGTGAGCAAGGCAGACGGTCAGCGCTTCCGCTGGCCGTGAAGGTTTTGGTCATCACGAAGGCGTGACCCTGAGTCGAAGCGAAGACGCCCGTGTCATCATCTGTTTCGGTAAGCGTGATGCTTGGCGGTCCGTCCACTGCCGCGAGCTGCACGGTGTCTTTCGCGTTGGAATTCAATGCTCCGCTGAGAATGATGTCCTGCTCAACGGTGAATGCGGGTATCGGCGGGCGCGGCGTAATTTCGGTGCGGAAATTCACTTCAAACTCCACTTTGCCAATCATCCCAGCGGCATTCGGCGGCGTCTCAATGCGAACGAGGTTGGTGCCGCGAGCCGGGAAGGAAACATTGAAGGGGGAGATTGTGAACTTGTCCCCGTATGGTTTCCAAAGCCCCTGATCGGCGGACTGACGCTGAAGATTTCCAGTGGTGGAAAGCTTGGTGCCATTCACATAAACGCGCAATGAGGTGAGGTCTACGGTTCCTGGTGGTAAGAGAGCCGTGATCGGATCAAACACTTTGCCGCTGATCTGCACGGATGCCTGACTGCCTGAAACAGAAACGCTGGAGTTCGTGAGTGCGTTGAGTTCAACACGCGGGGCGCTGTCACTGATTTGCAGCTCGTGAATCGGGCCTCTTGGATTCTCAAAGTCAATGGGGAGGAGGTCATAGGTGATCGAGACAGTAGAATCACTATCAGGCGGGTTGGTGAATGGGAATGAGAGCAGGGTTGGGAAGACTTCAGATTTACACTCACCTGGGGGAATGGTGAACGTATAGGTTCCGAGGACTTGCGTGACTGTTGCCAAAGGCGGCGCTCCGGTGGTGGTCTTGGTTCTCAGGTAGGTGACTTTGGTGCCCTGCGATAAGTTGACATTCACTGCTGTCAGTGGGTTTGAACTGCTGGGTGTCTGAGCCACAACCCGGGCTCCGGCGCAATTCCAATATTTGTGCGTCGTGTTCAAAAATGTTGGATCAGATGTACTGTAAATATTTTCGACATTAAAAGAGCACTGCCATAGCGGCGATGAGGCGGGGAGTATCACTTGCTGGACAATTTCGGTAAGGCCTGGAAACTGGCACTTGGCGATTAGTTCTCGAACTGTCGGGGCAGTTTTCCCACCACCAGCTTTTGGGAAATCTTCTTCACTTGTTAGCGCGGAGTTATCGCCGAAATGGGTTATGGTGGAATTTTCATAGAAGTCTACTTTATAATCAAATGGGTTATAATAATAATTTTTGTAGCGTTGCACGTGAATCCTGGGCGCATCCCAAACCAATTTAAAGGGGTCATTGGCGGTATTATTAACGCTACCAAGCGGTGGTGTGGTAATCGCTCTACTGTTGAGAAGTTTTCCTGGATCACTGCTGGCATCAGTAGGATCGGTCCCAAGTAGGAGTTCCTCCAAATCGCTGAACCCGTCATGATCTGTGTCTGCACCGCGATTGATGATATCAGTCAAGTCGGCAATTACTGGATTGGAATTGAGTTTGTATTCCAGCAGATTGCTCAGGCCATCATGATCGGGGTCAATGGTGTTGAGGATGGTTGTCTGTTGAGCCGTCAAGCTACTGTTGTAAATGAACAGCCCATAACTATCACGGGGGATTTGCAGGGCGATCTGGACCAACGATGGCAGTTGGGAAATGGGTGTGTCACGGTGATAGCCGAAGTTGAAGGGACTGATATCCGCGTTCCCGCTGCTGTTCACGGAGAATCCATAGGCGGCCTCCCAGGCATCAGGCATTCCATCGCGATCCGTATCGGGTGTCGTATCCGGAGGATTGGTGGTGAGCGTGGCGGTGAAGGTCGTTTTGGTCGTTGCCGACATGGCATGGGCTGCGGTGACGGATAGCGTGGTCATGGGAAGAGTGGTGGGGTAAGGGCCTTTCACTCGGAAACAAATCCAACCTTGATCGCCGGTGATAAAGGTACGCGAACCGGGGCGCCATTGCGGTTCTACGACATCGGGTGAGAAGAGCGTGAAGTTGTTCAGGACAGACACCTTGATCGGAATGCCGGGCTTCGGGTTCCCCTTGTAGAGAGCCTGAATGCGGACCGCATTAGGCAGCGCTTCATGGATGAGGGTGGTCTGAAGATCGGTGGCTGCATCCACAACAAGGCTGATGGGCGGGAAATTCGTGCCGTCCAGATAGGATTTGCCTGCCGAAAATTCTTCCTGATTCGTGAAGCCATCACCGTCTGTGTCGCGGTTGGCGGTGTCTGGACAGTCTGGCACTCTGGGGTGGGTGTCGTTCTGGTATTCTTCGAGGTTGGAGCGGCCATCATGATCGGGATCAATCAGATTAAGAATCTTCCATTGTTCCGAGGTGACCAGTCCTGAGGTAATGGCGACTCCGTATTCGCGGTAGAAGCCTGTTGTTTCATCGCGGAGTCCGGTCAATGCTTTAAGCTGGGCGACGGTAAGACGATTGGTAAGAGGATCGGTAAGACAAGCGAGAGGCGTATTCCGATGATAGCCATAATGCAGCGGGCTTTCAGTGGCGTCTTTGGGGTCGGCTGAGTTGAATTTATGAGCGGGGAGAATCAATCCCTCCGGAGTAGTGATGGCGACTTGGGTTTCCCAGGTGTCCGGCATTCCATCTCCGTCTTTATCCCCCGGTGGTGAGTTGATCGTCGCGGAGAATGTAACCTTGGCGGTAGAGCTGACAGCCGCAGTGGCCGTGATTTTATAGGCATAGTTGGCGGCCGCAGTATAGGGTAGCTTGACCGCGATTTTGATTTTACCCTCGGCATCGGTTCTGAGTTGGATGTTCTGGGGCTGCCAAGCGTCAGCAGCAGGGGCGCTGCCAGATTCGGCGGCAGGGCCGAGCAGGGAGTAGTTGCTGGGGGCAATGACTTTAACGCGAACGCCAGGCATGGGTGCTCCAAGGGGCAGTCCGGTGCGGACAGGTCCGGTGTAGATGGCCTGAGCCACGAACGGTTTGGCCTGAGCCACGAACGGTTCCGGGATGCTCTGGTGAATAAAGCCTGTTTGACGATCTACGTTGTTGAAGATGGCGAGTTTAAAGGGGGGGAACTTCGTGGCATCCAGGGCACTCACACCCGCACGGAGTTCCAGTGCATCGGAAAAGCCATCCCCGTCCGTGTCACGATCTGAAGTGCCTGAGTAATCAGGGATGAGGGGGCAAAGATTCAGGGCAAATTCATCGGCATTGACCAGGCCATCGTGGTCGGGGTCGATCTCATTGAGGATCTGCCAGGTGTGGTAGGAGATGAAGGCGCTCTGCCAGGCGGTGCGTGCAGCTTCCCAAGCAGCCAACTGAGCGGCAGTGGCCGTGGCAGCGGGCGGATTGCCCAAGGGTACGGGGATTTTGGGGCTGTCGAGCGCATACTCTTTGATCAGAAGCGGGGCGCTGGTGTCAGGCAGTGTGTATCCGTAGCTGTCGAGGCTGCTTTGAATGCGTGCATCCATGTCATTGGTTGAATCAGCATCTTCCTTCAGCCTGGCAATCTCAGTACGCTCATTTGCGGTGAGCGGCAGTGCGGCGAGGCGCTCTACCACTACCGCTTTCGCCAGGGGCAGTGAGGCGTCTGCGGCACTGCGCCAGTTGAGCCTGTAGCC
>CAJCCF010000013.1 GCA_903960845.1 uncultured Verrucomicrobiota bacterium | reverse complement strand
CGGTGTAGCGTACCAAGGCGCTCAAGTCTAGCTCTCAGCGCCATAAAAGCAGGCTTGAGCTGCTCTTCGGACTCCGAGTCGACCACATAGTATGCCGCGATGGTGAGTCTCTCGCAGACGACCAACACGAGCACCTGGGCATCGTGTTCCACTGCGGCTGTGTTTATTAGGCCTGGGCACGCAATGGGCATGCATCATGATGCATGAGCAGAGAGAGGTACCTTGCCATGAATGCCCTTGGTGCGTATCATCAACTTCCATGTCGCGTCGGATGAAGCCCCCCTGCCGAGCGAGCGCCAAGTTAAGTGAGCATGCAGTGCGGGCTCCACCTTCTCGTGGTATTGGATCAGCAGGTGCCGGAGGTTTTTGTCCGAAGGACGCCAAGCAGAGTTCGAGCGCTTGGAAAAGTCCCATGACGGGAACTTGGCAAACTCCGGCGGATGGGCAGTTTCAGTCCGCGCCGCTCTCGCCCTTGGTGGTGGCCGCGCTCGTGTAGTGAATCCAGCGGTTCTAAAAAAAGGACCCAAGCTGTCCCTCTTGGTAGCCATGGCAGCCACGAACCTGTTGCGCTGCTCTTCCACAAATTGCAGGTACGCCTGCAACGCACGAAGCTCCCTGTCTTTCGCGATGCTTTCATACATCCTGCCGCGGTCGGCTATGCGCATCGTGCTGCAACCATCGGCCTGCTGCCTTATCAAGTCCCCCGTCGCACCGCCTTTGTCCCAGAAAACGAGGCCCTGGAATGTTTGTAGCACCTGCAAGCAGGAACAGAATTGCGTGCCGTGCAAAGCACACACGAGAACAGGAGCGGCGGGTATACCTCAGGGGGCAACGTGGACATGACGGCGTAGTCTAGAGGCAAGAAAGCAACTCCAAGTCGCTGCATCGCTCCGATCTTGTTCTTTGCAGCCGTGCCGAAGATGCCGTCCTTGACTATGCCGGTCAGCGTCGCGATCTGCTGCGGTGTTCTCTTGTCCAACACGGCGGGGCAGCATGGGTTGCAACAATGGAGGCCAATGCATACGCCCAAGACCACGCGCGTTGCACCATAGGCGAAGCGCATGCAGCTCATGTCGTTGACGTTCAGCTCACCGCGGAGGACAAATGTGTTCACCTTGCAATGGGGGCATATCTGCTTGCACGCCCCAGGCTGGCCTTGCACTTGGAAGCGCGGGTCCTTCCGTAGCTCATCGCGACTCGTGAGCTCAGGCATCACTAGGCAGATCTCGAGACCGGCAGCTTGCGCTTCGAAGAGACCCTTCACCTGCTGCATCAATCCCTCGGTCCACTCGCCACCGCCGTCCGCGAGCAGCTGCATCGCTGCCACCTCTGGCGGAGGAGGCTGCACGAAGGGCAGCTGCGGGAACTTCAAGCGGAACTCCGTGAGCATCTTGTCGTCGACCATTACTGGCTTGCCCCCGCCAGTCCCTTGGGACTTCGGCTTGTGCAGAAAGCCCTCGTGGTCGCTGCGGAAGATGTCCTGAGCGAGCTGCCTCCACGCATGCTTGGCAATTTCTCTCTCTCTCTCTGGCGTCAGCTCTGGTTGTGGCGGCGGCGGCGGCGGCGGCGGCGTGCTCAAGTTGGTTTGATTGGGGCGCGCAGCTACCGATGCCAACTCGGCCTGCTTGCACGCGTCCTCGAGCTCCTGGTCCCAGCCCTCTTTGCCGAAATCTGCGTTCGGATACTCATCTTTGTCCCCATCGGCAGCGATACCATCTTCAGCAGGTGCGTGACATCCCTTAGCAGCAGCGCACGAGTCGCACATTCGCTGCCAACACTTGACCTTGTCGACTTTCCACATTTTCCAGTCGCAGAAGGGCACGCACAACGTGTTCGCGCCGTGCCATTTGCCGTGGTTAGCGCAAGATTCTCCGAAGCAGGGAAACTTTGCCGTCGAGAGAATTCTCCGGCCTCTGTCGATCGGCTCTCCGTTGTAGCCCTCTGGCCACCACCGCGGCGTCGTCGGCCCAGGTGGCGCAGCTCCATTAAGTTGGCTAGACGCCATCGTCCGGTGTCACTACAACTTGCGCAGTGGTGGAGGATGTTCTCACTCCACGTTCGACGGCTCGGCGCGGACGATGCCTTCCTTCGTCGGCCATACCTTGAGAAGATGCGCCACCATCACCATCACCACGACAAAGCCTTCATCATATCCCGAAGCCTTAATCATATTCCGACGCCTCAATCATATCCCGACGTCTCAATCATATCCCGACGCCTCAAAATATATCCCGACGTCCACGTCGTGCGCACGACCAGAAAAGGTCGTGTTCCGTGGACCCCTGTAGACAGAAACTGGGGCTTCGCGGCCCGGTTCTATTCGCCGGGGTCAAGGGGACTCGGGGACGTGGGGCGCTTCCTCTCCGTGCGGGGCATGCCGCCCTTGGGGCCCTGCAGCCCTGGCGGGGCAGGGGGCAGCGGGGGTTGGGGCGGCTGCAGGCTGCAGGCCTCCAAGTCACCTT
>CAJCCF010000012.1 GCA_903960845.1 uncultured Verrucomicrobiota bacterium | reverse complement strand
GGCGTTCCCCACGCCTCGCGCGCGGCATTCGCCCGGCAGGCCATCGCTCTGGCAAACGTCAATCGCGAACCCCTCGATGTGACGCCTGATGGCGACTGGGTGCCGCTCGGTGTCTGGGCGCTGACGCAGGAGGAGCAGGGCGATGCCACGCTGTTTTACCAGCTCTCCATCAATTCTCGCGGCCAGATCTCCGGCGCCTACACCAATGTCATCACGGGAGAAATCGCCCCTGTCATCGGCATGCTCAATCAGGAAACACAACGCGTCGCTTTCCGCGTCGGCGAAAACGGAACCACGGTGATCGAGTGCGCCCTCAACGGCCTCACTCAGGATGTCACCAGCGTCTTCGTGCACTTCGGTGAAAATCTCACCCAGACCTGGCTCATGGTTAGACTGAACTCACCCGATCTGCCCGCCACACCGGTGCCGACCAGCAAATAAGAGCGGAAGCCAGTCCGGCCGCGCCCCGTCACAGCGCCAGGGCACGCGCGATCATCGCCATGCTCGCATTGCCACCTGTCAGCACGCAGGCGATGCGCTTGCCCTGCCATTGTTCGCGATGTTTTTTCAGTGCGGCATACGCGAGCGCGCCGGCACCTTCAGCGATGTTGTGCGTGGCCTGGATGATCTCGCGCATGGCGGCGATGGCTTCGTCATCATTCACTGTCACGATCTCGTGTGCATGATGGATCACCAGTTCCAGTGCGTCCCGGTTCGGGGTTTTGCAGGCCACCCCTTCAGCCATGCGGGTGGTGCTCGGCTGCTCGACAAATTGCCGCTGCTCAAACGACAACGCATAAGCAGGGGCATGCTCGGACACCACGCCGATGATCCTGGTTTTCAATCCCAAGGCCGCGCGCGCCGCCGCGATGCCGCAGAACCCTGAGCCCAGGCCGATGGGCACAAACACGGCATCCAAATCGGCCACGGAGCGAAACATCTCCAGCCCATACGTTGCCACACCGCGCACCAGCCATGGATGAAACGAAGGCACGGCGTGGAGCCCTTCCCGGGCCGCGAGTTCACGGGAATATTCGAGCGCCTCCTGAAATTCGTTCCCGTGCTCGACCAGTTCGGCACCGAGTGATCGCATGGCGTTGTTTTTTTCCGGATTGTTGCCATGCGGCACGACGATCACCGCGCGCAGCCCATTGAGTTTCGCGGCAAAGGCAATGGACTGACCATGATTGCCCGTCGTGGCGGCGATCACACCACGAACCTCGGGTTGTGCGCGTTTCAGCTCATCCATGTAGACCAGTCCACCGCGGATCTTGAAAGCGCCGACGGGCGTGTGGTTCTCGTGCTTCAGCCACAGCTCGCAGCCGAGGCCTGCCTCTAGCAGCGGCCAGCGATAGGTCGGGGTTTCACGGATGTGCGGTCGAATGAGCGCTTTGGCGGCTTCGATCTCGCTGAGAGTTGGCAGGGGCTCCATGCGACACGGCTATGCATGATCTTCGCAAAGGCAAGCCCGCTGCCCGCGTATGACTCGACCCATGAACACGCCAGCCACCACCCGCCGTCGCTTTTTGCAAACATCCCTCGCCGGAGCCGTCTCCCTGCCCGCCTGGGCCGCACCACTCGGTGCGAACAGTGACATTCGCGTGGCGGTGATCGGTTTTCGCGGCCGCGGCGGCGGTCATATCAAGGAACTGATGAAGGTGCCCGGCGTGCGGCTGGTGGCGCTGTGCGATGTCGATTCCGCCGTCATCGACAAGAAGGTGGCCGAACTCGACAAGCAGGGCGTGAAAGTCAAAACCTACCGCGATTTCCGCGAGTGCTGCGCGGACAAGGACATTGATGCGGTGACCATCGCCACGCCGAATCACAGCCACGTGCTCATTGCCCTCACCGCCTTGCAGCATGGGAAGCACGTCTATGTCGAAAAGCCGGTGAGCCACAATCTCACTGAAAGCACCAAACTCATGGCCGCCGCCACCCGGGCCGCCGCAAAGGGTCTCATCGTGCAGCACGGCATGCAGCGCCGTTCCGATGCCGGCTGGGCTTCCGCCATGCAGTGGGTCAAGGAAGGCCACATCGGCAAAACCAAACTGTCCCACGCGCTGGTCCACGGGCTGCGCATGAGCATTGATAAAGTCGACGGCCCGCAGCAACCGCCCGCCACCGTGGATTACAAACTGTGGTCGGCACCGCGCCCCGAACTGCCGGTCATGCGCAAACAATTCCACTATGACTGGCACTGGCAGTGGCCGTATGGCGGTGGCGATATCGGCAATCAGGGACCGCATCAATACGACGTGGCGCGCTGGGCTCTCGGTGATCCTGATGTGCTGCCTCAACGCGTGATGAGCTTTGGCCACCGCTGGGGTTATGTGGATGACGGCCAGAGCGCGAACTGCCAGCTCGCCTTCCATCCGTATGAGCCCGTGCCG
>CAJCCF010000011.1 GCA_903960845.1 uncultured Verrucomicrobiota bacterium | reverse complement strand
TGATCCACATCGACCACGCTCATCGCCTCCGTCTGCATGCGATACGCCAGCTCATACGATTCGATCCGCGCCATCAGTTCCGTCTCATCGGGATGCAGCTTGAGATGCTCCTGGTTCAGCGATTTCAGCAAATCCAGACTGCGCCGCTGCGTGCGGTCGCTCGTGCCTTCCGGCGTCGCCAGATCAAGCAGGGGCGAGCCGCCGCTGCGAAACAATGTGCCCTGATACGCTGCCGGCATGTAGCCCGCCGTCCAGTTTGAGGCACTCCCGATCGGTCCGCCGCGCGGGTCCGTCATCACCACAAAACCCGGCAGGTTTTGATTCGTCGTGCCCAACCCATAACTCAACCACGAGCCCAGGCTTGGCTTGCCGATGAAAATGCTGCCTGTGTTCATCTGCAGGCAGCCCGATGCATGCGCCGCCGTGTCCGCATGCATCGAGCGGATCACGCACAGATCATCCGCATGACGCGCCGTGTGCGGAAACAAGCTGCTGATCTCCAGCCCGCTCTGCCCATGCTGCTTAAATTCAAATGGCGACGCCATCAGATGTCCCACCGCCCGCCCGTTCGATCCCACCTTCGCATCGCCCGTGTAAGGCATGCCATGATACTTCCTCAGCGCCGGTTTCGGATCAAACGTGTCCACCTGCGAAGGCCCACCATTCATGAACAGAAACACACAATGCTTCGCCTTCGCTGCAAAATGCGGCCGCTTCTCCGCCAGCGGCGATGCCGCGAGCGCGTCCGTTGCCATCAAGTCCGCCAGCGCGAGTCCCGCAAAACCGTTGGTGACACTCATCAAGTATTCACGACGTGTGAGAAAACGCTTCATATGTTGATGCCAAGCACGGTTCCAACGCAACTTACGAAACTCTGTAGATTTGGTCCACAAAGGCTTCGCCACTCGATCAACTGCTCACGCAAGGTCTTGTTAGTGTCTCTCGATACTAGATTCAAGAAAGTGAGGGCCTCCCATCCAGCCGGATTGGTCTGGAAAGCCGGAAGCAATCTTGCGGCGACAATCTTGTTGGCCGGTCGGTTGGCGTCCGTGTTACCAGCTAAAGAGTTCGTCCTTAGAATTGGCTCGTTGGCCTTTAGCCACTCAGGGAGAGACTCGTTTGGGGGCAAATGCACATGCCCCTCATCAATGACGTTCTGGGCGTAACTCGCCAAAGCTGATGCGTAGCTGGTCCAAGTGGGATAGGGAGCGGCGCTCTGCCATTCGTTAGCCATGGACATCAGAGCAAACAGCGAGGCTGTCTCGCAAAAGCATTCCTCCAACCAATGATTCGCGTGCTTTAACTCATGCCAATGATTGGCGTTCTCATTGGAGTGTATCGCAAGGATATGACCAAACTCGTGTGCCATCTGGTATGCATATTGGCTCCAAAATGTATCGGTAGCCGACAGCCAGACTTGAATTCTTGCCCATTCATCGCGTGCGAAACCAGCCAAGGGGTTACCCAGCCGATAACGCACTATGATTGGGTTTAGGCTTGTATTAGGACAGTGTTGCCAAAGTTGTATCACGGCGCTTTTTAAAACGGCAGAAACATCTAGCTGCTGAGCTTTTCCCCAAGTGCCGGCCTCGGCGGTTATGTGCATGAGTTTGTTCATGAGAATGACTAGTGGCTCACTCGGGATAAACAAACTCGTTCAAATTCAAAATCACCCGGCAGGCCTGTTCCAGCGATTCCTCATTCAAGAACGACTGCATCTTTGCCTGCTCATCAGCCGTCGGCTTGCGACACAAGGCCAATCGCCACGCGAGCGTGATCTGTTGCGCGGGTTCAGATCCGGCTTCGCGTTTCAAGCGGGCGGCAAAGTGTTTGGCTTGTTGGTTCACGAAGTCGCCGTTGAAGAGGGTGAGGGCTTGCGGGGCGACGGTGGTGATCTGGCGTTGGGGGCAACTGCTGACGGTGTCGGCGAGGTCGAGGGTTTCGAGCATGGGGACCACCAACCCGCGCTTGATGAAGGCGTAGATGCTGCGGCGCGAGGCTTCGCGAGCGTCGGAGGCTTGCCAGACTTTTTCCTTGTCGGTGTTGGCTTCGATCGCGGCGGTGGGAATGGCGGGCTTCATCGCGGGGCCGAAGCGCTTTGGATTGAGCTGGCCGCTGACGGCGAGCATGGAGTCGCGGATGGTCTCGACTTCGAGACGGCGGTAGCGCGTGATCGAATCGGATGATCTGACGGACTGCCAGGCGCGGCTGGTGAGGATGAGGTGATGCAACTGCTTCAGCGACCACTTGGCGTCATGCATGAACCAGTGCGCCAGCCAGTCGAGCAATTCAGGATGCGCTGGCGCGGCTCCCATGAGGCCAAAATCGTTCGCGCTGGTGACGAGGCCCTGGCCGAAGTGCTGCTGCCACACGCGGTTCACGATGACTCGGGCGGTGAGCGGATTGCCGTTGCTCGCGATCCATTGCGCGAGACCGAGGCGGGACTTTGAAAACGATGAGCCTGTCTTCGCGAGGATGGCGGGAACGGCTGGTTCGACGAGTTCGCCCAGTCTCGTGGGCGAGCCCCGGATGAGCACATGGGTCTCGGGTGCTTTCGCGGAGGGCTCGCGCCAGGTGTAAATCTCCTTGCCATCAACTGGCACGGTGAGCTCCGTGCGGCCTTTGCGCGGGCGCTCGAGTGGATTGAAGACGGCGACGAGGCTGTAATAGTCGCGTGTGGCCAGAGGCTCAAACTTGTGATCATGACAGCGTGCGCAACCGATGGTTAGACCGAGGAAGGCCTGACCGGTGGTGCTGACGATGTCATCAAGCTGATCATAGCGATCCGTCGCCGGATCCGCCGGCTCGTCATCCCAATGACCGAGCCGCAGAAAACCCGTGGCGATGCGTGTCTCGAGCGTGCTGTCCGGCAGTTCATCGCCCGCGAGTTGCTCGATGACAAAGCGGTCGAAGGGTTTGTCCTTGTTCAGCGCTTCGATGACATAGTCGCGGTAGCGCCAGACAAACGGCTTTTCCGCATCACGCTCGTAGCCATTGCTGTCCGCGTAGCGCACGACATCCAGCCAGTGCCGTGCCCAGCGCTCGCCGTATTCGGGACGGGTGAGGAGGTTGTCGATCACTGCCGGACAGGTCTTATGGGACTCATCCTGCTCGGCCAGCGTCGGCGGCAGGCCGGTGAGGTCGAGATAAAGGCGGCGCAGCAATGCCTGCGGCGCAGCGCGCGGCGCTGGATCACGTTTGCCAAAGATGAAGGCATCAATCGGATGCTCATGAGTCGTTTCCGGCACTGGTGGACGCTTCACCGTCTGAAACGACCAATGCTCGGAGGGCATCTTCGGAATCGCCTCATTCTTTGGATAGGCCGCGCCGGCGTCGATCCACTGTCGCAGCATTTCGATCTGCCCGGAGGTGAGTCGTTTGCCTTCAGGCGGCATGCGCTCATCTTCATCGTGGCTGAGCACGCGATCCATCAAGGCGCTGCGTTTGCTGTCACCTGAAACGATGACCGGATGCTTGCCGCCTTTCGCGATCAAAGCACCCGCATCGAGCCGCAGGCCGCCTTTCTGCTTCACCGAGCCATGGCAGGACACGCAGCGCTCCTTGAAGAGCGCCTTGATGTCCTTTTCATAATCAGCTGCCGCCGCCGCCAGCGAAACCTGGATGAGCAGTGCGCTGACGGTGACGAACTTCATGGGGGCGATGAACCTCACACCTCCGGCAATTCAAATCCGGCGGCGTATTCTTCTTCGCAAAGTTTGTTCGCCTCCGCAGCGAACTCGCCGGTGAAGCGGTGGCTGGCGGGGTCGAAGTCGAGCCATGGGCCTGCGATAATCTGCTGGGCGTCCGTGTCGATGTGGTTGTTGGCGAGGTTCTTGAGGAATTCGGTGAGGAGTTCCCGGCCGAATTTGTCACCCTGCAGGCGCTCCTTGATCTCACCGGTTTTCATGGCCTTGCCGAGGCGGTAGGAGACGTTTGCCATGTGCGACAGGCACGCGGCGTTGTGGCCGTGGCGGATGTGCAGCACGTCCTTGGTGTATTTGCCGGCGCGGACGGAGTCGATGAAGTTCTTCATGTGTTCGGGCCCGGTGAGGAAGTTTTCAAACTTCATGATCGCCTTGCCGTCGTGATCGTAGGCCTTGGATTCGGCCACGTAACCGCCTTCGCAGTGGATGATGTTGCCGGTGCGGATGCCCTTGTAGGGCGGTTCACCGGTCTTGGCATCGAGATTGCGCATGGGCAGGCCGAACATGTCCATGATCAGCGGCACGGGCTCATACGGATGGAAGGCGAGCTGGCAGTTCGCGCTCTGGCCGTCATCCACATAACCCCAGCGGTGGCCAAAGCTCATCACGCGTTGAGGCAGCACGTCAGGATCGCCGAGAGCCCAGCGCGCCACGTCGTATTGATGCGGCCCCTGATTGCCGATGTCGCCACCGCCATACGGCCACTGCCAGTGCCAGTCGTAGTGGAATTGTTTGCGCATGATCGGCAGTTCGGGACGCGGTGCCGACCACAGTTTGTAATCCACGGTGGCGGGCGGCTGCTGCGGACCGTCGACTTTATCAATGCTCATGCGC
>CAJCCF010000010.1 GCA_903960845.1 uncultured Verrucomicrobiota bacterium | reverse complement strand
CAATTACGAGAAAGGGCTGCTCGTCGCAGCGGCTCTTATAGCGGTGGGTATCGTTGGTTATCTGATCTGGGACAGCCAGAGCATTTCCGACCGTCTTATTCTCCGACCCGGCTCATCCAAAGATGTGCTTAATCCACCTCCGACCAGTGGTGTGCTTGCTGTGTTTCAGCGGCTCACCGAGAAGGTTTCATGGGTTTCACCGGTGATCAAAGGTAAGCCAGTCCCCTTGAACAAATCGATCATCCTGATGCAAAAGGGAGATGATATCTACGATCTGCAGACCGAGGACAAGCCTCTGCGTCCGCCAATGACCAATGCCTTTCTGATTCAGAATGAACTTCCCAATATTGAATCTCCAAATGTCGGCGCCATGGATGCCGATAATGACGGATTCAGCAATGAGGAAGAATTTGCAGCCAAGCCGCAAACCAATCCCATGGACGCTAAATCACGCCCGCCGGTGATTCAAAAGCTCTTCCTGAAGCAGCGCCTCACCCATGATTACAAGATCAAGCTCAACAGCAGCTCACCTCCGTATCAGGTGCAACGCACCACACCGGAGCCGAAAGCCAGCAAGTTTGTTTCCCCTGGGGATGAGTTTGGTTTCGATAAAGGCATCATCCGCTTCAAAGCCATCAGCTTTGAACAGAAAATCGTGAAGTATGACAAGGTGGGCGAGAAGGACGTCTCTGAACTCAAGTGCCTGGACAGCGCCACCAAAAAGGAATTTATTTTGATTCGTGGTTCCGAAACCAACTTGGCCGAATATGAGGCTGAATTCGAATTTAGAATTGGCAGTCCTGAGATTCGCAAGGTCAAACAAGGAGAAACCTTCCAGATTCCCGGCATCGGAATAACCTTCAAGGTGCTAAGTATCGAAGAAAATCAAGCCGTCATCGTTCCCGTCGATGGGGAAAAACCAGCAGGAGAGCAAGTCACCATTAAGAAGGGGTAATTTCTCGTAAAAAACGAAAAAATATCTAGCCAAAGTCCCAAGAACCCTGCTAAACAGACTAGTCGATCGCCAATCTCGTTCAATTTAACCATTCTATGACCCAGTCCCCCCGAAAGCTGCAAAACCGAATTGCTCTGCTGATTGCTGCCGCAACTCCAATGATCACCGCTCCTGTTTATTCAGGCGAAAGTGGTTTGGGTGGTGGAGTACATGGCATCGCTGAACGCGAAATCGCACGACGCACTGCCCGCATCGAGGATGCACGAAAGGCAATGGAGAAAGGTGATGAACTGTACGCCAAGGGAGACCATGAAGGTGCACTTTCCCAGTACCGCGCTGCTAAAGACATTTTTGATCAACTTCCAATCGCACCCTTCATTCAAGATTGGCGTGATCTTGCCAACCTCAAATTTGCCGACTGTGCCGCGCAGGTTGCCCGTGAAAAGGCCGTCATCGGTGACTACGTCTCCGCTCGCAAACTCCTTGATGAAGCGCTTGCCGCAGTTCCAGGTCACAAAGCTTCCACTCTCTTTGCCCGCCATTTGGATGATCCGGATCGCTGGCCGCCAGCATTGACGCCGGAGCATGTCGAAAATGTCGGCAAGGTTCAAAAAGGTCTGCTTCTGGCCAGCAGTTCTGTTGAAATCGGTAACTATGATCAAGCTCTGACACAATTTGAGGACGTCCTTCGAATCGATCCCTACAACACGGCCGCGCGTCGCGGAATGGAGCTCGCCGAGCGCAAACGTACCGAATATTTCGAGAGTGCCCGCGATCACCAACGCTCACGCATGCTCAACATGGTGAATGAAGCATGGGAACATAAACCACCGGTTAAGGGTCTGTTGATCGAAAGCTCTGGCGGCGGAGGCAAAGCTCCGACGATTTACCTCAGTCAAAAAATGCAGAAGATCGTCTTCCCTCAGGTCGCTTTCTCCGGTGCCAGCATTGAGGAGGCCGTCGAGTTTCTTCGGGTGAAGAGCAAGGATCTGGACGTTGAGGAAACCGATCCTGCGCGTAAAGGTGTTAATATCATTCTCAAGGCTGGTGACAGTCCGTCAACGGCTTCTATCAGCCTTGATCTGAAGGAAGTTCCAATGATTGAAGCTCTCCGCTATGTCACTGAACTTGCGGGGATGAAGTTTAAGGTCGAGCCCTTCGCTGTATTGATTGTGCCTGTTTCGGAAACCACAGCCGAGCAATTCACTCGCATCTACAAAGTTCCGCCAGATTTCGAAAGCATGGGCAGTGGTGGTGGTGGCGCTGCACCCGCAGCCGCAGCAGCTCCTGCTGATCCATTTGCGGCCGGCGGGGGCGCAGCAGCTCCTGCCTCAGGTCTGCTGACCCGCCAAAACGCGTTGGGCATTTTGTCATCTCAAGGCATACCCTTCCCCGAAGGAGCGACTGCAGTGTTTAATAAAGTGACTTCACAACTGATTGTGAAGAACACCCAACCAAACCTTGACCTCGTTGAAGCCTTTGTTGAATCCATCATTGGCCGCGTCACCAAGCAGGTTTACATCACCTCCAAATTCGTTGAAGTGACTCAGAAAAATTCAGACGAACTTGGGTTTGACTGGCTGCTTGGAGGAGTCGGGACCGATCGCCTCACTGGAAAAGGTGACAATGGTAACAATGTCATGCTCGGTGGGGGAACGACAGGCAATTCAGGAGCACGTGCCTCTTATACCGGCACACCACTTGCCGGCATGGTAAACTCAAACGCCATTGCACCCGTCACACGTGGTCTGCGTTCTGGTAGCCGTGCCATCCGTGGTGACAGCGTTGACTCGCTGTTCAATCCCGTTGATGCGGCTGCTGACACGGTTGCACCTGGCGTTATGTCCATTGCGGGCATTTTCACCAATCCACAATTCGGAATGGTGCTTCGTGCTCTCTCCCAACGCAAGGGTGTCGATCTCATGAGTGCTCCGAGCGTTACCACCAAGGGTGGACAGCAGGCGACGGTGGAAGTGATTCGCGAATTCATTTACCCAACCGAGTTTGACCCGCCACAAATCCCTACCAATGTCGGTGGTGGTGGAGCTACTGCTGGTGCCGGTGGTGGTGGATCTAGTTCCGCCATTCCTGTCACACCAACCACACCAACCGCTTTTGAAATGCGCCCTGTGGGCGTTCGGATGGAAGTGGACCCGGTGATTGGAGAAAACGGTTCAATCGATCTGAACCTCCTCCCTGAAGTTACGGAGTTTGATGGATTCATCAATTATGGTAGCCCTATTTACAGCGTGCAGCCATCTTCTATACCAGGAGTAAAGCCTTACACAGTTGAGCTTACACCCAACATCATTAACCAGCCTATTTTCTCGACTCGTAAGGTCAAGACATCGGTGACGGTGTGGGATGGTCAGACCGTGGCATTGGGCGGACTTATCCGTGAAGATGTTCAGGATGTTGAGGATAAACTCCCAGTCATGGGAGACCTGCCATTCGTTGGACGCCTTTTCCGTTCTGAAGTTGAAGACCACTTCAAACGCAATCTGATGATCTTTGTGACAGCCACTCTGATTGATCCAGCCGGACAGAGGATCAAGGGGGGCAGCACTGGTGCCGAACCGGCCGGTGACCTCAGTGGCAATCCCATCCTGCCATCAATCGGCAACTAAGATTCCAACATTTTAAATCAGGGCAGGAGATGAGAATCTCCTGCCCTTTTTTATGAAAACCTACATTTTCACCGGCGGAATTGGCTGTGGCAAAAGTAGTGCCGTTAAACTTTTTGAACAGCACATTGGAGCATCACGAACAGCAACCTTCTCAGCGGACCAGGAGGTTCAGCGGCTACTCGATGAAGAGGGTGTGCTGAGTGAATTATCGGCAAAATTGGGCACTGCTGCGGTGCTCATCGAAGGAACTGTCCGCCGTGCTAACCGCACATTCCTCAGAGAGAAGGTTTTTTCCGATTCTGATGCTCGCCATGTATTGGAGTCAATTTTGCACCCTCATGTTTTTTTTGCTTTGGAAGCTCAGCATGCCGAGGCGAAAAAAATGGGATTTGAACTTTTCCTTGCGGAGGTGCCTCTGCACTATGAGACTGGCCGCTCAGTAACAGCGGACTTGATCATCGTGGTGGCAGCTAGCCAGACGGTTCAAGTGTGGCGGTTGATGGAACGTAGAGGACTCAGCGAGCCGGTCATCGAGCAGATGTTGAGGTCTCAGTGGCCCATCGAAGCCAAAGTCGAAAGAGCGGACGTCGTCATCTGGAATGATGGAGACTCTGCCGCTCTGGCGGCTCAGTTGCTGACACTTGCAAGACAGCATTGGCATGATGAATCCAAACGAAACCCCTGAAATCTCTGTAGACGCCGAAGAGGCCGCTACTCCCGCGGCACAGGCAGTCGCAGAACCTCAAACGCCACCTGCATGTGAAGCGTCTTCTGAGTCTGCTCCGAGCACGATGGAACCTCCCCCAGTTCAATCTTTACCTGCAGTGGAAAAGCATGCCTCACCTGTTGCAGAGCCGCCTTTCCCCGTAGAGATCACCCTGAATTCCCTGCATGAATCGACTCTAGCCGAACTCCAGCAACTTGCGGAGACCGTCGGCTACCGTATCAACGCGAGCCGCAGCAAACACCAACTCATCTATGACTTGCTGTCATGGATGGCCGAGCACCGCACGCGCATATCGGTTGATGGCATTTTAGAGATTGGAGCTGATAATTTTGGCCTGATTCGATATCCCAAGTACAGCTTTGCTCCGCTGCCGGAGGATGTTTTCATCCCTCTCTTTTTGGTCAGGAAATTCAATCTTCGTCCTGGCAATCGTATTGCAGGTTATGTTCGCGCTGCGAAGGATCGTGACAAGTATTTGGCTATCGACCGCATTACCGAGGTGGATGGAATACCGATTGAATCGTATCAACCGCCTGAGCATTTCGACAAACTGACGGCATCATTCCCGAATCAACGCATCATTCTGGAAACTCCCAAGCCCTGTTCAATCTCGGCGCGCATTATGGATCTTGTGGCTCCATTGGGAAAAGGTCAGCGTGGTCTGATCAATGCCTCCCCGCGTTCGGGGAAGACAATGCTCCTCAAAGACATCGCCAAATCCATCGTTCAAAATCACAAAGAGATCACACTCATCATTCTGCTGCTTGATGAGCGTCCTGAGGAAGTTACCGACTTTGAAGAGTCTGTCAGTGGCTGTGAGATTTACAGCAGCACCTTTGATGAAAGTCCGAAGCGCCACAGCCAGCTGGCCGAACTTGTGCGTGAGCGCGCCTGCCGCCTTGTCGAGGCAGGAAAAGATGTTGTCATTCTGCTCGATTCACTCACCCGTCTGGCACGCGGTTACAATGCGCTTTCCGGCGGCAAGGGACGCACCATGTCAGGCGGCATGGATGCCAAGGCGATGGCAAAACCAAAAAAGTTTTTTGGAGCCGCCCGCAATGTCGAGGAGGGAGGCAGTCTCACCATCATCGCTTCTGCGCTTGTAGAGACAGAGAGTAAAATGGACGAACTCATCTTTGAAGAGTTCAAAGGGACGGGCAACATGGAGGCAACACTTGATCGTGAAATCAGTGAACGCCGCATCTTTCCCGCATTGCATGTGCTGAAATCAGGCACACGCCGTGACGATCTTCTCTATCATCCTGACGAATTCCGCCGTGTTATGGCAATCCGCAAGCAGTTGGCCCAAGTTCCCGCAGTGGAGGCTCTGGAATTGCTTATCCGCAATATCAATCGAACTGGCAACAATGCTGAAATCCTCCTCACAGGCCTAAAATGAGCGAGGCAACCACGGTTACATCCCCATCGTCGGTGTTGGAGCGCGATTTTGAGTTTATCTCAACTCCCGATCACTTGGAGCGTTGGGTTAAT
>CAJCCF010000009.1 GCA_903960845.1 uncultured Verrucomicrobiota bacterium | reverse complement strand
TGATGCCGAGTTCTTTAAGTGCAGGCGCGGTCTGGCGCTTGCCGGTTTCGGCATTGATGAGGACATACTCATGCGCTTGCGGTCCGGTTTGCACTCGATACCAGAACGATTTGCCGCTGGGGAGCCAATTGGCCTTCACGCGGTCGCGGAAGACGGTGTTTTCCGTGCGCTTGGACAGGTCGTCGGCAAGAGCCGGCAGATAAAAAAGTGCCAGGAATAAAAGGGGGAAGAGCCGGGACATGTTTTGTCTTATTGAATTCCGAATTGAAAAGGGTCTGCCGGATCGAGGATCAGCGTTGATTCCGCGGTGATGAAAGCTCTGCCAGTGATCGTGGGAATGATGCCGTTGTCCGACTGTTCGTAGATGCCTTCAAAAAGACTGCCCAGAATGCTCTCCTGCCGCCACACCTCGCCCGGGGCAAGTTTGCCATCAGCCGCGAGACACGCGAGCTTGGCGCTGGTGCCGGTGCCGCAGGGTGAGCGGTCGTATTCGCCACCGGGACAGAGGACGAAGTTCCGGCTGTGATTGGCGGGATCCAATGGCGGCGAGAAGAGTTCGACGTGATCGACTTCAGGGAAGCCTGCCGCATGAATGGCATCGCGCATCATGAGCGAACTTTTAGTTAGCCGGGGAACATTGGCCAGCGTGAGATCCAGTCCGTGATCTGAAACGAGGAAGAACCAGTTGCCGCCCCAGGCCACGTCACCTGTGACCCCGCCCGCGCGGACATGGGCCGCCTTGCGATACGAGGCGACATTGCGCACGCTGACGCGACCGTCATCATGCAGCTTCGCCGTGACCACTCCGACGGGTGTTTCGATGCGGTGATCGCCGGGCTGGATGCGGCCGAGATGAGCTAGTGTGGTGATGAGGCCGATCATGCCGTGACCGCACATGCCGAGCAGGCCGACGTTGTTGAAGAAGATGACGCCTGCCGCGCACGACGTGTCCTTTGGCTCCACGAGCAAGGCGCCGACGATGACTTCATGCCCGCGGGGTTCGCAGATGATTGACCGGCGGTAGTGCTCCAGTTCTTCGATGGAAACGCCACTGAGCACGACGCGTGTGGGCTCCCCGCCGGTGTGGGAGTCGATGATGTGAATGTGATGTGACATCGGTTTTGAAGGATGCCCCGCTGTTCCGGGAGGTCTTGTCTGAAACCGCAGTGATTTGGAAAAAAAAGAGCACAACAGCGGAGTGACAGACGGATGGCTTTCCGCCAAGCTAAGCGGATGTCTCTGAAAAACCTGCGCCTTCACCTCCTCCGTCTCTGGCGGGTGGGATTGCTTGTGGCTGCGGTGCTGGTGATTCGCGAGGTGGTGCAGATGCGTGAGCGGCATGAGGCTGCGGCGGTGCTCACTCCGGAGCGGTTGCGCGATTACTTTCCCAAGATCCGCACTCTGGGCGCGGCAAATCCGGGCAGTGGCTGGCGTGCCGCGCTCGACGGTGAGGGCGAGACGCTCGGCTATGTCTGCACCACGGCGCCTGAGTCGGACCGCATCATTGGTTACTCGGGTCCCACCAACTGCCTGCTCGTCTTTGATGTGAAGGGCGTGCTGACCGGTGTGCGCCTGCTGAAGAGTCATGACACCTCCGATCATGTGGCGGAGGTGGTGGCGGACCGGGCGTTCTTTGCACAATTCAAAAACCTGGAGCCGGGCAAACCTGTGAAAGAGCCCCTGCACACCGTCACCGGTGCCACCCTGACGAGCGCGGCGATTGCACAGGGCGTGCTCGAAAAGCTTGGACGCGCCAAAGGTGCGTCTCTGCGTTTTCCGGAGGAGATCACCCTGGCGGAAGTGCAGCGGCTCGAGCCTGCGGCATCCAAGTTGCAACCGTCGCCAAAACATGCCGGCGGTCAGGAGGTGCTTGATGCTTCAGGAAAATGCATCGCCACCGCCGTGCGCACTTCACCGGTGACTGATACGCTTGTGGGCTACAAGGGGCCGACGGACACACTCATGCTGCTGGATGCGAGCGGACGTGTTTTGAAGCGGATCGCACTGCGCAAGAGCTATGATACCAAGCGCTATGTCGCTTATGTCACCGGGGATGATTATTTTCAGAACCTCTTCAATGAGATGACCCTGGAGAGTCTGGCCGAACTCGACTTCAAGGCGGCAAAAATCGAAGGTGTGTCCGGTGCGACTGAAACAAGCTGGTCCGTGGCGGAGGGCCTGAAGCGCCGCGCCAAAAGCCTGCTGGAGCAGGAGCCCGCCGGCTGGCTGAGGCAGATGCGCTGGCGCTGGCAGGACACGGGACATGTCATGGTGGTGTTATCCGCTTTTCTCATGGCCTTCACCCGCTTGCGAGGAGTGTCCCGGGTGCGGCACCTGCATCATGTGCTGCTGGTCGTGTATGGGGGCTTCATCGCTGGTGAAATGTTATCACAAGGCCTGCTCACGGGTTGGGCGGCGCATGGCACGCCCTGGCGCAGTGCTCCCGGACTGCTCCTGCTGACGGTGGTGGCTTTGCTTGGGCCGGTGTTTACCGGCAGGCAGCTTTACTGCCATCACATCTGCCCGCATGGGGCTTTGCAGCAGCTGCTTGCGCGGCGCATGAAGTGGCAGTGGCGGCTGTCCTCCGCGCTGGAGCGCCGGCTGACGCAGATGCCCTTCCTTCTGCTCGGTTTTGTTTTTGTTTGCATCATCATTGGTTGGGCGGTGGACATGAATTCCCTTGAGCCTTTTGATGCCTACGGTTTCCGGGTCGCGGGCGTGACCAGTCTTGCGATTGCCGTTGTTGGATTGATTGCATCGCTGTTTCAACCTCTGGCCTACTGCAAGTACGGCTGCCCGACCGGCGCGTTGTTCAAGCTGCTGCGACTCACGGGTGATGCGGATCGTCCGGGTGTGCGGGATTGGATGGCGGCGACTCTGTTGATGGCCGGGCTGCTCTGGCACCTGTTTTGAGAGCTTGCATCGCGAATGGCGTTTCGATAGAAACGCAAACCCCCATGAGCACCACACGCCGAACCTTCATCACCAGCATCGCCGCTTCCTCCGCCGTTTCCGCTTTCGCCCGTGACTGGAGCGGGAAGAACCCGGAGCGTTATCCGGATCCTGATGTCATTGCCCTGGAGCCTGACTTTGAAAAGCTCATTCAGGGAAATGCGCCGATCCGCCGGCTGCACACGGGCATGCTGTGGGCGGAAGGACCTGCCTGGAACGGGACGGGAAATTACCTCGTCTGGAGTGACATCCCGAACAACGCCCAGATGCGCTACCTGCCCGAGGATGGTCATGTCAGTGTGCTGCGCAACAACGCGAACAACAGCAATGGCAACACCTTTGATTTCCAGGGTCGTCAAATCTCCTGCGAGCATGCCACGCGCAAAGTGGTCCGGTATGAAGCGGATGGTAAAATCACCGTTCTTGCCTCCGAGTTTGACGGCAAACCATTCAATGCACCCAACGATGCGGTGGTGCATCCCGATGGCGGCATCTGGTTCACCGATCCCGGCTATGGCAGCATGATGGATTACGAGGGGAACAAAGGCGACCTGCTGCTTAAAGAGGCCGTTTACCGCATCGATCCGGGCGGCAAGATCAGCAAGGTCACGGACGAGTTGGTGAAGCCTAACGGTTTGTGTTTCAGCCCTGATTACAAGAAGCTCTACATCGTGGACACGGGCGATCCAAAAAACATCAAGGCCTTCGATGTGGCCGATGGCGTGAAGCTCGGGAAAGGCAGGGTCTTTGCCGTGAACAAGGGGGCTCTTTCAGACAAGGCGGGCAAAGGTGGCTCCGACGGTGTCCGCTGTGACATCAATGGCAATGTCTGGGCCAGCGCCGGCTGGGTGGGCGATGGCTTCGACGGCGTCCACGTCTTCAATCCCGAAGGTCAGCGCATCGGTTTCATCAAGCTGCCGGAGACCGCGAGCAACCTTTGCTTCGGTGGTCCAAAACGGAACCGTCTTTTTGTCACCGCCAGCCAGAGTCTTTACTCCCTTTATGTCAACACTCGCGGCGCGCATTTCTGCTGATAATCCAGTTTTTTAGCCGGGAAAAGGCGACAAAAGTCAGCGTTTTTCAAAACCGTCCGGATTTTTCAATGCTTCTAATGCATTGGATATGAACGATATATGGATTTTAAAATGAGCAATGCGGATAATCTAGGATTGAACACAGGATTATCCGGTATAGAGTCAAAGCGTTCAAAAAAGCCACCTCATGAGCCTTCACATCCAGCGACTCCAAGCCGACCGCATTCGCGGCTTGGCAGCGCACTTTCCGGTGGTTCTCCTGACGGGGGCGAGGCAGACCGGCAAGACAACCCTGCTTCGTGATCTTTATCCGGACGCGCCCTTTCTCACGCTCGATCTGCCATCCGTGGCGCAGGAAGCTGAACTCAACGGCACCGCTTTTCTCGATGCGCTCGCAAGCCACCCCACGGTGATCCTCGATGAAGTGCAGTATGCACCGGCACTTTTCCGTTCGCTCAAAGTGGCGGTGGATGCTGACCGGCACCGCATGGGCCGCTTCATCATGACGGGATCGCAGAAGTTTGCACTCATGGAAAACTTGTCGGAAAGCCTGGCCGGGCGCTGTGTCATTGTGGAACTGGAGACTCTGGCTTCGGTGGAACTGATCGATGCCAATCCCATGAATTTTCCCGGCGTGGAAGATCTGATGTGGCGCGGTGGTTATCCTGAACTCTGGCGTGCGCCGGACATGCCCGCCCGCGACTTTTATGCCAGCTACCTAGCCACCTATTTGGAGCGTGATGTGCGTCAGCTTGTGAATGTCGCGAGCCTGAGGGATTTTGAGCGCTTCATCCGCATGTGCGCCACCTACTCGGGCAATCTGGTGAATTATCAGACGCTCGCGACCGATGTCGGCATCGCGGGTAGCACGGCGAAACAGTGGCTCAGTGTGCTGGAGGCCTCCAACATCATCCACATTCTGCCGCCGTACTTTCGCAATCACGGCAAGCGCCTGATCAAAACGCCGAAGCTGTTCTTCCGCGACACGGGATTGCTATGTTTTCTGCTCGGGCTGGCATCGCCGCAGCAGATGGTGCAGTCGCCATTCATCGGCGCGATTTGGGAAACCTATGTGCTCGGCCAGGTGATGCGGGCACGGGAAGCCCAGGCCAGTCCGGCAGATGTTTTCTTCTGGCGTGATGCGCAGGGGGTGGAAGTTGACTTTGTCCTGTGGTTGAACGGGCGACTCCAGTTCATTGAAGCCAAGTGGAGCGAAACGGGTGGTGATTCGCGCGCTTTGAAATCCATGCATCAGATCCGCAGCTTTCTGGGTTCGGCGGCGGCTGACCGTCACCTTCTCGCTTGCCGGACTCCGGCTGCGCACTGGCACGCAAGCGACCCCAGCGTCCGCGTCATCAATGCTCACACCTTCCGCGACTGGTTCAATGTCCCTGAACCTGATGCGAATGCTGTGCGCGAAGCGGGTGTTGATTACACGGTCAGGCTCCGCAAAAAACGCCCGGCAAAACGGAAACGTCGAAAGCAGCCGAATGCCGGGAAGAAGGAAGGCAAGATGCTGGCAGAGTCTTGATGCAGAGAATCGAAAGCTGCATCAAGGCTCTCCAACGCCACCGGCCCAAAGCACGGCACGCGGGATGAGGTGTTCCAGGCCGGGTGTGTTTTCGGGATGCGGGCTGGAGATGAAGACGCGCCCTTTGCCATAGAGGCCCTGAGCCTGGGCAGGTGAGCCAACCATCACGCCGGCCGGTGATCCGAACTCGGCGATTTCAGATTTGAAGATCGTGACGGCCCTGTAGGTGGGAACATCAGCGAGGCCGGCGGGTTTGATGATGGGTCCGTTGTGGTAGCGCACTTTGAAAGTGCCATCCACATCACCAAGGAGCTTGCGGCCTTCCGGGGTGACTTCGCTGTCCATGAAACCCTGGCCGCGCTGCCATTTTTTAGAGACCGTGCAGGCATTCAGGATGCCGAGACTCCACTTGAAGTTCGAGCAGGCGAGATAGGCCCCCGCGCAGACACCGACATAGCCACCACCGGAACGGATGTATTCGCGGATATTGTTGCGCCCGGCCTCACCGATGGCCTCTGCCTGCGCACTTCCTGACCCGCCGGAAAAAACAACCACCTGGAAGGCCTTCAAATCAATCGAAGCCCACTCCTCAGGCTTTATCCGGGTCACGGTCGCCTGCGGGATGGACATGATCCGGCGGGCCACGTTTTCAATCCCTTCATTGGGTGCGCCCTTGCCGTCAAAGATGGCGATTTTCAGAGGTTTTGTTTTTTCAGGCGGGGCGATGACCGTCCTCAGGCCATTGATGTCCGGCGGGATGATGAAGGGGGCTGTTTTGGTTTTTTTCCCGGGCTTGATGGTCGCGGTCTGCGCAGGAAGCGCGGCTGCCGAGCCAAGCAGGAGCAGTGTGAGGATGAGCCGATGAGCGTACCGTGTGTTCATGAGTTGCCGTGAGGTGGGATGGAACGCCTAACCAAAAAAGTCGTTATGACAAGTCCATGACGGGTGGATTTTCCGGAGGTTCGTCCTCGGATTCGGGGATGTTCAGCTCACCTTCCCAGCGGGCCACCACGGCGGAGGCCAGGCAGTTGCCCATGAGATTGACGGAAGAGCGCGCCATGTCGAGGAACGCGTCCACGCCGAGGATGAGCGCCACGCCTTCGATCGGCAGGTGGAAGGTCGCAAGTGTGCCGGAGAGGATGACCAGTGTTGCTCGCGACACGGCGGCCACACCCTTGCTCGTCAGCATCAGCGTGAGCATCATGGTGATCTGCGTTTTGAAGTCGAGATGGATGCCGGCAGCCTGCGCCACAAACACGGAAGCAACCGCGAGATGCAGCGTGGAGCCATCCAGATTGAAGGAATAGCCGGTCGGCAGCACGAATGACACGATGCGCTGCGGCACGCCAAATTTGTGCATCAGGCGCATCGCGTCCGGAAGTGCCGCCTCCGAGGTGGCGGTGGAGAAAGCCAGCAGCGCAGGTTCACGAACGGTGCGGAAGAAGCGCTTCACCGGAATGCGCGTCACCCACATCACCGGCACGAGCACGACGAGCACAAAGACGAGAAGTGCGCCGTAAAGCGTGAGCACCAGGGCGCCCAGATTCGAGAGAATGCCAAGCCCATTCTGCCCCACGGTGGTCGCAATCGCCGCGCCCACCCCGAAAGGGGCGAGCAGCATGACCAGGCCGGTGAATTTGAACATGACCTGTGACACACCTTCAAAAAATGCGAGCATCGTCTGCTTTGGAATGCCCTTCACCTGCCCGAGGGCGATGCCGAAAAGCAGCGCATAGACGACGACCTGAAGGACGTCGTTACGCGCTGCTGAATCAAAGAAACTTTGCGGCGTCAGGTGCTCGATCACACCCTCCAGGGTGACCTTGGTCGCGGCCGCCTTTTCTGCCGTCGCAACCGCTGTCCTCGTCATGACGATGCCTTCGCCGGGCTTGATCAGATTCACTGCGCCGAGCCCGACGAACAAGGCCAGCGTGGTGGCGATTTCAAAGTAGATGACGGACTTGAGCGCGATCCGTCCGACCGCTTTCATGTCATCTGTATGCCCCGCGATGCCGACCACCAGCGTGCTGAAGATCAGCGGCACGATGATGCATTTCACCAGATGCAGGAAGGCACCCGAGGTCATCTTGAACACCCTCAGCCAGTTCTCGGTCGCCACGGGAGAGAGTGACTTGGTGCTCAGATACCAGCCGAACAAAATCCCCACGATCATCGCGATGAGAATCCATTGGCTGACACTGAGACGGCGAACGTGTTTGATCATGGTGGATGGAGGAAGTGTGAATGAACCCGGCGGCCGGTGCAATTAAAGCGGGGATGCTACACAAGCCGCACATTCGATGCCAGCTTTGTTGCCGGAAGATCGGTCGCCCCTATTCGACGGCTGGCCACGACACTAGGACTGGCACCCGGATTCATGCCGTTGCTTTCAAACAAAAAGGCTGATGTGAGGACACACCAGCCTTTTTGATAAGATTAAATGAAGTTAGGTAAAACCGACTCAGCCATCCTGGTTCGGCCGGCTTCTGAAGCCGCCGCCACCCAAAGTCTCTTCCCCTCTTTGTGAACAAGCATGGCGCGCATTCCTGCAAATTGTCATAAAGCGCAAGAAGGCATTCAATACGCCCCTCTCTGAAGCTCCCTAGCGAGGCGGAAGCAGGGTGGGTTGATTCCATGACGTGATGCCGGCTTGTCAGGCAGTGGCGGTTCCGCTAGACAGTTGATCATGACGCAGAAATCCGTATCGGTCCCCAGTCTCGCTTTCCTTATGCTGCTGGCGGCGTTCGGGTGCATTTCACCGTGTCCGGCACAAATTTCCGACCCAATGGAGGAACGTGAGAAGGGGTGGCAAAAGCTTTTATCCAGCCAACCGGATGAAGAAATAGAGACTGCCATCACTCTCTGGATGGCCGATTGCTTGGATGGCAAGGGGTTCGTCGCTTTACGGGGCTATCTCCAGCGCCGGCTGGATGATCCAAAGGTTACCGTGCCAGAGCTTCGTCTGCTGGCTCGAGTGTGGAGGCGCACGGGGGCTGACAAAGAAGCGCTTGTAGCGATCTCGAAAGCGGCGTCGATGACAGGAGCCGAGGATGGGCTGTGGCTGGAGCACGCGGAATTGCTGGCGCGCGGCAGCCAGTTTAACGAGGCAATGAAAAGTTTGGATAGAATCTCCGCACAGGCACCGGCCGATACCGTGATTGAGGCTGTGCGGCTGCGCTGTTACATCGCTCGTGCGCAGGGGAAGACCGAGGGCGTGATGTCCAAGTTGCGCGAGCTATCAGAGGCGCGTTCACAGCATGAGGAGTTGCAGCAGGTCGTTTGCGCCTGGGAGGCAGAGTTTGGAAAAAGTGAGCAACGAGCCATCCAGCAAGCGCGCGCGGCGATCAGTGCGGCGAGTGAATCCAGCGCCCGGCTGGCCTGGCGTCGGCTCCTGGTGAGCACTCTGCTCAAGCGGGGCGAGTTGCAGACGGTGGCGGAGGAAACCAAGGCTTGGCTGGCAGAGACGCAGTCTGGCAGTGCCGATGAGAGGGAGGCGCTGGTGGCGCTACTGCACGTGCTGGATTCATCACGGAACAGCGCCACCTCCGCACCGATACTTTCTGCGGCAGAACTGGGAGTGCAGTTTGCCCACAGGCCGGTCATCATCATCACGCTGCTGGGATGGCTCCGGGAGCGTGGGAGGCTGGATCAGATGCTGCCGATCCTCGAGACGCAGATCCGGAGAGCAGAAATGTCTGGATCAGACATCGATGCGCTGTGGTGTGATGTGTTGGTTGAATCCGACCGTCACGCCGAGGCGGTGGCTTTTCTCCAGCGTCGGATTGCGGTGAAACCCGACGAGATCGAATGCCGGCTGCGGATTGCTATGATCCAGCATGAGCTAGGGCAAAATGAAGAGGCGGCGCGAGGATTGGAGATGTGGGCGGCACGGGAAGACGGCAATCAACTGGAGCATGAACGCATCGCTCCAATTCTGGCGCTGTTACGCACACCCAGTGAGAGGCAAACATGGCTGACGGAGGCCATGGCGCGGTTCCCTGGCAGCTCAATTATGAAGGTATTGCATTCGGGTTCGGTGGTGTTTCCACCGGCGGCTCCAGTTCGTGCGGCAGTTGAAGCAGATGATATTGCCAAGCAGCTCGGACAGATCTCGTTTGCTGATAGTCCAGGCCAGCAAACAGAGAAACTACTGCGTCTATGGAGGCAGTTTCCAAAGGAAGTGCGTGTGTCCAGCGCATTGATGTCCGCGCTGGCATTGACAGGAAAGCCAGAGGAGCTCTGGACCGTGGCGCTGGCCATAGAGATCAAGGTGCCTGACAAGGCGGCGCGGCTGACCCACTGGCGGCGGGTGATGGAGATCAGCCAAGCTCGTGGGATGGGGCATCTGCTCAGAGCGGCTTTTCAACAGCAATCAGGGCGGCGTGGCTCGGTGGAGTATTGGCAGGTGCTGGCGGATTGGATGAGCTTTGATCGGCAGGATCGAGAGTTGTACTGTCTTGAAGAGGTCTTACGACTGGCTCCAGAGGATGCTGAGGCCCAGCGCCAGATCGCGTCAGCTCTACTGCGTGCCGGACGATTGGAGGAAATGCAGATGCATGCCGCCGTGTCTCCCGGCATGAGCGAAAGGCGGCTGCGTCAGGCACAGATGGACTTGATGCGCGGTCAGCCAGAGGCCGCAGCACGAACGCTGCTTGAACTGGCTCTGGATCCGGTGCTGGATGCGGAGACGGCACTGCAGGCGGCGCTCGACCTAGTGGTTTGGCGGCAGACGGAAATTGCGAAGATCTTTCTTGCTGTGCAGCAGGCGCGCTTCCCGAATGATTGCCGCTTCACTGCTTTGGGTGTGCTGGCAATGCGCGAGATGGGTGAGGCTCAGGCCGCCATCACAGCCCTGCTTTCGCTGGCGACCTGTCAAACCGAGATCCCTATGCCGCCGCATGTCCGCTTGATGATGCGTGGTTACCTGCTTGAAGCTGTCGGTCCTAAAGTTGCAGAACGAGGAGCTTTTTTGCCATTACCCCTAGTAACGCAGATGGCGGAGCAGGTGATGACTTACCGTGAGACATTGGCGCGGCGGATGCGCGCTGAGCGTTTCGACACAAGCATTACGGAGACCTTATTGCCTTTGAATCTGGAACTTCTGCGTGCCTGGGTAGTGGCACATCTCGTGGACTTGGCCCTGCCTTTGCCTGCACGCGAACGGTCTGCCCTGGCTGCGCGCGCTCGGACGGTGGGGTTGCCTCTGCCAGAGTTAATCGAGCTGGGCAAACCTGGGCTGCGGGACGGGCGTGTGATGATGAATCTAGATGCTGAGATGCTGGACCAAAGGCTTGATGAACCTTCCATGGCAGAATTTTGGTTATGCCTCCACGCAGATCGTTCAAGTTACACGCCGCCGCCTGCTGCCGAAGCAACGAAGCAAAAAGAGCAGATCCGGCGTGTGGTGGCTGTGTTGACGAAGGCCGGGGCGAAAACTGACTCACGGCTCAAGGCCGCCATGTTTTGGTGCCGGATCGAGCCAGGATCTGAAGTGGCGCTGGAGGCCCCGGCGGAGGTTCTGATTTTACCGGGTGTTTCATTTCCGAACCTGGGCTTGTTTCTTCAAGCAGTGACGCTGCAGTTGACTACCGCTCAGCGGCGTGAACCCGCCTGGATGCGGGCGATGAACCGGGTCGTGGATGTGCTTCTGACCCTCAGTCTGGAGGATCAGCATTTGCGTCAGGT
>CAJCCF010000008.1 GCA_903960845.1 uncultured Verrucomicrobiota bacterium | reverse complement strand
GTCAGCCGATACCGATGACGACGGCCTCGCCAACACAACGGAGGATGCTTGGGGCAAAATTTATCATGGGCAGCTCAGCAAATACCGCTTTGACGACGCTTATCTCGACCCGGACGGAGACGGTCTGCTGACCATTGAGGAACTGTCAGGCACCTGGGGCAGCAGCAGTGTGAAAGACTCGGCTGCCGTGATCACCAATCCCTTCCTGAAATCCACTGGACCGAACACCTCGGCGGCGAACAGTGCTCTGACTTACAAGACCTCTTCGCGCGCGGTTCCCACCTCCACCTCGGAGGCCAAGGTCAGGTGGTCATGGCGTTCGAGCAGTGATAACTACAGCGCCTGGATGAATGACGGCCTTCTGCGCCGCGCCTACCGGGAGAGTTATGACCCAATCACAAAAAGATATCCGGCCACCTTCTTCAGCGCCAGATACCTCTACACCTTGCCCCCTGCATCAATCGGTGAAATCAACGGTTCAGACCATCTGCCGGCAGGCTATCTGATCTGGCTGAGCACTCAGGGGATCACCCTTCCCGTTCCTGCGGCCAGCGCTCCCGCCATCGGCCTGATCCCACCGCCCAATAACGAGACCAGAGCCAAGCTGGCTGCCCTGAGCTTCCCCGGTGGTAACGCGCCCAATGCCGATTCCGATCAGGACAGCATGCCCAATGTCTGGGAAGCCGCCTACCAGCTCGATTGGCGCAATGCTGACGATGCCAGCCTGTCGCTGGCACGCTCGGCCGTGGCGGCTCGTATCGCCGCACTGCCACTGACCGCCGCAGAGCGCACCGAGATCGCCCGGCTTCAAAGCACGGGCACCGGCATCAGCGCGCTCATTCAGCAGAACCTTGATAAACAGAGCGCGGCCCACCTTTTACCGGATGGACGCAGTACCCTGCTGATCAATGAATATGCCGTTACCAAACCGGCAGTGCCACCCGCCCTGCCCGCAAGTCCTGCCGCCACGGCATCGGCTGCGGTGAAGGCGGCCTATGAAGTCAGACGCGCGGCCTGGCAGGCAGGCTTCATCGCCCTCCACACCTGGCAGATCCTCACGGAGATCGACTTGGATCACGATGGCCTGGTCAATGCAGATGAATACTCTCTGGGTCTGAATCCGCAGATCGCCGACTACAGCAGAACCTCCTCCCGCGACACCGATGGCGATGGTTTCACCGACGCTCAAGAACTCGCCGCCGGCACGGATGCAAAGAAGGCGACGAGCAAGCCTGTATTGGCGTTGCAGATCATCAGCGGTGCCGGGCAGAGCGGCACCATCTTCCAGACACTTGGGAAACCCATCCATGTCCAAAGCATCTTCAAAGGACCCAATGGCGGCTTTTGCCCGGCACCGGGCACGACCATTGAAATCACCGCCCCCAACAACCACACCCTGCTGGCCCCCGCAGCTGGATTTGGCAATGAGCCCGCATCTCCAGAGGAGTGGCGTCCGAAAACCCTCCGCTTCCAAGCAGACACCCAAGGCTATGCGAAAATCGCCGTGAAGTTGCCAAATGTGGCGGGTAATCTGAGTCTGGCCGTGGTGGCCATCAAAGACGTAACCAAAAGTGCCAGTGCACCTTGTGTGTTGAAGGTGGTGGCACCTGCTTTAGATACTGATGGCGACGGCATGCCAAACGCTTGGGAAACAGCCACAGCTAACGGGTTGAACAAATTAAGTGCATTGGATGCCGAGGTGTCACCACTACACTATGGCTACCATCGGGACACACCGATGGGTATGCTGCCAGTAAACATCGCCGAAGAACTTCAGGAGGTGAAGGATAGCAATACGTCGCTGATACGGTTTCCGGCAGTGTACACCACCAATCTGGCACTCACTCAAGCGCAGCATAAAATGTTAACATTAGTGGATCCTGACCATGATGGCGTTAGCAATCTGCTTGAATTCTTGAACAACAAGAAACCTAAAACAGCAGACGGTTTGTACGTCAACAGCAGTGACTTCGATGGGGATGGCTTCTCAGACCTTGAAGAAATAAGTCTGGGCACTGATATGTTCTCAAGAGCCAGCACACCACCATTGAAATTGTTCCTTATTTCAGGAGCTGGGCAAAAAGTGAACCCAGGCCAAGCGCTCCCCTCAATTTTTATTGTAAAAGCTAGCTTGGGTTCAAGGGTGGAATCTATCCCTCTTCATGTGACATGTGGCGCTTCCAACCAAGTGCGCGCGGAGGGAAGCACTGAATGGCAGAATGAACTCAACCTAACAACGAGTGTTCTTGGGCAAATTAAATTCTACGCAAGATCCGCCTCCGACACTGAGCCGGGCACTCAGAACATCAGCATTGGCAGCTCAGTTGGTAGCGCCACGTTACTCATTCCGTTTACAGCACAGCTCACGACGGCAATCAAACCACCAGGCACCAATCCAAACGCCTTGCCCCCCTTGGGTTCAGCCGGAAGACCACACCCTCTCAACGGACCCAAAATTGTTGCCTATCATTCAGATGTCGTTGGCTTTGCCCTTGCAAATTATCTGCCGGGCCAAAGACATAAAGACCAGGACTTTAGTCGCTTCACTCGAATGACCACTAAGTCTGAAGTATCTTCAAATTACCGATTCTCCAAAAATACAGTTTTTGTAGATCCATCTAACGATACTTCGTATTCATCAACTATGGTTGCGACCAACAATATACGGGGTTCATCATTTTCCCAAATTCGGGTGAAGAACCCGGTG
>CAJCCF010000007.1 GCA_903960845.1 uncultured Verrucomicrobiota bacterium | reverse complement strand
GCCACGCTGCGCCGTGAGCTGGACATGAGTCTCATCCTGATCACCCACAATTTCGGCATCATCCGCGATGTTGCTGACCGCGTGGCTGTCATGTTTCGGGGCAGGATTGTCGAAACCGGCTCCGTCGAGGAAGTACTCAACCGTCCGCAGCATCCCTACACTCAGGCGCTGCTTGACTGCGTTCCGAGCATGGGCGCCAAGAAGGCAAGACTGCGCACCATCGACTACGCAGCGCTCGAATCCGCCAGCGCATGAGACGCCGCCGGGGAAAGTCATGGTTCTGGAGTTTGCTCGCGCTGATCGCCATCGGCTTCCAGGTCTGGCGTGACATTCAGGACGGACCGCAGCACTCGCCGGCCAGGCATAGTGTCAAAGTCTTCGAGGTGATTCCGAACGCGCGCCTGCATCCGCATCCCGACAATGACGGCGACAGCTTCCATCTTGATCACAACGGTCAGACGCATGAGTTTCGTCTCTACTTCGCCGACTGCCCGGAGAAGAAACGGCATCATCTCAATGGTGACCGCATCGCCGAGCAGGGGCGCTACTTTGACGGCTTGAGCGAGGCGCGGACCGTCGCCATCGGCCAGCAGGCGCAGGCCTTCACGCAGCAACTGCTGAGCACCCGGCCATTCACCGTTTATACCAAATGGCAGAGCGTGTACAACAGCGGCCGCCACTACGCCTTCATCCTCTTTCCGGATGGCGAAGACTTATCCGCCAAACTCATTCGTGAAGGCCTCGCCCGCATCCACACCAGCGGCACCACCCTGCCCGATGGCCGTACAACCAGCCGGTATGAAGGCCAACTCCGCCAGCTTGAGTCCGAGGCCCGAGCGGCAGGGCGCGGCGGCTGGCGTGCGGTTCACTAAACCTGGAATCCTGTTTCAAGTTTCAGGTTCAAAGTTTCACGACGTGAATGCCAACGATTGGTGAACACTGCACACCTCACTTTTTGAGTGTGCTGGCAGGATCTCGTAACGCCTTGATTCAGAGAACCTGAAACTTGAAACCTGGATTCCAGCTAAACAAGCTTCTTGAGCACAGCGGCGGCGACCTGGTCCGGTGTGATCTGGGTCATGCACTCGTAGTGGCCGAAGGGGCACTCGCGCTTGAAGCATGGGCTGCAGGGGACCTGGTGGCGGATGACGGTGTGCTGATCGCCGAGGGGGCCGGTGAGGACGGGCTCGGTGGAGCCGAAGATGCTGACGGTGGGCACGCCCTCCGCGCAGGCGAGATGCATGGTTCCGGTATCGTTAGTTAGCAGCAGCCGACAGGTTTTGAGCTGGGTGATCAATTCGGCCAGCTTGGTTTTACCGACAAGGTTGCTGTGCCGCACACCACCGACCATCGTTGAAAGCTGCTCACCCATGGCTGCTTCACCGGGAGCGCCGAAGAAGACCCACTCGATCTCTGGATGGGCGTCGGAGACTTGTTTGATAACCTCGGCGAAACGGTCTAGGGGCCAGCGTTTGGCCTGGCCGTATTCGGCACCGGCACAGATGCCGATGCGGAGTTCCGAGTTTTTGGTTTCAAGATTTTGGCTAGGGGCTGCGCTTGAAACTTGAGACGTGAAACCTGAAACATCTGCGCCGATGCTGCGGGCGATGTGGAGGTAGCGCAGAGTATGATGCAGGGGCGGGCCTTTGCCGCCGGGTTCCTTGATGATTTGATGCAGCATTCTGGATCTCAGCGATCCCTTGTAGCCGACGAGGCGCGGGATCCCGGCGAGCCATAACTCGGCGGTGCTGCGCGTGGAATTGGTGAGCAGGACGGCGGCATCGAAGCGGATGCCCGCTGTCTTGATTTTCCGGGCGACGGCGAACAAACCCTCCCTGTTCTCCTTGCCGATGTAGCGGTCCACTTCGGGCTGAGCCTCCCAGAGTTCACGCAGTTTTTCGGGACCAAAGACGGTGATCTTCAAATCGGGGCGGCCGGATTTCATGGCACGGACGGCAGGGAAGGCCATGCAGGCGTCGCCTAACCAATTGGGTGATCTCACGAGCAGCTCGAAAGCCCGGAGTCTGGAGTGATCGTAGTCGGCCGGGTAGCTGATGCCGCGCTTGTAGTTGGAGAGGAGAAATTGAGGTTTCGGTGTTTTCCAGCGATTGTGGACCCAGAACCAGTTTTCTGGCTGGCGGCGAATCATCATTTCCACGGAACGATTCATCCAGGTGGTTAGACCTTCGACGGTTTGCTTGAGTTCCTCGGTATCCACGGGCGCGCTGCACACCATGCGCCAGCGGCCCGGGCCATTGTCATAAATGGCCAGGGGCATGAGCACGCCATGACTGCGCTGCGCCATCATGGCGGCGATGGGTGTGGTGGAGGCGAGCCTGTCGAAGAAAGGACACCAGATGCCGTGGTCGCCCGCATGCTGATCGACGAGCACACCGAGGCAGCCACCCTCCTTCATGTGTTTCATGGGACCGGCGAAACCGTCCTGCCGGTCGAAAAGCGTGTAGCCCAGTTTCCTGCGTCTGCGGAGGACGAGAGCGTTGAGAAAGGGATTCCGCAGCGGCTGGTAAACGGTCGCCGGCTTGCGATCAAAGACGAACAGGGAAGGGACCTGGGTGAGAATCTCCCAGCAGCTGAGGTGGCAGACCAGGTAGAGGATTGGACGCTGCTTCTGCATGGCGGCACGGGTGTGTTCCATGCCCTCCACGGTGACGCGTTTTTCCACGTCCGACTGCTTCATCATGGGCAGTTTGAAGCCACAAAGGAGGTTGGAAAAAAGCGAGGCAAAGTGCCTGCGGGCGGTCTGCCTGCGCCAGGCTTCATCATGCTCACTGCCAAAGGCGATGCTGAGGTTGTTCAGGGCGAGGCGACGGTATTTGCCTGCGAGATAATAGCCCAGAGTTCCCAAGGCGCGGCCGAGATACCAAACAGCCTCGACCGGCAGCAGCCAAAGGATACTCTCCACACAGCGGAATGCGGCATAGACAAGCCAGTGAATGGCGAGCTTGAGGGTTGAGGTTTTGGGAGTGTCGGCTGAGGCCATGCGGATGCCCTTGTTGCCACAGCGCCCCGCGCGGCGCAACTCCTCACAGCGCGCTGTTGCTGGCCTGATGTTCTGTCATTTACAAGCCGTGCTTTCTTTGTCAGCTTCGGCCCCTATGAAAGCCTTGCTCCTCATTTTCACGTTTGGCCTCAGTCTCGTCTGCACCACGACTCATGCCCAGAGTTCCGGTGGCAACACGGGTCCGACCCAAACCAATCCTGTGCCGGAGGAGATGCTGCAGGATGGAGTCTGGACCGGATCACTGAAGGGCGGACGCTACATGGTGAAGGCAAATCAGATCATCGCCCTGTCCAAGCACGAGTACATTGCTGATGGAGTTGCCCGCGTGGTGGAAGTGAATCTGACGCTGAACTCCGGCTCGCACGTCAGGTTTTATTATCTGGAGCCTGCCCGCATGGAAGGCACCGGGATGATCGCCGTGGGTCAGCAGGCGCTCGACAAGGCTCGCGCGGCGGTGCAGGACGCGGCTTCAAAAATCTCGCCAACCCTGACCGAACCTAAGGTGGTGAAGAGCTATCCCATTTCGACCCACTCACACACCATTGAATACGTGATCAAGGAAGAGACGCGTCTGAACTCGCTGCTCAATAGTCTGGAGAACGCCTTTCGTGAACCGGGCAAGAAGCATTTCTGGAGGGAGTAGGCTGCCGGGCCTCAACCATTCCTGACGGCTCGCTGGCTGATGACATTTTTTACAAGTCGCAGCATGTCGGCTGGCTCGTAGGGCTTTGGCAGGACCGCAGCGAAGCCATACGCGGCTGGCTTGGCCATCACGGGATCATCGCTGTAGCCGCTGGAGACGATGGCGGTGACTTCGGAGTCGAGCAGGCACAGCTTTTCCATCGTGCGAACGCCGCCCATGCCATTGGGGATGGAAAGATCGAGAATGACCAGATCAAACCGGCGTCCGGCCTGAAGGGATTCCTGATACATGCGGACGGTCTCGCTGCCTTCGGCGGTTTCGGTGATCTCATAACCCTGGCTGCCTAGATTGCGCACGATGAGGCTGCGGACGAGTGGATCGTCCTCCAAAACAAGAATGCGCTGGCTGGCCGCATGCATCGGGCTGTCAAAGGCGCGACTGATGCCCAGGGCGTCCGCTTCATCGCCATCGGCATCGACGGGAAGATAAAAGCGCACGCTGGTGCCCTTGCCCGATTCACTGCGTACGGACAATGATCCGCCGTGGGCTTTGGCAATGGATTCACATACGGTTAGGCCGAGTCCGGTGGCATTCTCGGCTTTGCGCGTGCTGAAGTAGGGCTCGAAAATGTGCGGGAGATTCTCCGCCAGGATGCCCGCCCCGCCGTCATGCACCTCGATGACGACACCTGTGGGCTGGTCGGGCTGATCCGTGGTGACATCATGCGCGAACATCTCATCCGCGTCAGGCGCATGACAGCGCACGGTGATGATGCCGCCGCCGGACTGTGCCTGCTCGGCGTTGCGCACGAGATTGCCTAACAAACGACGGATCTGCGCCGGATCGACGGCCAGTGAGGGGAGTCGTGACGACACATCGAGCCGGTAGTCGATGTCGGCGGCTCGGCTGTGGTGCTGGAAGAATTGCTCCACGATTTCACCGAGCTGGGAGGGCCGTTTGACCGGCGCGCCGCCGCGGGCGAAGGTGAGAAGCTGCTGCACCAGCCCCTGGGCAAGCAGCGTGGCCTGCTTGGCGGCATGCAGTTCCGGAAGCTGGATGGCGGTGCGCGCGCGCATTTCGGCCAGCGAAAGATTGCCGAGCAGGACGGTCAGCAGGTTGTTGAACTCATGAGCGAAACCACGGGCGAGAAGACCCAGCGATTCCAGCCGGTCGAGCCGGTGCTTGCGTTCCTCCTCTTCCCGCTTTGAGGTGATGTCCTGACACAGGATGAGAAGGCCTTCGGCAAAGGGATAGCCGCGCAATTCCAGCCAGATGTGTTTCTCCTCCAGAAAGACTTCACGATTCACCGTTTCCCGGCGCTGCATGGCCTGGCTGAAGGCCTCATAATACGTGCTCCGTGTGGCAGCGGGCAGCAGGTCCCAGAGATCGATGCCTAGAAGCTTTTCAGCGTCGCGCCCGAAAAGCTGCTGCGCGCTGGTGTTTGCGTAAATCAGCCGCCAGTGACCATCGAGAGCGATGAGTGGATCGGAGATGCTTTCCACCACATCCGCGAGTGGTGTCTGGGCTGCAGCCGGCGCAGGTGGCGGAACCGGAGTTTCCCGGGCTGCCTCGGTGGGCAAAATGCGGAAAAGAACCGTGACACCGGTGAGTTGGCCCGTCCGGTCGCGCAGCGGTGTGGAGCGATCCTGAACCGGGATGCGGGTGCCATCTCTGGTTGTCAGCCAGACGGTGCGCTCGCTGACTGGATGGGCCGGCGTGGCGAACTCAACCATCGCTGGTTCACCACTGGCATGAAAGATGCGGAAAACCTCATGCAGCGAGCGTCCCACGACATGATCTTGAGCCCAACCGGTGATGCGCGCAGCCGCCGGATTCATGAAAGCAATGATGCCCGCGAGATCCGCAGAAATCACGCCGTCAGCCAGTGATTCAAGGGTCTCGAAATAGCGGTGTTCAAGGCTGCGGCGACTCATTGGCTCCCTCATCTGCGCCGTTGCTGCTTCGATGGCCAGTCGCAGCTCATCGTTGCTAAACGGCTTGTGCAGAAAACTTTGCGGATGTGTTTCACCGGCGTGCTTGATAGTCTCCAGATGATCGGCATGGGCACTATGGTAGACGACAGCAACGGGGCCATGCTGTTGCAGACGTTTCGCCGTTTCCATGCTGGCGGCGGGACCGTTGAGATCCACATCCATGAGAACAAGGCCGGGGCGCGCCTCGTCACAAAGCCTGATTGCTTCCTCACTGTTGCGGCAGGTACCCACGACACTGTGGCCGAGATCGGTCAGACTGGCGACTGTATCACAGCCAGCCAGACTCTCGTTCCCGACGATCAAGATGCGGAGGCGATCAGAACCGGTCATTTAGAATTTGCGAAGCCAGAATATCTCTAAATACCAGCAAATGCCATAAAGAAACGCAACCTAAATTCGGGACATCGCTGAACTCTGAGGCACCGCGGAGTTGCCGCGCTACTGCTGAGTAGTGCCGCGACCTCTTTGCCTGCGGCATTTAAGCTCATTCAGTTTGGGCGATTCAAAGTATCAATGAGGAAACCCGCGGTCAGAATTGAGACGCAGGCCCTATCCTTTTTCCTTACCGGTTGGTGACGGAAATCATTCAAGATTCATCAGGTTCCGCCATGGCAACGGGCTTCAAGCAAGAATGAATTTATTTAAACTGGTCGGCTGAAACAGATCAAATTTCCAAGAACTGATAGGTTTGTTCAAAAATGGGTACTAAAATTCTCATTCCTGAAGTCATTGGTGTTGCAAAAAATTAATAATTCAGTAAAACCGAGCTGTTAACCCGAATCGCCTAACGCCATGACAAACAAACTAACCCTCATTCGTCTGCCACTCATTGGCCTCGCCGCCATTGCTTCCGTCTCCTGCTCCGTGCCGCCGCGCGTTGCATGGAATCAGATCCAGAGCCACGGGCTCATCTCTTACTGCATGAACGGCTCGGGAGCCCCGCTCTCTTCCGCGCGCCGCATGGTCGCCAGCAATACCAGCGCGACCCCGGTTCAGGCAGTAGTCGCACAGAATCAGCCTAGCGCGGCAGCTCCTTCCAGCGGCCTGCCAACCGCGCGTGCCGTGGCTTATCTTCCCGGTTATGTCCGCTCGCCATTCACCACTCCAGGTCGTCTGATCGATGTGCGCGGCATGAGCAGTGGCTCCAAGGTCGTCTGCCCATACACGAACAAGGCATTCATCGTTCCAAATGGCATGTCTGGCAGTGCTCCACGCATCGCTGCAACTCCAGCCCCCCGGACTGAAAACGCAGCACCTAAAATCGTGGCAACTTCACGTCCGCAAATCCGCCCGTCCCAATCCCTGAGCCTGCCTGTCCCTAACACCAAGGTGGCAGCCATGACCAAGCCTTCTCCTGAGCCAAAGCTTGAGCCTGTTCCCGCACCAGCTCCTCAGGCGGCGACCTCCGGCCTGCCTTATGGCGTTGCCATTCCTGGTCGTGCAGGTTTTGTGAACAGCCCCTATGCCGCCAAGCATCAGCTCGTTGACGTGACCGGCCTGCCTACCGGCATGGAAGTGAAGTGCCCTTACACAGGTAAGCTCTTCCGCGTTCCGCCACAGTAGTCTTGATTCGTGTTTTGAGCCCCGCTTCGATTTCTTCGAGGCGGGGCTTTTTTTTGGCTTCAAATCACCGGACTGATTTGTTTCAAAAATTTGCCAGCCTTCGTGTAATCATCCCCTGCAACTTCCCGATCAATCCAGTCTCCTCATGAATCGATTTCTCGCCAGCCTGCTTTTTGCCATTGGCACTTTGCCATTTCAAGACATGATCGCCAAAGAGATCACCGGTGAGCGCGCCCCTGCCGCGACCGTCTGCCCATCGCCCGAAGATGCCCGCGCCAGGATGAGTGTGCCGGAGGGTTATGAGGTCCGCTGCTTTGCCCACGAACCAATGATCGTGAATCCTGTCGCCATGACCTGGGATCATCGCGGACGCCTTTGGGTCGTGGAAGGTTACGAATACCCGAACGGCTCCGAGTTCAAGGGCAACGCTTTCGGCATCGAAGCCAGGGATGATCACTACCATGCCGTGCCCGCCGTTTGTCAGGCAAAGGACAATCCGCTGAACGCGATGCGCCAGGATCATCCCAGGATCCCGAAAGACCGCGTCATCATTCTTGAAGACACCGACAACAATGGCGAGGCCGACAAGCGCACCGTGTTCGTCGAAGGTCTCGACATGGGCAGTGCCATCCTCTGTGGCGACGGTGGCATCTATGTGGGCCAGCAGCCGCATCTGCTGCATTTCAAGGACACTGATGGCGATGATCACGCCGACGAGTGGCGTGTCGTGCTCACTGGTTTTGGCCGCGAGGACACGCACGAGCTGCTCAACTCCTTCTGCTGGGGGCCCGATGGCTGGCTCTACATGACCCATGGTGTCTTCACCAACAGCAAGGTCCGCCGCCCCGGCCAGCCGGAGAGCGAGGGCTTCAAGTTTGATGCAGGCATTGGCCGTGCCCGCCCGATGAGCCGTGGCAAAGAAGCGCAGTGGGAATTCGAAGTCTTCGCCGATGGCACCAGCAATCCCTGGGGCTGCGATTACGATGCCGCGGGCAATTTTTTCGTCAGCGCCTGCGTCATCGACCACTTCTTCCACATGGCCCCCGGCGGCATCTACGTCCGACAGGGCGGAGCACCGGAGAATCCGTACTCATACGAACTGTTGCCCAGCATCGTGAAGCACAAACATTTCCGCGCCGCGTATGCCGGGGTTCAGATTTATCAGGGCGGACGCTATCCCGCCGACACCAATGGCCACGCCTTCATCGGCAACATCCACGACAATGCCATCCACGAAGAAGTGCTCACGCCCGTCGGCGCCACCTTCAAATGCGAGCCGCGCCGCGACTTACTTCGTGCCAACGACGGCTGGTTCCGCCCCGTCAGCACCCAGACCGGCCCTGATGGCTTTCTCTGGATCATGGACTGGTGTGACAAGTATCCCTGCTACCAAAACGCCAAAGCCAACCCCGAAGGCGTGGACCGTGAGCGTGGACGGATCTGGAGGGTGGTGCACGAGAAGGAGAAGGGAGGGCGGACACTCCTGTCCGCAGCGAGCGAAGAGAGCCCCAAAGAAGCGGACAAGAGTGTCCGCGCTCCCCTCGACCTCCAAAAACTCTCCACCGCCGATCTCGTGAAGACCCTGGAGCATCCGAATAACTGGATGCGCAGGATGGCGAGGCGAGTGCTGGTAGAGCGCGACAAACTCAGCCAGGACAATCTGGCAAAGGTGAATCAAAACTGGATCAACCCGGTAAACAAAGAGGCTGCCATGGAATCGTTCTGGACGCTGCTGAGCATGAACCGGCACCCGGAAGTCAGGCGAGCCGCAGAAAGCTCCCATGCTCCTCTCAGAAGCTGGTTCGGCAGATTTCTTTCCGATGCAGAGCATTCGGCCATCTCAGAACTGCCCAAGCTCGTCAAAAGCAAAGACATTACTTCTCGCAGTGCCGCCGCACTGGCTCTCCGCGGATGGGTTTCGAACAACCTTACGGTCAGCACCCGCCCAGGAAGCTTCAGTCTGCTTGAAGGTATCGTCTTCGATCTGATGACCGCTTGCGCGAAAGATACCGATCTGGTGCTTGCCTTCCAAGTCTGGATGGTGCTTGAGCCTCTCACTGTCGCAAGCTCATCCACCGAATGGATGAAGTTCGCTGAAGTTGCCACCACCAGCCAGCCCCTCTCCCGCGTCCTCTCCCACAAAGCCATGCGCCGTTTGTGCGACACGCGGAAGGCGGAGAACCTCGATCTCGCTGTCGAGTTTTGCGACAAGATCGCGGCGCACGACATCCTGCTCGCGCATTCTCTGGATGGACTCGTCAAAGGCCAGGAAGGCGGCGTGATCAAACCGGTGAAGGATGTCTCCGCGAGCCTAACAAAATGGCGCGAAAGCTCGAACGCGGACGTGCGCAAGCATGCTCAAACTCTTGCGGTGCTGTGGGGTGATGAGGCAGCGGTGACGGAAATGATCAGCGCGCTGCACGATGCAAAGAAGCCGGAGAAGGATCGCATCGCGGTGCTGCAATCGCTGCGAAAGGTGAAGACAGATGCGGTGAAAGAAGGACTGAAGCCACTGCTGACTCCGGGCACGTCCACCACGCTCGGCGTGGCGGCGATTCGTGCAGCGGCGGACCTCGGAGGAGATGATTTCATCGCACCGCTGCTCACGCAGGCTGCTTCGAAAGGTTTTAATATTCGCATCGCGGCTATCGAAGCGCTCGCGAGTCGGGCGACGTGGACGAAGGCGATGCTGGATGCGATTGCCGAAGGCCAAGTCAGTGCCGGCGGTTTCCCGGCTCCAGTGCGGCGCGCATTGGCGACGAGCAAAGACAAGGCCATTCGTGATCACGCCTTCAAGGTGCTCGGCGCGTGGCAGGACTCGTCGGAGGATGTGAAAGCACTCATCGCCGCGAAAAAGCAGGCGTGTTTGACCGGCGAACCCGATCTTGCGAACGGGAAACTGATTTTCACGGCGACGTGCATGGTCTGTCATGAGTTCCACGGCGGCGGGCAGAAGGTGGGGCCGGACTTGATCGGCAGCGGGCGCAGCAATCTCGATGCGATCCTGGCCAATGTGATCGATCCCAACCAGATCATCGGCAACGGCTACGAAAACTTCACCGTCGCAACCAAGGATGGCCGCACGCTCGCGGGTCGCGTGGTCGAAGACACACCGGGCCATGTGAAGCTCCTCGGCGCTGGTGGTGCGGCGCAAGTCGTGCCGCGTGATCAAATCGCCACGCTCACCAATTCCAAACAAAGTCTCATGCCCATGGGCTTTGGCGGACTGCCTGACGCGATCTTTCGCGATCTCATTTGGTACATCCTGGCCCCTCCTGAGGAAGGGCCGCTGACGAAGAGCAAAAAGGATCTTCTCATCAAAGGAGTCGAAACCAACGAACCCGCCAAACCCAAGGGCAACAACAGTCGCGCCATCGACTGGGAAAGCGTCAGCCTGTGGAATCCCGATTGGAAAGTGAATGCGCCGGACTTTGAGCGCACACCGCTGAAGTTAGCCGAGTATCACGGCAAAACGAACGTGCTGCTGATGCATCCATTTGAGAAAACAAAGCCCGCCGGTTTTGAGCGGAAGCTCAAAATCGAAGCCGGCAGGACGAAGCTTAAATTCAGTGTCGCGGCGGATGACCGGGGTGATTGGACCCTCAAGGCCACGGTCGATGGAGTGGCCGTCAAGGAATTGGCGGTGGACCATGAGAAGCCGCGCTGGAAGACGGTGGAGATTGATCTCACGAAGTTCAGCGGTCAGGAAGTCACGCTTCGCCTCGAAGCCCACGCGAGCGGCTGGAGTTGGGAGTTCGCCTATTGGGGCGGCATCGTGCTCGAATAGTGGTCCGCACTGGACTACGAGAAAACGACAGTAAGCAAAGCT
>CAJCCF010000006.1 GCA_903960845.1 uncultured Verrucomicrobiota bacterium | reverse complement strand
GTGCCGCAGGCGGGACAGGGCAGGATGATGCCGCGTTCGTCGGATTCGAGGTGATGGCTCATGGAGGACAAGATCGGAGGAGAGTTAAAACTTGCATATACGCATACGCTCATATAGCATTTTGGCAAAGACAACCTTCACACCACCATGAGCAAGCATTTACTGATCCTCGGCGGCGGCACCGCTGGCACCATGATGGCGAACCATCTGCGCCGTCGCCTGCCTGCGTCCGACTGGCGCATGACGGTGGTGGACCGCTCGGAGAAGCATCTCTACCAGCCGGGGTTCCTGTTCCTTCCGTTTGGCAAGTATGAGGAGAGCGACATCATCCGGCAGACGCGGGTCTTCATGCCGCATGGCGTCGAGTTCGTGCAGGCGGAAGTGAATCAAATCACGCCTGAAAGCCACGCGGTGAAGCTCAAAGACGGACAAGAGATGAAGTATGACATCCTGATCATGGCCACCGGATGCCGAACGGCCCCTGAAGAGACGGAAGGCATGCTGGGCCCAAAATGGCGGGTGAACGTGCATGATTTTTATACCTTGGATGGAGCACGGGCGCTGCGCGAGAAGCTCAAAACCTTCGCCGGTGGTCGCGTCGTTGTTCACATCAACGAAATGCCGATCAAGTGTCCTGTGGCACCGCTGGAGTTCACTTTCCTGGCCGACACTTTTTTCCGCGAACGCGGCATCCGCGACAAAGTCACGCTGACCTATGTGACGCCGCTCACCGGGGCCTTCACCAAGCCGAAAGCGTCGAAAAAGCTCGGGCATCTGCTCGGAGACAAAGGGATCGAACTGGTGACCGACTTCGTGGCCGAGAAGGTCGATCAGGAGAACAACAAACTCGTCTGTTTCGATGGCCGCGAGGTGTCCTACGACCTGCTGGTGACGACGCCAACGAACATGGGTGATGAAGCCGTGCGCCGCTCGGTTTTGGGCGATGACTTGGATTTTATACCCACGCACAAACACACCCTGCAATCGGTCCAGCATCCCGACGTGTTCATCATCGGCGATGCGACCAATCTCCCTGCATCGAAAGCCGGTTCCGTGGTCCATTTTGAAAGCGAAACGCTTGCCGACAACGTCATGCTCCACATCCAGGGGAAGCCGCTGAAGGAGGAATTCGACGGCCACTCGAACTGCTTCATTGAATCCGGCAACGGCAAGGCGCTGCTCATCGACTTCAACTACGAGTATGAGCCACATGAAGGACCGTTTCCTTTCGCCTTTGGACCCATGCGGCTGCTGGAGGAAAGCCGCCTCAATCATCTCGGCAAACTCGCCTTCAGGCATGTTTACTGGAACCTGCTGCTCAAAGCCTGGCCGCTGCCCGGCATCAGCCGGCAGAAAAAGAAACCCATCAACGCATAACCAACCATGAAGAAAAACATCGCAGGAACTGAAATCGACGTGAATGAGGAAGGCTACCTCACCGACGCGTCGCAATGGAACGAAGCCGTCGCTGCTGCCATCGCGGGGGAGGAGGGCATTGGAGCACTGACCGACGCCCATATGAAAGTCGTGCGTTACCTGCGCGAGCAGCAGGCGAAGGGAGCCGCGCTCACCATTCGCAGCATGGGCAAAAGCGGCGTTGTGACGACGAAGGAGCTCTACGATCTCTTCCCCGGCGGTCCATTGAAGAAGTCCTCCAAAATCGCGGGCATTCCGAAACCCGTCGGCTGCATTTGATGAACTTTGAACCTGAAACTTTGAATCTGAAACACTTATGAGCGACGACAAACAACCTGTGAAGAAGATGTCCATCATCGTGAGCCGCGGCTCGCTGGATGGGATTTACCCGGCACTGATCATGGCGAACGGCGCACGCATGGAAGGCATCGAAGCCTCGCTGTTCTTCACCTTCTTTGGCCTGAACGCACTGGCGAACAAGACGCTCGACAGCCTGAAGGTGTCTACCGTGGGCAATGCCGCGCTGAACATGGCCATGCCAATGCTTGGCATGCCGATGACAATTCCGTTTCCCACGGTGTTGGGAGCAATTCCCGGCGTGTCGGCCTTTGCGACGCATCTCATGAACAAGGAAATGGAAAAGCTCGACATTCCTCCAGTGCGCGAGTTCCTCGAACTCATCTCCGATTCGGGCGGCAAGATTTATGCCTGCAAGCTGGCGATGGACATGTTCAAGCTGAAGAAGGAGGACCTCATGGATCGCGTCGATGGCGTGCTGACCGTGGGCCAGTTCTACGAAGAGTCCGCGGGAACGGGAACACATATTTTGTTCACCTGATATGCCTGTTCTAACTAACGACCCGGCCCGCTGCGAGGTGATGAACCTTGGTTGGGCGCATGGCGGTCACGGCCCCTATCTTGTGCGACAGGAAGGCTATGCTCCAGGCAGCACCGATTTTCACCCGCAGCGCTTTATCCTGCAAAAGGACGGGCGGTGGCTCATCAATCTGGCGTTTGTGATGCTGCCGGAAGTGGCGCAGGAGAAGCAACTCTTCCAGAGCCAAACGGAAGTGCTTCTATTTCTCGATGAACTCAGTGGGAAGCCCGTAGTGGCGGATGCTCAATGGCCTTCAGGGATGAAGTCGGAAGAAATCATGGATCACTTCGAGCAATGTGCGAACCGACTTCTGAGAGGCATGCGCAACTGCACGGTGATGTCGGCGCGTGCATGAAGTGCGTGATGCCAAGCGTGACTCCATGCTTGTCATGGATCTGGTCGCAGCGGTAGGATCAGGCGATGATCACCACCCGTCGTTCCTTTCTTCAGCAGGCAAGCCTCGCTTCATTCGGTCTTTGGATTCCAAAAAGCTTCGCGGAAGGGACGGCGGTCCAGCTCGCGCGTGACACACCTGAGTCAAAGGGCGTGTCATCCGGAGCGATTCTCGATTTCCTTGATGCGATCGAGCGTGAGAAGATTGAATTGCACAGCTTCATGATGCTGCGGCGTGGCACGGTCATCGCAGAAGGTTGGTGGGAACCGTACGGGCCCGATCTGGTGCACACGATGTACTCGATGAGCAAGAGTTTCACATCGACGGCCGTGGGCTTTGCAGTGTCTGAAGGGAAGTTGAGCGTCGAGGACAAAGTGATTTCGTTTTTCCCGGACGAGCTTCCTGCCAAGATCAGCGAAAATCTCGCGGCAATGCGAGTGAAGGACCTGCTCACCATGGCCACCGGCAATGAAAAAGAGCCGACACAAACCTGTGTGAAGGAAGAGAATTGGGTGCGCACATTCCTGGCGCAGAACATCGCGCACAAGCCCGGCACGCAATTCATGTACAACAGTGCCGCCACCTACATGTGCTCGGCCATTGTGCAGAAAGTCACCGGCCGGACAGTGCTCGATTATCTCACCCCGCGTCTGTTTGATCCGCTTGGCATTCATGGCATGAAATGGGAAACCTGTCCGCGAGGCATCAACACCGGTGGGTGGGGGCTTAGCATTCAGAGTGAGGGACTCGCCAAATTTGGTCAGCTGCTGCTGCAAAAGGGCAAGTGGAACGGCAAAGCACTTCTGCCAGCCGGGTGGATCGATGAGGCGACAAGCTTCCACATTCAGCAGCCTGGCGAGGACAAGAAGGATCGGCCCAAGGCCAAAAACGACTGGCTGCAAGGCTACGGTTATCAGTTCTGGCGATGCCAGGGCACGGCCTTCCGTGGTGATGGAGCCTTTGGGCAATTCACACTTGTTTTACCGGAACAGGACGCCGTGATCGTGATGACGAGCGAAAACAAAAACATGCAGGGCCAGCTTGATCTTGTCTGGAAACACCTCCTGCCCGCATGCGATGCCAAAGAGCCACGGAAAGCGGACATGAGCCGGCTCAGCCAACTCAAACTTGCGCCACCCAAAGGCCGCAAAACCTCGCCCCGGACCACCGGAAAAACTTTCCGGCTCGAAGCCAATGAGCTCGGTCTTCAAACCGTTTCATTTGCCTTCCGTGACGGAGCATGCGTCTTCACCGCCGATGCGCACAGCATCACCTGCGGACTCGAAACCTGGCAGCGCGGTGAAGCGGTCTTTCCGGGCACCCCGCCGCGCCTGATCTCCGGCGGCAAGCCTAACAAACAAACACCATCAAAGATCGCCGCCAGTGCGACATGGACGGATGAGTCAACCCTTGTCATGACCTGGCGCTATTATGAGACACCGCACAGCGACACGGTCACCTGCAGGTTCGACGGGGATGCCGTCACGCTCAACTTCCTCAACAGCATCACCGCTATGAACCCGAAGGCAAAGGACACTCGTGCGGCATTGAGGGGAGTGGTGTTGTGAGCATTCCAGCCATGACAATCAGCCTGATGGCATTTCTATGTTCCTGTTCCCTGGCAGGAGCTCAGGCCCTGAAAGTGGAGACGTTTGAACGCGATCCCGGCTGGGATGGCCACAACAACCGCATCGTGCCCACGAAGCCCTTGATCGTGATTCAGGATTTTGGTTACAGCGCAACGAATCATGCGGGCAAGGCGTCCGGTGAGATTGGTGGGCGCATCCAGCGCTCGACAACACCGGCCAGCTATGCGGCCCGGATTCCAGTCAAAACGCTCGACGACAAATTCTCCGCCTCGGGAAGTTTTGCCGTCACGAAGTCTGAAGGTGGTGCGGGCGTTTTCTTCGGTTTTTTCAATTCCAGACAGCCTGGCGGCAGCGGGCGACCGATCGGATCGCTGGGTTTGGATTTTGATTTCGAAGGCAAGGGTGGCCGGCTTGCAACACGTCTGATCACCGGCACCAACAAATCCTGCGGCACTTTCATCACACCCTATCTACCGGGGAAATTCAGGCCCACACCGATCAAGAATGACGGCACGCGTTATCACTGGACCCTCGCTTATGATCCCATGGCAGGAGGTGGCCACGGGCAGTTTGTTTTCACGATGCGCAGCGACACGCATGTCGTTGAAAACTACGGCTCCCTGCCGGAGAACGCGGAGAAGGAGGCACAGGCGCGTTTCCCAAACACCAGAACCTTCACGGTTGATCTCACGCCGGGGTTTCGCCGCGAGGGTGCCACGTTTGACCGGTTTGGTCTGCTGAACATGATGAAGTCCGGCGGGGCGGCGATGATGTTTTTTGATGACGTGCAGATAGACGGGCATCCTGAAGAATTCTCACGTGAACCCGATTGGATAAGCTCGGGAAACCGCAGGACTTATGAAGATCGGGAAGTCGTTGGCGCCCACGATTTCGGCTTCAGTGCAAAGACGAACCATGCGGGCGGTGTCGCTGGCGAAGTCGGCGGCGGACTCTGGCGCAGCGGTGAATTTGGTTATTACGCCGATCGCGTGGGACTGCTGAATCTCGATCAGCGGCTCGAAGCTCGAGGCAAAGTGAAGCTTGTCACCGCAGGTCCTGATTCGGACATGCACATCGGCTGGTTCAGCAGTGCCGGCAAAACCAAGTCGCCCGATGAATCCGGCAATTTTATCGGCATCCATGTCGGTGGTCCCACGCGCATTGGTCATTACTTCATTCCGCAATTTGCCACCGCGACCGGCACGAAAGGCAAGGTTGATGCCGGTCCCGTGCTAACACCCGGCAAGCTCTTCGAATGGTCTCTGGTCTATGATCCTGCCGGGAACAGTGGAAACGGAGAAATGCGTGTCACTCTTGGCGCGGAGTCCGTGACACTTGCCCTGAAGCCTGGTCAAAAGAGCCAAGGCGCCAGGCTTGATCGCTTCGGTTTGTTCACGTCCCAGGCCGGCGGGCAGATGGTGAAGATTTATCTCGATGACCTGCAATACAGCACTGGTCAGTAGCAACGGCATGCGCAGCTCTCCAGCGAAACCCTGCAACCTCATCCGCGCCCGTCTCACACCCAGCGTCTATGAGGAACTCAGCCGTTTTTACGTCATTGATCGGACTTACACCTTTGCCGGCCGGAAAGTGGTCTGGCCGCCGCCTGCGTATGCAAATCAGCATGTCCTCGTTCGTAACGAAGAAGAGCTGGTCTGCGCCCCGCTTGCGGCACAGCCATAAGAGAATCAAAGCACGCCGGGACGGGCAAAAGACCGCATTTGCGATTGCTTTGAGCGGGTGATTCAAGTGGATTGTCAGACGCTCCCCCCGCAATGAATTTCAACCGTGTACGCCTCCGGCCATTTCTCCTGTGTCTTGGCGTTGCCATCACGGGCATGGTGGCGTGGTGGGCAGCCCGTCCGGGCGGGGTCAAAGTGCTGACTGCGCGGCCGGCGAAGCAGCCGCTGACACGCGTGGTGGCTGCCGGTGATTCGGGTGCGGCAAAATCCAGGGCAGGCACACTGCCGAGCGGCACTGCTGCAGCGCCGAAGTTTGTTAGGCCGGTTTCCTTGAGCACCTTTGAACAGCGTTTGTTGCTGGGGGCCACGCTGTTGGAGAAGCGCCGTGTCGATGCCCGGGCGGATGAAGCCGCGCGCGAAGTGCGGCTGTGGCGCACGGATTTCAAGTATCCGATGATTCGTGAAGAGATCTGGCTGCGGGCGGATGAACAGGGCAGGCAGCAGCCGGTGCGGCGTGAATTTTCAGTGGCAGATCATGCCATGGTGAAGTTTCCCGCTGACGTGACGGAGACGCAAATCGCGGATTGGGCAAAGCGAAATGGATTCCACGTGCGGCATCGTCTGCAGACAGCACCCGTGCGTCTGATCGCGATGGCGAATGGAACACTGGACAGTGCCGGAACGATCATGGCGGCGTTTCGGAAAGCCTTTCCACAGGCATCGCAGGCCAGCGCTGCGACGGCGGAGCGGGACTACCTGGTCTTTCCCACGCTGTTTCCGGATGACACGAGTTTTGCCCAGCTTTGGGGCATGCACAACACGGGTCAGACGGGCGGCATCGCCGATGCGGACATCGATGCGCCAGAGGCCTGGGACATCAGCACCGGTTCACGCGAGGTGCTGGTGGGCGTGATCGACACGGGAGTGGATCGCACGCATCCCGACCTGGCGGCGAACATGTGGCAGAATCCGAACGAGATCTCCGGCAACGGCATCGAGGATGATCACAACGGTTTTGTCGATGATGTGAATGGCTGGGATTTTTTTGATAATGACAACAATCCGGCGGATGAGAGCAATCACGGCACGCATTGCTCGGGCACGATTGGTGGCGTGGGAAACAATCTCAACGGCGTGACCGGCGTGTGCTGGCAGGTCTCCATCGTGGGCATCCGGTTCCTCGGGCCGAGCGGCGGCAGCACGTCGGACGCCATCGAGTGCGTGAACTACGCCACAGGTCTGGGTGTGGACCTGACGTCAAACTCATGGGGTGGCGGTGATTCCAGCACCCTGCTGCAGGCAGCGATCGCCAGCGCCGGAACGGCGAACCAACTATTCATCACCGCCGCCGGCAATGACAGTTCGAACACGGATGTGTCCCCGCAGTATCCGGCGGGCTATCCGCTGGATAACATCGTCTCTGTCGCCTCCAGCACGGATCGTGATGCACGCTCAAGTTTTTCAAACTATGGCGCGACATCGGTGGATCTGGCGGCACCGGGCTCGTCGGTTTACAGCACGATCATCGGTGGCAGTTATTCGAGTTTCAGCGGCACATCGATGGCCACGCCGCATGTTTCCGGGGCGGTGGCGCTGCTGAAGAGCATTGCGCCGACCATGACGGCTGCAGAGATCAAGGCGCAACTGCTTGAGTCCGTCGATGCGCTGCCCGCTTTTGCGTCGACGACGGTATCGGGGGGTCGTCTTAATCTGGCGCGACTCATCGAGCAGGCCTCGGGTGCGCGACCGGTCGTGAGTGTGACGACCATTGAAGAGCAGCCCGGCGGCAATGGCGATGGCATCTACAATCCGGGCGAGACGCTGGCTCTGCGCTTCACCGTCGTGAATCGCGGCAATGACGCGGCACAGAATGTCACGGCAACATTGGCGAGCAGCGCTGCCAGTTCACGATTCTCAATCCGGCAGGGCAGCGTGAATGTGGGAACGCTGGCACCGGGTGAGAGTGTGGCCCCGCCGGTGGGATTTCTTGTGCAATCACAGGCCGCCACCCCCACGCCGTATGCGGAGGAGTTCATCATCACGCTGCACTACGGGACACCGGAGGAGACGACAGCGCATCGTGTCACACTTTACCTGCACATTTCTTCACGCATCCAGGGCCGCATCACGGATGCAGGCAATGCCGCGCCGATTCAGGGAGCCACGATCCAGTTTGCCGGCCCATCCACCTTCACGACCACGAGCGGCAGTGATGGTGCCTATGCCATGACAGTGACGAATGGCGTTTACAGCATCACCGCGGCGGCGCCCGGTTATGTGACGAGTGCCCCGACGCTGATCACGACACCACCCGGCCATAATGACGTAAACTTTAGATTGGGCGTGCCACAGCTCAATCTCACGCCTTCAGCGGTGACTGAGAATGTGTATTCAGGGCGCTCAATCAGCCGGATGGTGGAGATGCGGAATTCAGGCACAGCACCGCTCAGGTGGAGTTTGCAGCGGTTGAATGGTCACGCGGCGGGCAGTGCGGCGATGAGACTTTTCACCCTGCCCGCAGCGTCCGTCATTGAGCAGCCAGAGTTGCAGGATGGCGGTCCGCGCGCGGTTTTTAAAACCAGGCAGGTGCTGGAAGTGCCGGCGCTGGAGGCCGCGCTTGGATCACTCGATGGCATGATCATCGGATCGGTGAGCACGGACTGGGATCGCACGGTGCTGATGAGTGATCTGGTGGCCCGCGGAGCTCAGTTGGTGACACTCACGCTGCCGCTGAGTGTCGCGGCCCTGGATGGCGTGGATGCGGTGATCGTGGATGACGCCATCGCCGACTTCACCAGTTTGGACATGAGCCGGCTGCGCCAGCGGATCAGCGCGGGTGCGGGGGTGCTGTGTGAGGCGGACAACTCGACTTCGATTTCCATGATCAACCAATTGTTCGCCAGCACCGGCATCACGGCGGTGTTTGACGGGTTTCGTGATTTGACCCTGACCGACATCCGCAGCCATCCGATGACGGTGGGGTTGACCACGCTGCAGGAAGTCGCGGTTGGCACTTCGGCGACGCTCAGTGGCACTGCCCAACCACTGGTCATGGACCCGAATGGCCGCGCCCATGCGGCGGTGACGTCGCTGGGCATGGGTTTGCTGGTTTTTGTCGGCAATGAAATCTCGGATGATTCAAATTACGTCACGGGGGATGCGCGACGCTTTGCCAATCAAATCGTGGAGGGACTCATAGCGCGTCCGGGTTGGCTGACCGCCACGCCATCGGCAGGCATTCTTGTGCCGGGAGCCACGCAATCGCTGACGCTTGGCATGCGCTCGGAAGAACTGACAGCGGGTACTTACGAGGCCACGGTGCTCTTCACCACCAACATCCCGGGTGAGCCTGAATCCAGGCTGCCTGTGACCATGCATGTGGTCGACTCGCCGCAGCTTTCATTCAGCCGCAGCGCTCTCGCTTTTGGATCGGTGGTTCAGGGAGTGGCGGCGCAGCAGGAGATCACGATTCAGAGCATTGGCACGCTGCCTTTGAATGTCTCAAGCATACGGTTACAGGGCCGCGACGCTGCGTTCTTCAGCCTTGCTGGACCGACCGCCTTTCAGCTTGGCCTTGGCATGCAGCAGATGCTGAGTGTGAGCTTTGCCGCCAATGCTCCCGTGCGCGAGCATTCGGCAGAACTGGTGATCGAAAGTGATGACCCGACCTCGCCCTCGGTGATCGTGCCAATCACGGGTACCCGGCAATTGGCTCCAGACATCGTGGTGTCGCCCGCTGCGCCGCTCATGGCCTTGAGCCAGGGTGCGACAGGTTTCCTGTCGGTGACGCTTGAGAACAAGGGGCTTGGTCCGCTGGACTGGCAGGCCGCGCTGAGGGACACTGGTGGCGGCAGTCCCGCCTGGGCCAGCGTTTTGGGAGTTGCTGGCCGGATCAATGCCAGGGCGAACGGCCAGACACGCATACAGTTCAACACGGGCCTGCTGTCGCCGGGCGATTACACAGCTGTGCTGCACATCACGTCACAAGATCCCGACACACCGGATGTGGCGCTGACGGTGACGTTGCGTGTGAAGGCCGCAGTGCGTCCCCAGTTCACTCAGACGGCAGCATTTATCGATACCATCCTGGGTTCACGCCGCCAGATCGCCCTGCCGATTCAGAACATCGGTGCGGCGAGCCTGGTGCTCTCCAGCAAGCTGTCGCTTTCGACCTCTTTCGTCTGCATGAGCCCCATGCCATTGACGATTCCGGGCGGTGAAACACGCAGTCTGCTGTTTGAGTTTCGTCCCGTGAAAGCGGGGGCTGTCGCGGGCAGCGTGCTGTTTGGGGCCAATGTGCCCGGCAAGTATCTCTTCTTCACGCTGAGCGGCAGAGGCATTCGCGGACCGGTGCTGCAGATCAAGCCGGCCAGCATTGCCTTCAGCACACCTCCAGGGGCAAGTCATTCCCGCACGATCACCCTGACCAATGCAGGTGATCTGCCACTGACCTGGATGCCCAGCTTGGAGTATGATGGTTCCTGGCTGACACTCACCGATCCGGGCGGCACGCTGGCCCCCGGCCAGAGCCGGGTCATGCAGCTCGGGATCAACACCACCAACCTGCCTGCAGGCAGCCACAAAGCACTGGTGCGTCTAACTAATAACGACAATGCACGGCCGCGGGTGGCGGTTCCGGTAAGCATCCAGGTGAGCCGCGCCGGGGCCCTGGCATTGACACCATCCAATCCGCACTTTGATGAAGCCTGGGCGAACCGTGTGGAGACATCATCGTTTGTTTGCGAGAACACGGGCAACGCGCCGGTGCAGGTGATCTCCATCACCAGTTCGAGCAGCCGCCTGATTCTTCCGACGGTGTCCTGGCCTTTCACGCTTGATCCGGGCGCCCGGAGAACGGTGGGCTTCTTTCTCAGTTCCAATGTTACGGGCGATTTCAACGACCGTCTCACCCTCAAGACCTCGTTGAGCAAACCTGAAGTCATCCTGCCGGTGACCTCAAAAGTCGTGCGGCCTCCGGTGCTTGCCATCACGCCCGGTCTTGTGGACGAGGAACTCGAGCCTGGAGAAAGCGTGACACGTGATCTCACCATCACCAACAGCGGGCAGGTGGCGCTGACCTGGACCAACAGCCTGCGCGATGTCACCGGCACCCCGCCTTCATGGATCACGCCGATGAAAACCTCCGGCACCACCACGCCGGGCGGCAGTTCCACCGTCGGCATCATGCTCGATACCGCAGGTCTTTCTGCGGGCAGGCAAACGGCAACATTGCGCTTCAACAGCAATGCGCTCAGTCGCAGCCAGATGGATGTGCCGGTCACCTTCCGCGTGGCCTCGGCGGCGGTGCTGCGTCATGTGCCTGCATTGTTTGCCTTTCCAGTGACCTACACCCAGGCCACCAGCACGCTGAATGGCACGCTGAGCAATCCCGGGAATCTGCCGCTGGTCATCACGGAGATCAGCAGCAGTGAGGCGGCCTTTACGATAACGGGAATCAGCCTGCCTCTGACCCTCAACCCCGGCGCAAGCACGGGGATGACGGTGAGCTTCTCTCCCACCGAAGCTCGTGATCACAGCGCGAGTCTCACTTTGAAAACAAATGCGCGCAGCGAACCGGAGAGAGTCATCCCGCTGAGTGGCCGCGCGGTGATCGCTCCACACATCATGGTGGAACCAGCCGCACTCAGGCTCACGGTGGAGCCCGGCGTGCCGCTCACAGACACGCTGACACTTTCCAATTCAGGCGGAGCACCCCTGCAATGGACGGCAGCCCGCTCGGGTGCCATCGCCACCATGACCAGCCTGAGCAGCAGTTCGGGCACCACGGCACCGGCCGACAGCCGCCTGCTCACCCTGACGGTCAGCAGCACATTTTCGACGCCGGCCGGAGCTTCCACAGGGCAGATAACCTTCACCAGCAATGACCCGGCACAACCAAGTCTTGTCGTGCCTGTCACCATCACGGTTGTGCCGCGTCCGCGCCTTGCGGTCACGCCTGCTCCACTGAGTTTTTCCGACACCTTCACCGGCTCCACGGCTCAGTTGCAGATCCTGCTGCTCAATGATGGCAACGCCCCGCTGAACCTCACCGGCATCACCAGTGACAGCGCACCGTTTGATACTGTGCCGGTCACTTTTCCCATGGCGCTGGCCGCCGGATCTTCGCGACCGGTGACCGTGCGCTTCCGGCCGGATGCCGCGGCCTCCTTCACCGGCCGGATGAGTTTCAGTACCGATCCTGTCCTGCCCGCCGCGGTGGCTATGAACGTTTCAGGCCGTGGCATCACGCCGCCGGTTTTGCGCGTGGACCCGGCGGCGGGCATAACATTGAGTTTGGAAAAAGGACGCACCGGCAGCCGTCCGCTGACAATCAGCAACGACGGCGGTTCCGCCCTGAACTGGCAGGCCGCCATCACGCAGAGCAGCACGGGCGGTGGAACGTTGCAAAACGTGCTGGACCGCGTGAATGATCATCATGCCGCGTTGACCGCATTGATTCCGGATCTCTATTCATTCACCGAGGGGGTCACAGGCAGCTCCATCACCGATGGCAGCAATGACATGTATGACGGTGGCAACTACCTGGATACAAGCCTGGGCAGCGGGCTGGTTTATTCAAACAACGCCGTCATCACCAGCGCATCGGTGGGTGCGGGTGGCAGTTATTTCACCTGCAAGCAAAACGGCCTGTTTGTGTTTGCGGCGGACATGAAGGGCGTCACCAGTTTCTCCGTGCGCGGCAATCTGGGCGCAGACGGTTCCGGCATCACGAACGGCGCCGTGTTCACGCGCACGGTCGGGGGCATCACCTACAAGGGTTTTTTAAAAGGCGTGTCAGGAGCATATGATCCCTCGGTCAACCATCTCATCATTGTCGAGGACAGGCCCGGCGTGTCCCACACCTACAGCACCGACACCGATGACGACGCCCACAGCGCCAGCGGCCTTTCGGGCAGTGTTCGCCTGTATTACATTTTGTTCGCCAGACAAAACGGCGTGCAGGTGTCCGAGGCGCTTGCTGGCAGCATCATGGATGCATTCCTGCGGGACATGGCCCTGCCTGCCGCCACGGCGTGGGTCAGTGTCAGTCCGGCCTCCGGCACCACGGCAGAGGCAGCCAGTTCCAGCGCCAGTGTGCAGATCGATACACGCCCGCTGCCAGTTGGCACCTACACCGCCATGGTTCGCGTGACCAGCAATGCGCCGGTGTCCGGCACCGTCGACATCCCGCTCAGTCTGGAAGTGACCGAGGCGGAGCTCGATGCCACACCGGCTGCGATTTCCGCACTGCAGCTCACCGAATCCGGCAGCGTGCAGAGCGAACTCAGAATCACGGCCCGCGCAGGTGCCAGTCCGGCATGGACAGCCATCCCGACGGTGCCCTGGATCACCCTTTCCAAATCCAGTGGCAATGGCAGTGACAACCTCACGCTGACCTACAGCCGCGCTCTCATTCCAGGCTTTTATCAGGGTGCGGTGAACATCCAATTCAACAGCATCACACTGCCCGTGTCCGTCAGCCTCACCGTCCGTGCGCCGAACTTCAGCCAGCTCCTGACCGACTATCGCCAGCAGCGGCTGCTCGGGATCATGCGCGGCACAGCCGGCGAGCCTTCGCTGCTCGCGAGTGTGAACGCGGCGACGCTGCAGGCCGGAAGCCTGCTGCTCCTGCCGACAGACATCACGGACGCCGATCTCACCACGGATGGCCGCCGGCTTTATGCCATCAGCTTCGCGGGCAAAAACATCAGCCAGGTGGACCTGGACACATTCACCCTCGCCAGCACCAAAACCATCCCTGCGGGACTCGATGCAGGATCGTATCAATACCACGTTGGAACCGGCCGCCCCGGGCTCGTTTATTACACGGATGCCGCGACGAATCCTGCGCTGCATGTCTTCAACTATGACGCCGGCATCGACCTGCAAAGCTTCGTCCTCAACTCCGGGGCGGGCATCGGTGACTTTGTCACCACACCCGATGGCGGTACGATTTACGCGCGGTCACAGACCGGCTGGGGAACCGGAGGCAGCTCGCTCCTGGCCCGCCTCAACAGCGCGGCGGACACGCTGAGCCAGGCTGCGCTCAGCACGGCCACCGTCACCCAGGATCTTCAGGCGGCGCCGGTGTTTTACAGTGCCAATCGCGATGCCGTGATCACCAAGGACTCGCGTTTCAACACCGCACTCACCACACGACAACAGTTGGTTGGGCGAAACATCATCGCCTCATCCGCCTATGGTCATGCGCTCGTCAGCGGCGGCAGTGTGATCGATGGGATCACCGGTGCGGAGCTGCAGACGCTGCCGGTTGCCGTGACGGTCGCGGCCTTTGCCAGTGATCAGACGGCGCTCGTTTACCTTAACAACAGCACGCAGCGCCTCGAGCGTGTTGCCGTTCCCAACCTGCCGCCGGCCGCGGTCACGCCGCTGATTGCCGATGGCGGCACCGTGACGGCGGCTCCCGCGGCGCTGAGCTGGACCGGCAGCCCGCTTTCCGCCAGTTACGATGTGTTCATGGGCACCGATGCCGCTGCCCTCGCCGCCGCCACGAACAGCACGGCAGGCATCTTTCTTGGCAACACGCCCGGGATCAGCTACTCGTTGAGTGGAACCAACTTTAAGTTAGGGCAGTCCTACTACTGGCGCGTCGACACGCGGAACTTTGACGGCAGCACGGTCAAAGGTGCGCTGTGGAGTTTCCGCATCCCGCCCGTGGCCGTGGCTCCCGCCGGCTTGTCGATGGCCACGGTGCCCGGCAGCACCGCCATTCTTTCCGCTGCGTTTAGCATCACCGCCGCCGCGGGAAACACGCCCTGGACACTTTCTGACAATGCGGCCTGGCTCAGCGTGGACACGCCTGCCGGGGTTGGTCCTGCGACAGTGACAGCTTTCTTCAATCCCGCCGGTCTGGCAGCCGGAAGTCAACAGGCGCTGATCACGCTCAACTCGGGGACTGACACTGTCACCGTGCCCGTCACTTTCCGCCTGCTGGGGACACTGAACATCGTCAAACTGGAGGCCGATCCCACCCTGCCGTTCGTTTTTGCGCTGCACCGTGATCTTGCCAGCCCGTATGATGGCTGGCTGCTTTGGATCGACCCTGTCACCGCGCGTGTCGAACAGGCGGTTCTGACTGCGGCGGATGCCGTCGACTTCACCGTTCACGGTGCCGATGACAGGCTTTACGCCCTAACTAATGGTGGAACACGAGTTGTCGCCGTGCAGCGCCAGCAGTCGCGGCAGGTGACCGGCAGCTGGAACCTGAGCAGTGCGGCGGCGGCAATCCACAGCGGACCGGTGGGGCGTCTCGTCGCGCGCAGTGCGGCGAATGTGATCCAGATGCTCAACTCCAGCACGGGCGGCGCTGTCGGCTCCGGTGTCACCCTGCCGTCATGCATCACGCGCACGCCCGGCAACGGGGCCTATTTGTACGCGGCGGTGCAGCAGAATTCGGCCGTCACAGGCATCGCCAAATACGCGCTTGTCTCCAGCGGCATTGTCTACAGCACGGCATCGTATTGGAATGGATTGCTTGGCGCCAACTTCGTTGTTTCCGGGGATGGCAGCCGCGCTTTTTACAATTTGAAAGCCTACTCAACGACGAACTTCACGGAGATCTCCAGCATGAGCGCGGGCATTGTCGCCTCCTCCTGGAATGGACGGATGGCATTTTCCAACTCGAAGAGCTACGCCATTTCATCAGCACCACTGGAGACCGGGACACTGCCTGTCACCACCACCTTCATGGCGGCCACCGCCAGCAACTCCCGCCTCGTGCTTTATGATCCCGTGAACCGGGCGCTCAGTTCGATTGATCCGGGGACGCTGATGGTGTCACCCGGTCTGTTTGATTTCGGCCAGGTCCTGATCAATGGCACTGCCGGCACGAGCTTCACGGTGAGCAACCTTTCCAGCCAGGATGTGAATGTCACGGTCAGTTCCTCCCAGCCGGTTTTCAAAGTTCCGGCCACGCCCGTGAGCATCAATGCCGGTCAGCTTGCACAGTTCACCGTCACCTGCGCGCCGACGGCGGCCGGCACATTCGCGGGCTTGCTGACGCTGGGTGTACCCGGGCAGCCACAATTTAACCGCACGGCTTCCATCACGGCGGAGGCAGTTTCAGTGATCACGAGGTTGAATGTGGACTTCAGTGCCGGCGCCCCGGCGGACGGTAGCACGGGCGGGAACGCCACCTATCAGGAGGATGGACTGTTCTTCAGCACGCCCAACCAAATATTCCGCGTGGGAGCCAATGCGGCGAACCGTCCGAACAACGGCACGCCTCATATCGCGCCGCTTTCCTTGCAGAAACCCCTGAGCATTGGTCGTCTCGATGGCGGGGTCTTCCGCCTTCATTCCGTGGATCTCGCGGAATACAGCACGGTCTTTCCGCAGCCAAAGGACATCACATTCACGGGGGTGAAGAGCAACAGCAGCACCGTCAGCACGACCTTCACGATTGACGGAATCATTGATGGCACCGGCCCGCTGGCCGACTTCCAGACCTTTGTTTTTCCCGCCACTTTCCGCGACCTCGTGTCGGCTCAGGTCACTGTTGATGGTTATGCCATGGACAATCTGGTGTTTGAAAATGTTTCCACCGGCCCGGCTTCAGCCGCCGTGAGCAGCGTCGGCGCCGGAGCGGCCACGCTCGATCTCGATGCTGATGGCGAACCGGATGTCTGGATCACCGGAGCCGGTGTCAGCGCGAAAGGCGTCAGTCTCACCACGCATGACTTCGCTTACACACGCCGCGCCGGATTGCCTGACGCCGCAGTGATTCTCCAGGGAAGCCCGGATGGCATGACGTGGAGCGGACTCACTCCGGGGTTCGATTACACCGTGGAAAGTGTAGTCGTAGATGAAGAACTGAACCGCGAGAAGGTCCGCCTCAGCATCCCGACAGCCTCCGACATTCCCTGGGAATTCCGCCTGATCAGCGCGCCTTAGCCGCCCTGCACCGGGGGCATGATCGCCACTTCGCAGTTCTCGTGCAGGGGTGCATCCCGTTTCACATACGTCTGATCCACGGCGATCAGCAGGCTGCTGTCCCACTCGCCCAGGCGCGGCCAGCGCTGGTAGATCTGCTCCAGCAGTTGGCTCACGTTTGACCCGGCAGAGCAGGTCCACGTCATCTCATCGAGACCGGTGATGTCGCGCAGCAGTGAAAAGAAAAGCAGTCGTACGTTCATGGTTTTAAAATCCCGATGCATGGCAGGTTTCGAAAACGTCCCTGATAGTCCATACCGTAGCCGACCACGAACTCGTCGGCGATCTCAAATCCGCAATAGTCCAGCGGACAGTCGTGATTGCGCGGGCGCTTTTTATCGAGCAGCACCGCGGTGCGCAGTGAGGCGGGGCTCTCGGCGAGCAGCCGTTCCCGCAGGGCGGACAGGGTCAGCCCCGTGTCCAGGATGTCATCGAGCAGCAGCACATCTTCACCGGCAAAACGGACGCCGGCAGGCCACTGGATCTGCACCTGCCCGCTCGACTCAAGCCCGCCGTGGTAACTGCTTGCTCCCAGAGTGACGAGGCGGATCGGCAGATCGATCTGACGCAGCAGGTCTGAAACAAAGAACAGCGCGCCATCCATCAGCACCACCACGGTGAGGACTTTCCCGGCATAGTCGGACCCGATCTGCGCTGCCATCGCTGAGACGCGGTCATGGATTTGATCCGCAGTGAGCAGCACGCGGTTGAGGTCGCTTAAAATTCCGGTGAGAGGGGCCATGACAAGATTGGTGGCATTAAAGGCCAAACTTGTGATTGCCGCAATGCCCTGACGGTGTTTCCTAACTTTGTTATGATCGACTTTCCTTCCCTTACTCTTCACGACCTGCGTGTGAGCTACGATCTCGATAGTCTTGTTGAGGAAACTGCTCCCGCAGATCCATACGTGCTGTTTCAGAATTGGCTGCACGATGCGATCACTCATCAATTGCCGGAGCCAAACGCCATGACTCTGGCCACCATCGGGCTCGATGGCTCTCCGTCGGCACGCACCGTGCTCCTCAAGGGCGTGGATCAACTGGGCTTTCATTTCTACACCAATTACGAGAGCCGCAAGGGGAGGGAGATCGCCGCCAATCCGAATGCCAGTTCCATCTTCCTTTGGACCCAGCGGCATCATCAGGTGAGCATTCGCGGCACGCTCAGCAAACTCCCGGAGGCGGAGGTTGAGCGCTACTTCGCCAGCCGTCCCCGTGGACACCAGATCGGTGCCTGGGTCTCGGTGCAGAGTCAGGTTATCCCCGGTCGCGAATGGCTGGAACAGCGTCAGGCTGAAATCTCCGCCCGCTTTGCCAATGGCAACATCCCTTGCCCGCCGCACTGGGGTGGCTACGCGCTCCTGCCCAATGAGATCGAATTCTGGCAGGGCCGCTTCAGCCGCCTGCATGACCGGCTCCGCTACACCCGCGACGGTGCCGGCTGGAAGCGCGAGCGACTGAGTCCGTGAGGATCTGCGCCGGATGTTTTAAAGCCGTTTCACCAGTTCGATCACCGACCTGTCCGTTTCCCGGCGGAAATCAACGGAGTCGAAAACTTCACGGATGACGTGCAGGCCAAGGCCGCCGATGCGCTCGCCGGCTGAGGGCGGGGTGATGAGTTTTTGGAAGTCTTCGTTGGTGAGCCCGGCCCCGTGGTGCTCGATCAGGATGCGCACCGATTCGGAATCGGACCCGATGCGGCAGCAGGCGGAACGTTCGGCGCTGGTGGAGCAGTAAGCGTATTTGCAGATGTTGCTCATCACTTCATCACAACCGAGCACGATCAATCCGGTGATGTCATCGCGCAGCCCGTGGTAGCAGGCCCAGGCCTCGATGAATTCACGCACGAGGCGCAGTGTTTCGGGGTGGCAGGTGAGTGCGAGTTCAGCGGGCGGCGGCGCGGAGTGATCAGTGACCGTGAGCACGGTGGCATCATCCTGATAGGCCGCGCCTTGGGAGAAGGTGCGCCATTGTTTGACAAGGCGGTCCAGGGTCATTCCTGCGTCACCGCCGGACGGCACCTGGAGGGCCTGCTCCATGGCGTGGTCCTCGAAGTACTCGCCTGCACTGTTCTGCACCTCGAGGATGCCATCGGTGAAGATCATCCAGTGACGGCCGGTGCTGAGAGGCAGTTCCGCCTCCTCATAGCTTGCGGCGCATGAGATGCCGAGTGGCACATTGCCGGGTGCCTGAACTTCTTTCCACAGCCTCCCATCAAACACGCGCGCACCAGGCAATCCCGCACAGCAGAGCTGCACGCGGCGGGTCCTGGGGCAGACGAGCATGGCGTTGATGGCGATGAACCGGCCGGCTTTCATCACGCCGCAAAGGCGCCGGTTCAGCGTGGTCATCCACTCCGCCAGATTCATCGTGGTGCACAGGTGCGCGGTGGAGGCGATGAGCGTGGTGCCACGTGCCATGTCGAGCGCGGCAGGCAGCCCCTTGCCGCACACGTCGCCCACTCCGAGAAGAATTTTACCGTCGTCGATCTGATGCCAGAAAAAGAAATCACCGCCGACCTCACTGGCGGGTTCATAGAAGCTTTCCACGGCGATGTCACCCAGGCGCACCTGTGGCGCGGGGAGAAAGGAGTTTTGGATCTCCGTGGCCAGTGAGAGCTGCTGGCGCGTCTCCGCCTCCTGAATGGCTTTTTTCTGCGATTCAAGCCGCAGGAGCGTGACGGCAATGAGACTGCCAAAGGTTTCAAACATCTCCACATCCTGCGCGGTGAAGGAGGCGCTGTGATTTGGATTGATCGCCTGCATCACGCCGACGCAGTGCCCGCCATCCAGCAGAGGAATCGTGAGCATCGCCCGGGTGACGAGATCGGACTTGTCAGAAGCAGGCCGGAAGTGGCGCGGATCGCTGAGCGCGTCTTCAATGTTGACGACCTTTTTGGTCGCATAAACATCACCGGCGATGCCCTTGCCCTTTGGCACGCGGATCTCCATCGAGTTGATGGGATCGAGCGTGGAGCGGATCAGCAGATCCTCGTCCGGACCGTCTGGCAGCAGGATGGAGCAGACCTCGCAGTCCATCACTTCACGGGAACGCTGCAGGATGTGATCGACGAGCTCGCCAAGATCATGCGTGCAGCTCAAACGGCGTGCCACGTCGATCAGCACGGCCTGTCGCGATTCGGTGGACTGTGGATTACTCACGGCGTTTTGGTGGAGTTAAACAGGCCCTTCTTCTTTTCCTCCGGCCCGCCACTTTTTGTTGGGCCAGGACTGCCGGCAGCGGGTTTGGCACCGGATTCGAGTTCCTTGATGCGCACTGGGAAAGGCTTCTGGCTGCTGCGCATGTGCTCGATGATCTGCTCCTTGCTCGGCACATCATTTTCCTTGCTGCCATAGATCAGGCGGCTGGGTTTTTCAGCGAGCGTGCCGGTGATGTATTCACCCCAGACGACGAGGGCGTTCATCTCCTCGACGAGGGTGTTGACCTTGCGCATGGTGGTGTCGAGATGCTTCTCCAATCCCGGACCCGAGGCGTCCTTGCCGCCTGAGAGAAGGCCTTGCACCTCCTCGGTGATGTCTTCGATCCGCACCCGCAGGCCAGGTGTCCCGCCGGGTTTTCCGGCGATGGTTTGGTGCAGCTCCTTTGAGAAACCCTCCAGGTTTGCGAGGATGGCGTCGGCACGGTTGGCGAGGCCCTTGTCAGCCGCGCCCTTTGGCCCCTTCACGAGTTCCTGGATGCCAGTGACGGTTTCCTCGAGTTTGTCGGCCACCGCGCTGAGCTTCTGGCCGAAGCCCGGCGATTTGCCGTCACCGGCAAAAACCTTCTTCAAGTCCTGCGTGAAGATTTCGATGTTGGCGAGGGAGTCGGTGAGTTTTTTGGCACCGTTGCCATTGCCGAGCGGGACAGTGATTTTTTTGAGATCGGCTGTGATGTCCTTGATGTTGGTGATGATGGCATCTCCACCCGGCAGCATCATTTCCAGCATGCTGCCGAGGCTGGAGGAGGTGAGCTTCGCGCCATCAGCCAGCAGGCCACCCTCGTCATCGGTGCGCACGATGGCGATGTGCTTTTCACCCAGAACGGACTCGGCGCTGATGATGATCTCCACATGCGCCGGGATGGCGGCCTTCTCGAAAATGGCGAGGTGCGCGCGCACGGTGCGGTTGGCGACGAGACGGTCCGCGGGAGCGAGGTGTTCGATGCTTTCAACAATGCCAATGGTGTCGCCGGAATAGAGGACATTTGAATTGCGGCGGATGCCGGTCACATCCGTGAAGTCCACGGAAAAGCGCAGCTGCGGTTTGCGCCATGGATCACCGGAGATGGCAAACAGCAGCGCGCCGAGCAGCACCAGCGAACACAGGATGACCAGGCTGGCCACGAAGATGTCGTTCTTGTTTTTCATGGTGTGGGAGAGTGGGGGTGGTCAGGTTTTTCCGAGCAGCATGTCGCGATACAGAAGCTCGCCGGAATCGTCGCTGCCATCACCTTCGGGATCGCCGTTGATGAACTGCTGCACCGCAGGATTGGGATGTGCCCGGATTTCGTCGGGCGTGCCTTCGGCGATGATTTTGCCCTGATTGGGGCCGGTGCCGAGCATGATGATGCGCGTGCCGATGCGGAAGACGCTGTTCATGTCATGGGTGACGACGACCACCGTGGCACCGATTTTTTGCGTGAGCCGCTGCGTGAGTTCATCCACTACAGCGGTCATGATGGGATCAAGTCCGGCCGTTGGTTCGTCGCTGAACACCAGCGGTGGATCCAGGGCAAGTGCGCGGGCCAGGGCGGCGCGCTTTTTCATGCCACCGCTGATCTCCGAGGGCTTCTTGTGACCGTGACCGGTCAGGCCGACCTGCTCCAGCTTCATCTTGACCACAGTGTTGATCAATCCGGGATCGAGCCGGGTGTGCTCGATCAATGGCAGGGCCACGTTTTCAGCCACGGTGAGTGACTGCAGCAGCGCTCCGGATTGAAACAGCATGCCGTAGCGGCCGCGCAGCCGTTGCAGCGCGCCGCCATGCATGGTGGTGATCTCCTCGCCGAAAATCTTGATGCTGCCGGAGGTCGGCTTCTCCGTGCCGATGAGGTGACGCAGCAGCGTGCTTTTACCACAACCGCTGCCGCCCATGATGATGAAGGTGTCACCGGCATAGACCTTGAAACTGACGCCGTCGAGCACGCGCTGCCTGCCAAAATGCCGCACCAGCGAATCGACCTCGATGATCGGTTCGGCGCTGGTGCTGCTGGCAGTCGGGATCATGATCAGAAGAAGAACAGCGCGGTGAGCACGGCATTGGCGATGAAGACACTCATCAGCGAGACCACGACCGAGCGCGTGGTGGCCAGGCCGACACCCTCGGCCCCGCCGGAGACGTTTAAGCCGATGCTGCAGGCAATGGTCACCACCAGCATGCCGAACACGCCGCTTTTCAGCATGCTGATGCCGACATCGCTCAGCTCGATGTATTGCAGCGCATGACTAACAAAAAATGCCGTGGACATGTGCAGCGAGAAGTGGCCGATCAACCAGCCGCCCGTGAGACCGACGTAGATGCTGAACACCGTGAGCAGCGGCATCATGACCACCATGGCGAGAAAGCGCGGCACAATGAGGTAGGACATGGGAGGGATCGCCATCACCTCAAGAGCCTCGATTTCCTCCGAGACTCTCATCGTGCCCAGTTCCGCCGTGACTGACGAGCCGCTGCGGCCGATGACGATCACGGCCGTCACCAGCGGGGCGAGTTCACGAATGAGACTGGAGGCCACGAGGCCGGGCACATAGACCGTGGCGCCGAGCTTCGCGAGCTGCGCCGCTGACTGCATGGCCAGCACCACGCCGATGGTCAATGCTGTGAGCGCCGACATCGGCACGGCATGCACACCGATGCGCACGGTTTGCGCAAAGGCGTGGCTGATGCGCCAGGGCTTGCCGCGAAACGGGGCCACGAACAGCCAGTAGAGAAGGCTCCCGCACAGCGCAAAGTATTGGCGGAAGGCTTCGATCATGCGGCGAATGAGCGGGGTGGGAAGGAATGGCTTAGCGTTTGTTTTTCAGGTCGGGAGCGTTCAAGGCATCTTCGACCGTCGGCAGATGGCGGATGAAATCGCCGAGGCGCACAATCTTGAACGATGCCTCCACCCGCCCCTGCATGCCGGTCAGCGCAAACTCACTTTCCGCACCGCTGGCATGCTGAAAGTACTCCACCACCACGGCCCAGACCGGCGTGTTGACGAAGGTCACCCTGGAGAAATCGATGATGAGCCGGCTTGCCCTGGCCTTGATTTGCTCGCGCACGAGCGCTTGAAATCCGGGCACCGACGAGAGATCGGCATCGCCCTCGAGTTCGATGACGATGGCGTTTGGGTGCGTTCGGAGAGTGGGTTTCATGAGGAGAGTCGGAGTTTTTGCTACAAGAAGCAGTAGATCACAGCTAGCCCGCTGGATACAAGCGGTCAGTCAGTTCTCTCATACTTTCGCCCAGAGCACGATACGCGCAGACTTTCTTCTTGCTGCCTGACCTCATCTTGGAATCTTCCAGCCCCCCAAATTATGAGCAAAGCCCTAATCAAAGTCGCAGTCACCGGTGCCGCCGGTCAGATCGGTTACGCACTTCTCTTCCGCATCGCTTCAGGTGCCATGTTCGGACCTGATCAGCCGGTGATCCTGCAGCTCATTGAGGCCCCGTTTGAGAAACCTCTGCAGGCACTCGCCGGTGTCGCGATGGAACTTGATGACTGCGCCTTCCCGCTGCTCAAAGGCATCGTGCAGACTTCGGATCCAGCCGTGGGTTTCAAGGACGCCAACTGGTGCCTGCTGGTCGGTGCCAAGCCACGCGGACCCGGCATGGAGCGCGCGGACCTGCTCAAGGACAATGGCAAAATCTTCATCGAACAGGGGCGCATCATTGATGCCGTGGCTGCGGACGATGCGCGCATCGCCGTCGTGGGCAATCCTGCCAACACGAACTGCATGATCGCCGCCTCCCAGGCCAAGCGCCTCCCCCAGGAGCGCTTCACCGCCATGGTGCGCCTCGATCAAAACCGCGCGCAAACCCAACTCGCTCAAAAAGCCGGCGTGGATCTCACGGAAGTGAAGGACATCTTCATCTACGGCAACCACAGCCCCACGATGTTCCCCTCCTTTGCCCACGCCACCATCAGCGGCAAACCTGCGACCTCCGTCATCAACGATCAGGCCTGGCTTGAAGGTCCGTTCTGCGAAACCGTCGGCAAGCGCGGTGCAGCCATCATCGCGGCCCGCGGCGCATCCTCCGCAGCCTCGGCGGCAAATGCCCTTGTCGATCATGTGCGTTCGCTGTTCACCCCTGGCGCCATTCATTCCATCGGCGTGAAGAGCCAGGGCTTGTACGGCTTTGATGCCAATGTCTGGGCCGGCATGCCCGTGCGCACGACCACTCCCGGCAGCTATGAAGTCATCACCGGCTATGAGATGGACGACTTCGCCAAATCCAAGATCGCCGCGACGAACAAAGAACTCGTCGATGAGCGTGCTTTCGTGGCCGAGATGCTCTAATCACCCATCGTGATCTAAAACCAGATTCCTGAGCCGCCCATGAATGCCGAGCATTCGTGGGCGGCTTTTTTGAGAAACCTCCCCCGATGCCTGCAGCCCCGATTCAGTTCTTCAATCGCCTCACTCAGCGTCTCGAAACCGAGACCGTGTATGGTGAGGGGCCGCTGCGCTTCGTTTATGAAAATCCGCTGGGTCAGCTCGCCCTGCACGCACTGGTGAAGCGATCGATGTTTTCAGCGTGGTATGGCTCACGCATGGACTCGCCGGCCAGCGCCGCGAAGATCGCACCCTTCATCAAGGAATATGGTGTCGATGTCTCCGAGTTCGCCGATCCGATGGAGGGCTACAAGAGCTTCAACGATTTCTTCTATCGCAAACTCAAGCCCGCCGCGCGGCCCATTGTCGCCGATGAGGATGCCATCGCCCTGCCGGCGGACGGCCGTCATCTCGTGATTCCTGATGTCTCCCAGTGCCGTGATTTTCTGGTCAAGGGCATCCGCTTCGACATCACGGCGCTGCTCGGAGACAGCGGGTTGTCCTCGCGATTCGAGAAAGGCAGCGTGCTCATCTCGCGCCTTTGCCCGACCGACTATCACCGCTTTCATTTCCCCTGCGGCGGCATCGCCGAGTCGCCACGGAAGATCCACGGTGCCCTGTTCTCCGTGAGTCCGATCGCCCTGATGAAGCGCCCAACCATCTTTTGGGAAAACAAACGTTACGTGACCCGGATGCGCACGCAGGGTCTGGGCGATGTCGTGTTTCTCGAGGTCGGCGCCACCTGCGTCGGCTCCGTCGTCCACACCTCCACTCCCGGCCAGATCATCTGCAAGGGCGATGAGAAGGGCTACTTCCGCTTCGGCGGCTCTTGTGTGATCACCCTCTTTGAGCCGGGCCGCGTGCGCTTCTCTGCCGACCTGCTGGAGCACAGCGCCGCAGGACGCGAGGTCTATGCGCGCATGGGCGATGAAGCGGCGCGGTGCCTGTGACCGCGCTGCGTCGCCGAACCGTTTTCACAGCCTCCTCAACCCGTCCTCCGTCATCGGAGTGGGGATGGCTTCATCAATGGCGTCGATGCGCGCCAGGGTTTCGGGACTGAGCACCAGATCAGCGGCGAGCAGGCTTTCTTCAAACTGCGCGACCGTCGTGGCTCCGACGATGGTGGAGGCGACGAAGTCGTGCTGCTTGCTCCAGGCGAGCGCGAGGGTGGTCACGCTGATCCCCAGATCGGCAGCGATGACTTGGAGTCGTGCCGTGGTTTCAAGACTGCGCTCATTCACGAAGCGTGCGGCCATGCGTTTCTGACGCGGGCCGCCATTCAAAATGTAGTCTGTGAAGCGTGCGCCTTTGGGCAGGGCACCGCCATTGTATTTGCCGCAGAGCACTCCGCCGCCGAGTGGCGAGTAGGGCAGCAGGCTCACGCCTTCTTGGCGGCAAACTTGAGCCAGCTCGCTCTCGCAGCGCCGGTTGATCAGCGAGAAGTTATTCTGCACAGAGGCCATGCGTGCCAGGCCGTGTTTTTCGGCTTCCCAGAGATTTTTCATGACACCCCAGCAGGTCTCATTGCTGCCGCCCCAGGCTCGAATCTTGCCCTGATCAATGAGGTCGGTGAGTGCGCCGAGGGTCTCCTCCTGCTGCATGCCATGATCAGGCCAGTGCGTCTGGTAGAGATCAATGTAATCAGTCTGCAGGCGGCGCAGGCTGTCCTCGCAGGCCTGAAAAATCTGGCGGCGATCCAGTGCGGTGAAACCGCCGCGAATTGGTGGGCGGAACCAGCCGTGACCGGGCCCGGTGACCTTGCTGGCGACAATCAGCTCACCCCGCGTGCGACCTTTGAGCCACTTGCCGACGATCTGCTCCGTGACGCCAAACAGCTCCGCGCTCGGCGGCACGGGATACATTTCCGCCGTGTCAAAGAAGTCGATCCCCGCATCGATCGCCCGGTCCATGATGGCGAAGGAAGTCTTCTCATCCGCCTGAAGGCCGAAGGTCATGGTTCCCATGCAGATGTCCGTAACAACGATGCCAGTGCGGCCGAGGCGATTGCGTTTCATGCGCCGAATCTAGAGCGCCCGAGGCTTTCGGCAAAGGCCGAAATAGCTCCTGCTGAATTCAGGATGGCTCACTTCAGGTCATCCCACTTCAGCCCAAAGCGCAGCAAATACTTTTTCAGCCGATCGGCATCGTTCATGACACGACGCTTCGACCGCGACACTGCATACAGCTTCCGTCCAGCGTCAGACAGGGTCTTGCTCTCACGGCACACTTTCAAAACAAAATCGAGCTGGGCCAAATCAAACGGATCAATCTCAGCGCGCTGCTTTTCACCCAGAACATCGCACTCCAAGGTCCGGCCATGATCTGCTGCATCACGCCACCCTCCGAGCAGTCGCTCGATCTCCGCCTCCACTTCGCTGAGTGTGATGCGTCCCTTTGGCGCCAGCGTCGCCATGCGGGTTACTGCCGCGTTCAAGTCACGAAAATTCGCGCTCCATTTTGAGTCGGGATTGCGGGCAAACTTGAGAAAGGCTTCGCGTGCCTCCTTGTTCATGCGCACCTGTTTGCGATGGCTTTTGGCGTAGCGCTCAAGCTCGAAATCGAGGTTTGCGGCGATGTCTTCGCGACGTTCCGCTAGGCCAGGCAGCGAGAAGGTCCACAGATTGATCCGGGCCAGCAAGTCATCCCTGAATTTACCTGCAGCTACTTGCGAACGCAGATCGCGATTCGTGCCGGCGATGAGCTGGAAGTCGCTCTGCACGGCCTTGTCGCTTCCCAGCGGCAGGAAGGTTTTGTCTTCCAAAGCACGCAAAAGCATGGCCTGCTCGTCGAGACCGAGTTCGCCGATCTCATCGAGGAAAATCAGGCCTTTGTCGGCCTCTTTGAGCAATCCGGGCCGATCCGACTGCGCTCCGGTGAATGAGCCGCGTTTGTGGCCAAACAACGCCGACATCGCCTGATCGCCACGCAGCGTGGCGCAGTTCACTTCGACGAATCGGCCGCTCAAACCGGCCCGCGAGCGTCGCAGTTCATAGATGCGGCCTGCGAGCATGGATTTGCCTGCGCCCGTCGGTCCGGTGATGAGGATCGGAGCCTTCGAGCTCACCGCGACGAGTTCGATCTGTTCGATGAGTTTGTTGAAGCCCTTGTTCTTCGTGGCGATGCCGCTTTTCAGGAAATCCAGCGTTCGCTCCTGCTCCTGCGCGAAGCGAGTGGCGAGCCGATCATACTTGGAGAGGTCGATGTCGATGATCTCGTAGCGCCCCGAGGCTTTCGCATCGCGTCCGCCTTCGCGTGACGGCGAGGTTTGCAGCAGCCGCGCCGGGATGAAGTTCGCCTCATTCAGCAGGAACCAGCAAATCTGCGCCACGTGAGTCCCCGTCGTCAGATGGATGAGGTAGTCCTCCAGTTCAGGCTGGAAGTCATAGCCGCGCACGAAATCGTAAAGCCGCTCATACACCTCCTGAAAGTCCCACGGGTCCTTCAGCGCAAATTCATGCACCACCACCTCCGTCTCCGGTGAGACCTTTGCGATGTCCGCGACCACACGTTTCGCCAGGTCGGCAAACTTGGGCTCCACGAGCAGTTCCAGCCGCGAAATGAGCAAATCCTCCTGCTGACACATCGCAACCGTCGGCCGCCATTTTGACCACCGCTCCGCGCCTTGAGCACGGTCCAAAGTAGAGCCGAGGAAGCCGAAAGTGATGATGGGTTTAGCGGAAGCCATGGTTTGGATAATTCACTAGCCTATAGGATAAACAATCAGGATTTAATGAGGTGTTAAACTTGGCTGCTAAAAAGCCAGAATTTTTTTCTTCCCCTGTATTTACAAGGCTTCCAGCGTCTTCCGCCCCCTCCGTGCCAAAACTTGGCACACCACCAGCAATAGAGATTGGCACACGGGATCAACCACCCGAAACCAACATGGCTAACAAAACTCTCTTTCAAACCATCGCCGGAGCCCTTGCTCCGAAGGCTGACAGCTTCAACGAAGCCGGAGGCCGGGCCTACACCCTCGCTCCGCGTCAGGCACTGGCGCAGTTTGCGGCCACGGGTTGCCTGAACCGCACCTATTACGCCACGGCGGAGGACCAGCTCCAGCAGGTGCTGAAGCTGTGTGAGAATGTCCCGACCGATTTCATCGCCCGCACGGCGCTACACTGCCGCCAGAAGGGTTTCATGAAGGATGTGCCTGCGCTGCTTTGCGCCGTGCTGGCGGCCCGTGATGCCGAGCGCCTGGAGCTGATCTTTGATCGCGTGATCGACGACGCCAAAATGTTGCGGAACTTCGTCCAGATCCTTCGCTCCGGCGTGACGGGTCGGAAGTCTCTCGGTTCCCTGCCAAAGCGCCTCGTGCGCCGTTGGTTCGAGACCCGCTCGGACGAGGCAATCTTCCGCTCGGACGTCGGTCAGTCGCCATCGCTGGCGGACATCGTGAAAATGGTGCACCCACGTCCGGCGACGAAGACCCGCGAGGCGCTCTACGGTTATCTGATCGGGCGAAAGCACGAGGCGTCAGAACTGCCGCATGTCGTGCGGGAGTTCGAGGCCTGGAAGGCTGATCCTGCGGGTAATCCGCCGGAGGTGCCGTTCCAGATGCTCACCGCGCTGCCTTTGACGGCAGAGCAGTGGCAGGCCATCGCGCGTCGTGCCCCATGGCAGATGACGCGAATGAACCTGAACACCTTTGCCCGTCATGGCGTGTTCTCCGTGAAGGAGATCACCCGCCTCATCGCCAGCCGTCTGCGCAGCGAGGAGCAGGTGCGTCGCGCCAAAGTGTTCCCGTATCAGCTCATGGCCGCCTATCACAACGTCGGCGCGGAAGTGCCGCACGAGGTGAAGGAAGCGCTGCAGGATGCGATGGAGATCGCCATCTCCAATGTGCCTGTGGTGGCTGGGAAAGTGATCGTGGCTCCAGACGTGTCCGGCTCCATGCACTCGCCTGTGACCGGTGTCCGCAAGGGCGCCACGAGCAAGGTGCGCTGCATCGATGTGGCCGCGCTCGTCGCCGCCGCTTTCCTGCGCCAGAACCGCGATGCCGAGGTGCTGCCGTTTGAGACCAATGTCGTTCGTGTGAAGCTGAATCCTCGTGATTCCGTGATGACGAACGCGCAGAAGCTCGCGTCTCTGCCTTGCGGCGGGACGAACTGCAGCGCCGTGCTCATCGATCTGAATGCCCGCAATGTGCAAGCCGATCTGGTGATCTACGTCTCCGACAACGAGTCGTGGATGGACACGCCTCAGCACGGCCGCTTCGGTGGCTCGGCCACACGCACGATGAGCGAATGGATGAAGTTCAAGCAGCGGAATCCAAAAGCCCGTCTCGTGTGCCTCGATATCCAGCCTTATGCCACCACGCAGGTCAAGGAGCGCGAGGACATCCTCAACATCGGCGGTTTCTCCGACTCCGTGTTCCAGGTGATCGCCGCTTTCGCGAGCGGTGAACTCACCGGCGACCACTGGGTCGGCCAGATCGATCAAACCCCACTCTAAAAACACTTTGGAGCCTGGTGAATGCTGGAGCGGACTACATTCCAAACTGTCACGTCTCTCCATTCCTTGTCACCAGGCTCCATCTCTCAACCCCTTCTCAAATGATGGCGAATGCCCTGAGGAACTACATGTACTCAACTGGTCGCAGGTTCGAGCCCTGCCTGCTTCGGCAGTAGCTCAGTCGGTAGAGCAATTGAAATGTTTCTCGATCTCCTTGTCGCCATCACCTCATTAACTAATCACCTATCATCCTGGCGAATGCCGGAGCGGACTACATCGGTAACCAGCGGGTTCGACCCCCGCCCCGCAGCAATGCGGAGAAGTCTCTCCACCCTTGTCGCCACTTTCATCTTCAAAATCAATCACCCCAAATGGTGACGAATGCCGATGGAACTACATATGTCGTGGGTTCGAATCCGACCGGTCCTACCAATCCATTTTTTCGGGACCGTAGCTCAGTCTGGTAGAGCAATGTTTCATCACCCCTTGTCGTCACCGCCTTTTTCCAAATTCTAATTCATAGATACTAAATCATAAATGACCTCCCCCTTCCACATCACCGGCGAAGCCGAAGCCATCCTCCCAGTCCGCAACAACGCGGGAAAACCCATCACTGTCATCGGGACGGAGGCGATCCGCGCTGGCTTTGATCCGTCCTGCATCGAGCAGGCGCTGAACTCGCGCTCGGCGCCGGGCGTGACTGATCTCGTGCTCAATCCTGATGCGCACTCCGGTTACGGAGCGCCGGTGGGATGCGTGATGGTTTCGCCGACGCACATTTATCCGGGACCGGTCGGCGTGGACATCAAGTGCTCCATGTCGCTGCTCCAGATGAACATTCCCGCCGAGGAGATCGTGGACAAGGCGATCCGTCGCCGGCTCATCGACGCCATTTTGCTGCGCACGCCGACCGGCCCTGGCCGTGGTCAGCGCGAGGCGAAAAAGTCCCGCCGTGTGTCCGCTGATCTTGGCGTGCAGACTTGCACCGAAGGTGCCAGCCGCAGCGTGTGCGAAGCGCTCGGCATCCCGCCCGAGTGGGCGCAGCGTTGCGAAGACAGCGCCCACCTCGGCCACGATGGAAACGTGTCCACGCTCCACGAGCGTCTGGACAAGATGCGCGCGTTCAACGGCTTCTCCGGCTTCGAAAACAAGATGATGCAGCTCGGCTCCTATGGAGGTGGAAACCACTTTGGAGAGTGCGAGATCGTGCAACTCGCCGATGACGCCGCGATGCGCTCCACGGCCGAAGTTTTCGGCCTGCGGGACAATCACGTCGCCTTCCTAAGCCACTGCGGATCGCGTGGGTTCGGGAACATCCTCGCGCAGCGCCAGTTCAAGTCGCTGGAAGGTTTCTTCCGCACCTGGGACCTGCCGTTTCCTGCTGAAGACAAGCAGCTCGTCTATGCCCCGCTCGGCACACCCGAGGCGGACGCATATCTCGACGACATGGCGCTCGGGGCGAACTTCGCCACCGTGAACCACATGCTCATCAACGCGCTCGTGCTGGAGGCCTTCCAGGAGGTGCTGCCAGGAACGACCGGCCAGCTCGTGTACTTCATCAGCCACAACATCGCGCGTCAGGAAGTCGTCGATAACCAGCTCGCCTGGGTCCACCGCAAAGGCGCCACGCGTGCCTTCCCCGGTGGTCACCACGCGATCAAAGACACGCCCTTCGCCGAAACCGGCCACCCCATCCTGCTGCCTGGAAATCCACGCGACGGTTCTGTGGTCATGGTCGCGAAACCCGATGCCGTGAAAAGCTGCTACAGCGTCAACCACGGCGCTGGCCGCTGCATGGGCCGCAAAGCTGCCGCCCGCAACCTCAACCAGCAGGAGGTCAACGCCGACTTCGAAACCCACGACATCCTCTACAACGCCCGCCAATACCCGATCGACGAAGCCCCCAACGCCTACAAAGACTTCAAAGAAGTCCTCCACAGCGTCGAAGCCGCCGGTCTGGCCCAGCAGGTCTGCAAACTCAAAGCCCGCTTCGTCATCAAAGACGCGGCGGAGGCGGATGATTGAGTTAAACATTCGAAAATCATGGATCAGCCAGAAACATCACTCCAAGAAACTGCCTGGGCTCACTGCGGAGAACCCGGAGAAGACGAAAACATGTTGGAAGGCAATCGGGAAGGTCTCACGATTCTTCGCGACGCCATCGATCATGCGCTTGAACACGGAGAAAGCATGATTGGGGTTGAGGACGTCGAATTCGCAGGAGTGCGTGCTTTGGCGGCAAAGCCGCCAGTGCCGGTGGAATCAAAATGGTCGAAGATTATCGGGCGCGGTTGCCTCATCCTCGTGGCTTTCTGCTTTCTGATTTTCCTCGTGGGCCTGGCGCGGATCGCTGCGCTCATTTTCGAATAAGCGAATCATCGGATATCCGAGCGATGATGAAATCAAAAGGCATGATCCCATTCGCTGTCACCACAGCGTTCTTCGGTTCTGCATCAGAAACCAACATGCCATCCTCGCTTCGAAACCAAGCATCACCAAACCGAGTCCGATGAAACTCAAACCCACGCTCCACCATGAACTGGCGGATTTCCGCCAACGTGGGCGGCTTGCCGTGATATGCGGGCTGGGAGGTGATGATGCGTTGCGAACGGCCTTCGCCGCACACGCCCTCGATTTGCCATCTGACGGCGAATTCATCGTTCAGCAGACAAATGCGCTCCAAATACTCCTCCAGCGTGGCAAAACGATCCGGACCGAATTTTCGCCCAAATTCGCCAGCGTGTGTGCCCTTGATCACGCGCAGTTTGTCGGCGGAAAGCCAGACTTCGTGCTCAGAGCCTCGTGTTTGACCAAATCCAGGTGGAAGACTGGCAGGCTTCAGTTCCATCGTGAAAACCAACGTTTCCAAAAAGGCAGTGCCGAGGCCGTATCGCGCCCCACTGCCTCGAACAGCCGCAATTGGGCTGCCCACTCCGCATCGGTGAAGGGGCGCTGGCTTTCGAGGTATTCGGCGACGCGCTGGCGATCTGCGGCACGCTTTTCCTCAATGCTGGCAATTCCGGCTGACATGTCCTGAAACTATCTGAACCCTATTTCTTTCGCAATGAGCAAAACCAACACCTCCATTCTCTCCATCTCCGGCGAATCCGGCGGCGGGCAGTTGCTGCGGTCTTCGCTGTCGCTGGCGCTGGTCACGGGGCGGGCGTTTCGGATGACGAACATTCGCGGGAAGCGGCCGAAGCCGGGTCTGATGCGTCAGCACCTCACCTGCGTGAAAGCGGCGGCGGAAGTTTGCGGCGCGGAGGTCGAAGGGGCCGAAATGGGCTCCACAGAACTCGTTTTCCAGCCCGGCCAGATCACAGCGGGCGACTACCGCTTTGCCATCGGCTCCGGCGGCAGCACGACGCTCGTGTTGCAGACGCTGCTGCCCGCTCTGCTTCATGCGGAAGCCTCCAGCACACTGCGCATCGAAGGCGGCACGCACAACCCGATGGCTCCGCCGTTTGAGTTCATCGAGCAATGCTTCCTGCCTGTGCTCCGGAGAATGGGCGTGAATGCGACGGTGACGCTGGAGCGCCCCGGGTTCATGCAGGCAGGCGGCGGCGTGCTCACGGCGGAAATCTCGCCGATCAAAAAATGGAAAAAGCTCAAGCTCACCGAACGCGGCGAGCTGGCGGAAACCTTTGGCCGCGTGCTGCACGCGCATCTGCCCGGCGAGATCGCCAAGCGCGAAATCGTGACCGCCGCCAAACTGCTCGAATGGCCCGAAAATCAGTTCGATCTACGCTACGCGAACGAGAGCACCGGCCCCGGCAATGCCATCCTGATTGGTGCCCGTTTTGCAAAGGTCTGCGAAATCAGCACCGGCATCGCGCAGCTCGGCAAATCCGCCGAAGCTGTCGCCATGGGCGCGGCAAAGGGCCTGCGCAGCTATCTGGCCTCGATGGCGCCCGTTGGCTTGCATCTGGCCGATCAGTTACTGTTGCCCATGGCGCTCGCCGGCGGAGGGGTGTTTCACACCTTCACGATCACTGATCACGCGCGGACGAACATGGCGCTGGTTGAGCAATTCTTACCAGTGAAGTTCGGGTTGTCAGAGCTTGGCTCTGGTGTGAAACGCGTACTATGCGGCTGAATGATCCGAGACTGCAATCCGGCGCTCAGTCGAGGCGTATGTAACAGCCATGCCAGACAGACTCCTCAGCAATCGACGCAACTTCCTTTCCGACTTCGGGCTTGGCCTGGGGGGCGTGGCGCTGCAGGCGCTGATGCAGCGTGAGGCGCAGGGGCTGACGTTGCCGGAGTTTCCTGACGGCAAGCCGAACTTTCAGCCACGGGCGAAAAGCGTCATCTGGCTCTTCATGCGCGGCGGGGTGAGCCACATGGAGAGCTTTGATCCCAAGCCGCTGCTCAACAAGTATGAGGGCAAGAGCATAAGCGAGACGCCATACAAAAGCGTGCTCGATCCCGAGAAGCGGAAAAAGGTGCGCGTGGTCGTGGTGAATGATGCGAACGGCCAGCAGCGAAACAAAATCTACCCGTTGCAGATTGGCTTTCGCAAAGGCGGCCAGAGCGGCATCGAGGTCAGTGACTGGTTTCCCCACCTGCGCGATTCGGTCGATGATCTTGCGATCATCCGCAGCATGTGGACCACGGATGACAATCACGGTGCCCAGGTGCAGTTCCACACCGGCAGGCACATGCTGGACGGGCGGCACCCGACCATCGGTGCCTGGGTGAATTACGGGCTCGGTCCGCTCAATGAAAACCTGCCGCAATTCATCAACATCGGCCCGCGCTTCTTTGACACCAAGGACGGTCACTACCTGGGGCCGGCTTATGATGCGATGAATCTGAAGATCGATCCGAAGAACCCGCTCGCCTATGCGCGGCCAGAGATCGCCATGGCCGAGGCGGAGCAGGCGGCGCGCTTTTCTTTGGCAGGTAAACTGAATCGTCTCAGCGCGCTGCGTTATCCCGATGACCCGGCCCTGGCGGCGCGCATCAAGTCCTACGAACTGGCTTTTCACATGCAAAAGGACGTGCCTGAGGTGGTGAACTTTGACCATGAAAGTGAGGCCACCAAAAAGATGTACGGCCTCGATCATGAAATCACCAGGCCCTTTGGCCAGCAGGTCCTCGCCGCGCGTCGATTCGTGGAGCGCGGTGTGCGCTTCATCCAGATCATGCATGGCGACGGCGCAGCGGGCGCGTGGGACAGCCACTCGAAGCTGCGGGCGAGTCACAGCAAGCTCGCCGCCCAGGTGGACAAGCCCATCGCAGGCCTGATCGCCGATCTGAAGCAGCGCGGGTTGTTTGAAGAAACCATCGTCGTCTTTGCCACCGAATTCGGGCGCACGCCGGGCTCCCAGGGGGCGGACGGCCGGGACCATCATCCCTATGGTTTCAGCGTCTGGATGGCCGGCGGCGGCATCAAAGGCGGCATCGCTCACGGCAGCACGGATGAGCTGGGATTTCATGCCGTGGAGAACCCGCACTACGTGACTGACATCCACGCCACACTGCTGCGCCAGCTCGGGCTGGACTCGCACCGATTAGAGTATCCGGGCCGCAAGCGGCTGGAGATTGATTTTGGCGAGGTGATCCGGGAGATCGTGTGAGGCGTGCGGCAGGGGTTGCACTCCGTCGCTTCCCGCCTATCTAGCGCGCCCTTCCTATGCACAGTTTCCGCTATTCTCAGGGTCAGCTCTTTTGTGAAAACGTCAGCCTTCAGGCGCTGGCGCAAAAACATGGCACACCTCTCTATGTCTATTCCAAAGACACCATCACGGGCCATTTCACCCGTCTCGATGAGGCGCTCGGCGAGTTGGATCACCTGATTTGTTATGCCGTGAAGGCAAACTCGAACCTCGCTGTGCTCAGCACAATTGCCAAGCTCGGCGGAGGATTTGACATTGTCTCGGCCGGCGAGCTTTATCGTGTGATCAAGGCAGGCGGTGACGCTGGTAAGTGCACCTTTGCCGGTGTGGGCAAGACACGCGCTGAGATCGTCTATGCCCTGGAGCAGGGCGTCTATTGCATCAATGCCGAGTCCGAGGCAGAGCTGAGCTACATCAACCATGTCGCGGGTGAGATCGGCAAAAAAGCCCCGGTGGCCGTGCGCGTGAATCCGAATGTTGATGCGAAGACGCACGCGAAGATCACCACGGGCAAGAGTGAGAACAAGTTTGGCATCGACTTCGACCGCATTGGCGAGGTGTATGCGCGCATCGCCAGTGAGATGCCGAACCTGGAAATCCGCGGCCTGCAGATGCACATCGGTTCCCAACTCACCAGCGTGGATCCTTATGTCGAAGCCGTGAAAAAAATCTCCCCGCTCGTGATGGAGATGAAGGCGAAGCATCACATCCAATTCTTCAGCATCGGCGGCGGCATCGGCATCAATTACAAGCAGTCACTCGACTCCGGTGATGCTGCGTGGTGGCAGGAAAACAGCGAGGTGCATCCCCTCACGATTCAGAATTATGCCGAGTCCGTGGTGCCTCTTCTCAAGCCACTCGGTCTGCGCATTCTTTGCGAGCCCGGCCGTTTCATGGTCGGTAATGCCGGGGTGCTTCTCACCCAGGTGCTTTATGAAAAGCGCGGCGGAGCCAAGACCTTCAAAATTGTCGATGCCGGCATGAACGACCTCATCCGTCCGACACTGTATGAAGGCTGGCACCAGATCGTGCCTTTGAAACAGCCAGCGACGAAGGAGACAGAAGTCGTCGATGTCGTCGGTCCCATCTGCGAGACGGGCGACTACCTGGCTCAGAACCGTGAGATCCCGATCGTGAAGGAAGGCGACTACATCGCCGCCATGAGCGCCGGAGCCTATGGTTTCACCATGGCCTCAAACTACAACACCCGGCCCATGCCCGCCGAAATCCTGGTCGACGGTGATCAGGCTCACGTCGTGCGCGAGCGCCAGACCCTGGATGATGTGCTCAAGGGTGAGCATGTGATCTAGCCGCGCCGGTGAGGTGGTCTCACCTGGCCTTCGGGTTCTTCAGGAAATAAAGCCGGCCATCCTCGGCACCGATGAGCAGGTCAGGCAGACCGTTGGCGTCCCAATCCACGGGCGTTGGACTTGTGTCGTGGCCTTCGATGTTGCGGTCGCTGACGTTGCCCTTGTCTTCAAAGAGGATGAGGCCGTCGCGTTCGCCGGACTGACGCAGGAACTGGGCGTTCTGGCTGTTGAGGAGGATGTCGAGCTTGCCGTCACCGTCCCAGTCCATGAGGCAGAGTTTGCGGCGCCCGCTTTTGCCGGCGGTTCCGGCGTTGAGTTGCAGGAGTTTGCCCTTGGCATCGGCGAAGATGCGCTTTGGCGGCGGCAGCCCGGTTTTGGTGCGCTGGAAGAAGCTGAGGTAACCCTCGTGATCGAGCATGACGAGGTCGGTCAGGCCGTCCTTGTTCCAGTCGATGGCGACCGGTGTGGTGCGCCATTGCGTGAGCAATCCCTTGCCTTCCGGCCGCAGCCAGCCCCAGGCGAGTTTGGGCTGCTCCCCGCTCCACTCGACCTCCACGGGTTTTGCGGCGGCGAGTTGCGGCTTGGTCTTGCTGCCGGTGTTTTCAAACCACACGACTTTGCCGAGAATGCTGTTTGCCACGATGTCGAGATCACCGTCGTGATCCCAATCGGCAACGGTCTGGGTGGTGTATCCCCATTTGGCCTCGGCGGGGCCTTGAATGCTCCCGTTTTTCCCGGCCATGATGCGCAGCGTCTTGCCATCGGCCTTGAGTTTCGCCGGTGCGGCCCACTTCGGCTCAGCGACACCGGGGCCGCTGAGATTTTCGATGAAGGCGATGTAACCGGCGGTATTGCCCGCGATGATGTCGGTGTCCCTGTCACCATCCCAATCGCAGCCAAAGAGGGTGACGAGGGCGCCAAAGTTGATTTCATGGGCCTCCTGTTTGAAGTAGCGGGGCCTTTCAAAAACCGGTGTTTTGTCAGCACCGAGTTTGCCGGTGTTTTCGATGAAGGCCACGCGGCCATCTTCATCACCGCAGATGAGGTCGAAGTCTCCATCCCTGTCCCAGTCGAAGGCGATGGGGTCGATCATTTCCAGATCCATGTGCAGGTGCCTGCCTTCAGGATCAAGCACGCGGCGGCCTTTGGCATACTGCGGCTCGGTGCGCGTGCCGGTGTTTTCAAAGTAGGTGAACTTGTCGAGAAACTCACCGCAGAGCAGGTCGAGATCACCATCCTTGTCGAAATCCTCAAAGTTAGGTGAGGGACAGCCATAGGTGTCCACGGGCTGAACGCGGAACTCTTTGTCGTACTTCGGTTCGTCGTCCGTGCCAATGTTGCGGAAGATGAAGACGAAGCCATGCAGCGGGCCGTTTTGCCACTCGCCTTTTTCATTCCAGGCATCGTCCCAGCCATAGTAACTCCAGTCTTCGATGGCGTTCACGAGATCGGTTTTGCCATCTCCATCGTAGTCCACATAGCGCCACTGATTGTGGCGCACCCTGGGGCCTTTGGGCTGTTTGCCCTTTGGTTTGTACCATTTGGGATCGACGGGCAGTTTCACTTTTTCATCGATCCCGGTTTTGATGAAGTTGGGGTACTCCGCACCGGGTGTCAGCACGCGCATTTTGCCGTTCACATAGCTCGGCATGACATAGGGGGTGGTCTTGCTGATGAATTTGCCCGGCTTGAACACCGGCATCTTGTTTTTTGCCGTGTCACCGCTGGTGTTCTCGAAGAGGTAGACACCATTGTGAGGCTTGTCCGGGCAGGAAATCATGAGATCGAAATCGCCGTCGCCATCCGCATCACAGGGCACCGGCCAGGCCCACAGGCCGACCTCCAAATCAACGACCAGGCCGGGGTGGTTGTAGGTGATGGGCTGCAATCCCTCAGCCGCGAACAGTTGAGCGCCGAGGAGGGCAAGGAGTGGGAGAAATTTCATGGGGTGCAAGAGAACGGGTGGACAGTCGGACATCATGCCGCCTTTGATCGGGGACAATCTCACGCACTTGAACTTTTTTGGCGGGCGCATGACGATGCTTGATCTGGCCCATGGCGATCGAAGGCCGCGAAGCTGTCGCGTGGCGTCTGGTGCCACACCTGAACAGTGCTGAACGCCAGCCATTCGAAGCATCATCATGACAAAGGGTGTGATTTGGCTGCCACAGGACCGGGGGTCCAGAATGGCGTCGATAAACAATCCAGCACGCCATGTCCACCATCACCGATTCTTCTTGCGACCGCGCCCGCCCCGATGCGCATGCCACATTGGCAGCGCCTTCGCCCGCCACGATTGAGGCTCCTGCTGCAGATTCAAAGGATCGCAGAAAAGCGCATTGGCTGGTCCTGCTGCTCATCGTCACGGCGGCTTTTGGAATTTACCTGCCCGCGCTGCACCATGGGGTGGTGCTGGATGACCGGCAGTATTTAATGGATAATGCACTGCTGAGAACTTCAGACAGTTTTTTGTATCCGCTTAATTTCATTGAGTTTGTTAGAAATGCGCAGCGTATCGGTCTTGATCCTGACACCGCCCTGAATTTTATCATGCGTCCGGTGACTTATGCCACCTTCTACTGGAACCGGCTCGCTGGCGGTGCGGACCCTGCAGGCTACCGGATGGTGAACATGCTGATCCACGCGGTGAATGGTTGCCTGATCTTTGTCATTCTCTCGCTGCTGATCCGGCGTGGTCAAAAGACCACTTCAGCAGGTTCTCTTTTTGCTCCGGCCGCAGCCGCCCTGCTATTCACGGTGCATCCGCTGGCCACTGAATCAGTGACTTATGTCGTCCAGAGATTCGAGTCTTTGTCCACGATGTTTTATCTGGCGGCGGCAGCGCTTTTTTTGGGCGGGCATTTATCCGCAGGCCTTTGGAGCGGGTGGCTGATGCGCGCTCTTGTCCCGCTTGCGGTCCTTGCCGCAATGCTTTCAAAGGAGATAGGCGCCACGGCGCCAGTGATGATCCTTCTGATGGACATCATCTGTCTTGGAACGTCCTGGAAAAGAGCGCTGCAAAGATGTCTGCCAGTGCTGGTGCTGCTTCCTGTGGTTCCGGTCTTGCTGATGGTCACGTCCTGGGTGCAGACAGGAGACGGGAGTCTTTGGAGTGTGATCAACATCACGAACATTGGCTTGATCCAGTTTTCTCCGTTCGACTACGCGGTGACCCAGGCCTGTGTCTGCCTGCATTACCTGCAAATGCTGATCGTGCCTGTGAATCAGAACTTCGATCCGGAGTTTCCGCTGATCAGTTCCATCCGGGACATCAGGTTCATTCTGGCTTTTCATGGCATCCTTGCGTTGCTCTACGCCGGCTGGCTGTGGCATCGGCGGCTGGTTGGTCAAATGGGCAGCCTGGGCTTCTTCGGCATCCTTTGGTTTTTCATCACCCTGACTCCCTCTTCGAGCCTGATTCCGCTTCCCGACTTGATGGCGGAGCACCGGTCATACCTGCCTTCGGTTGGCGTGTTCTTTGTGTTCGCGGCACTCCTGAACTGCTTTAAGGAGGCATGGGCTCCGATGGTGGCGAAAAAACGCGCACTTTGGATGGTTACGGCTGTTTGGGTGATTGCACTCGGCACTGCGACGCTGGCCCGCAATGAAGTGCTGCGTGATGACGAGACCATCTACCGGGACGTCATTGCCAAATGTCCGCAGCGCGCCCGCGCATGGAATGGGCTGGCTACGGCCCTGGTGATGAAAGGAGGGGAAAACCCTGATGAGGTCATTTCCTGTCTGGAAAAATCGGTCTCTCTGAGTCCTAATTTTGGGATGGCGAGAGAAAATCTGGCCATCATGCTGGTCAATTATCGACAGTATGAAAAGTCGTTGAAGGAGAGTGAGGCGCTACTTCTCGAGTCTCCGGAAAATATACGGATGCTCCACCACCAGGGTGTGGCACTCTATCATCTGAATCGTCTGCCGCAGGCAACGGAGGCCTTTCTCAAAGCGGTTCGGGTGTCTCCGCATTTCAGGGATTCGAATCTTTGTCTGGGGGCCATTTTTGCCCACACGAAAAACTATCGGAGAGCGCGACATCACTATCAGGCGGCGATGGCTACGGGCCCATTGCCCCAGGCGCACCTGGCGATTTTATCGGCCATGCCTAACCAACAAGACACCTACACGGACAACGCAGGCGCGAACTCAGCCGATGCACTGACCCGGTCAATCCTCGGGGCGCAGAGATATTGATCATCCCCCCACAGCGCATCACAGCTTTTTGAGCGTCAGATTGCGAAAGGCAACAGGCCCGTGATCGCCCTGAATCTTCAGTGGGCCAAGCGGCTTCTCATCATTGAATGCGGCGGAACGTGTTGGAGCGTTGACCTCGACATTTTCATGCAAGAGCTGGCCGTTGTGGAGGACTTTGATGAACCTGGCATTTTCCGTCTTCGTGCCACCGGCATCAAAACGCGGCGCGCGGAAAGTGATGTCAAAACTCTGCCACTCGCCGGGAGCTTTGCTGGCATTCACTGCAGGTGGTTTGCCGGTGAAGGCGGGCGCTGGCAGGTGGCTCTGGTACAAGCCGCCGCAGTCGCTGAATTTGAGTTCCTTTTTGCCAAAGCTGTCGAGGATCTGCACCTCGTAGCGGCCCATGAGATAAACGCCGGAATTGGAGCCCTGTGGCACGCAGAATTCCACGTGCAGCTCGCAGTCGCCATGCTCGGCCAGGCTGAACAGATCATTCGTTTTGCCGGCGGCACTGTTCACGAAGATGCCGGTGCCGGGCGTGAGCTGAAAGGCCTTCGCGTTTGCCGGGTCCAGCGTGAGGCTCTGCGCGCTTTGCCAGGTGCCGAACGGCTTTTTGAATCCGCTGAGCTCAGGGCCGGTGAAGAGCGTGATGGTTTCAGAGAGAGCGGGGATCGGTGTCACGTCGATTTCGGTGGCAATGCCGCGCAGGTGCCGGGCGGTGAACTGCTCGCCACGCTTTTTGACTTCGGGATGACTCACGGAGCCGTGGCCGCCTCCAGTGATCGGCACGAGCAGCGATGGCACGCCGGTTTTTTCAGGGCGGCGTGAATCGCCTCCGCATGAAGAAAAGCGACACGCTGATCTGTCGTGCCATGGAAGGTGATGAATGGCGGATCATCCGCGCTCACATAAGTCAGCGGTGATGCTGCAACGGCGGCATCGTGCTGCTCCTCGTAGTTGCCGCCGAGCAGGCCGATGACGGCGTCGTCCTGGATGATTGGGTTGCCTGTCTTGTCGAACATGAGGGCCTTGGTAAAATCTTCCGGGCCGCAGAGATTGACCGCGCCGGCCACGCGGCTGCTCAGGCTGGTGAAGGGGCCGATCCGGCCTTCGAGCGCCTTCACACCGCCGCTGGTGCCGAGCAGTGAGGAGAGATGTCCGCCGGCCGAACTGCCCCAAACCGCGATCCGGTCAGCATCGAGATTCAGCTCCTGTGCGTGACCACGAATCCAGCGGATGGCAGCCTTGCAATCATAGATCTGCTCGGGCCAGTGCGCCTCTTTGGTGAGCCGATAACCGACAGTTACCGCCGCATAGTCTCCCGTGCGCGCGAGTTGGATCGCGGCGGCTGCGTAGCCAAGCCGGTCACCATTCACCCAGCCGCCGCCGTGAATGAAAGCCACGACAGGCAAAGGTTTGCTGCTGTTGCGTTTTCCTGGCAGATAAAGATCGACCTTCTGCTTTGGATTGTCGTTGTCCGCATAGGATTGATCAAGGCGCAGCTCGACCTGATTCTGCGCCGCGATTGCCAGCACTTTTTGTTTCGACTCGCTGAGTTCAGCGGCAAAAAGGGTCGAATTGAGAAGAAGAAATAGGGGGAGATGTTTCATGGCGGTATGGGTTTTCAGGTGGTGTCAGACGACCTCAAAGCGTCGGACTTGAATCGAGTTCTTGCCGCTTTTCTGCGAGGGCCTGGGCTCCGGCTGCGCATAGTCGTTCAGATCGACACTGCGGGCGCGGAGTTCGTAATGTCCGGGCTTCAGGTCTTTGAGAACGGCCATGTAGGAGCACATGCCGTAACGCGGCGGCCAGGAGTTCGGTCTGCCGGAGGCCTGGTTGAAGCCGAGCACGTTTTGCGGGCTCACTCCCGCAGGCAGGATCGAGTTCCAGTCAGGCTGTGCTTCGAGTTCGCACGGCGTCCACGGACCACGCAGCAGTTCGGGCGCGTCATCGGCGAGCTTCGCGGGGTTGCCCTCGACCCGGCGCAGCCAATATTCCACGCGTTTGACGCCGGAGAGGCCGCTGATGACCTGGCCGGTGAGGAATACTGGTTCTCCTGTTTTGATCTTGTCCGGACCGGTGTCGACATACGCTGCGGTTTTCAGAAAGGAATCGGGATCATTGTTGCCACTGGCATAGGTGTCGTTGTTGCGCGCATCATTGGTGACAAAGATGTGCTGCAGCCATTTGATGGATTTATAGCCATGCGACCAGGGTACGATCATGCGCACAGGCCCGCCGCGTTCGGGTGAGAGGGGCTTGCCATTGAGCCGGTAGGCGAGAAACACCGGCAGATCGCCCGGCGCGGTTTCCATGCACTGCGTGTAGCTCACGGAAGATTTGAAAATCTGTTTCGGGTCGTTGTTGTGAAAGCCCCAGAAGTAGATGCGGCGCACGTTTGTCATCCTGCCGCAGAGCTTCAACACCTCGCGCAACGGCACGCCGGTCCAGAGGCCCTGACCCAGCGGGGTGTCGATGTTCAGGCACTGCATCGCTTTCAGGAAGTGGACCTGATGCTTCCTGCCCAGTTCCATGAGTTTCGGCAAATCGAGCGCGCTGCCATCGGCCAGGGTGAGCGGATGATCGAGGGTCGCCGCCACCTTTGTGTGCGGCTCTTCGGTGAACGGGTCTGCCGTGATTTCAAGCCGCCACGTCTCGGCGGTGAGCCGCGCTTCGGCCTGTGCTGCACCCGTCAGCGTGTGCGGCTTCGGACTCCCCCGCGACACATCTTGAAAGTCCGCATCCGGCGTCAGAAGGGGTGGCCTTGCTGGTGCTGCGGCGGCGTGAAGGGTTGAGGCATTCGCCGCTGCGGCGCCCAGGGTGCCAAGGCGGATGAAATCGCGACGGGAGACGGTGGTGGAGCTCATGGTGAACGGGATGCTATTTCATGAGCGGGCTGATGCCGTTGTCGCTTCACATGATGAGCAGGCTCTTGGAAAACGGCGGTAATCCTTGTTTTCCAGGCGCCATGCTCATCACGCGGTAGCAGCCGGCTACTTCATCAGCTTCGCCAGTTGTGGACTGATCGCGTCGGCCCAGATCTGGTAGCCGACCGGGGAGAGGTGGAGGAAGTCGGGCATGACATCCTTGGTGAGTGCGCCATCGGGTTGCGGGAACTTGGAGCCGATGTCGAGGAAGTGGATGTTCTTGCCGTCATCAAGCTTGGCGATGATGGCGTTGACCTTTTTGAGCTTCTCGTTGGCTGCACCCAGCTTGCCGGTGGGCTTGTCGCCGCGCGGGAAGATGGCGAGCAGGAGAATCTTGGCCTGCGGCTGCCTGGCGCGGATGGTTTCGACAATGACCGTGACGCCTTTGGCGATGCCTTCGACGGAATCGGTGGCAGAGTTGTTGGTGCCGATCATGAGCACGACGGCCTTGGGTTTGATGCCGTCGAGTTCACCATTGGTGATGCGCCACAGGACGTGCTGAGTGCGGTCGCCTCCAATGCCGAAGTTGGCTGGATGATAAGCGCCGAAAGCCTTGTCCCAGATGGCTTTCTGGCTGCCCCAGCCAGCGGTGATGGAGTCGCCAAGAAAGACGAGGTCGGTTTTGCCTTCCCGGGCGATTTTCAAGAAGCGTTCATGAGCGGCGACGAAGCCTGCGTTGGGTTTGCCATCCGGTCCGACCTTCGGTGCGGCGACGTCCGGAGCCTGTGGAGGAAGTATAACAACAGGTGCGGTCGGCCTAGCGGCGGGAGCCGGAGTCTGGGCCCGGGTTGAAACGGCGATTGAGAGAAAGACGGAGAGAGCGAGTGCGGTGAATTTCATGGGTGGCTACACTGACGGGATGAAAATGCGGCGACAATCATAAAATCGAAACCGCTTTCATATTTTCCCCGGAACAGGAGTGTGGTGGTATCATGAAACGCATGTTCTGGATCATTCCAAGTCTTGTCCTGCTCGCCACAGGCTTCTTCTTTGTCACCAATTCCCGCGCGGCGACGGAGACGGCAGCCTACAAGCTGGTGAGACAGGAGGGTGCCTTTGAATTGCGCGAGTATGACACGCTGCATCTCGCAAAAGTGTCGATGCCGGCGAGCGATAAACGCTCGAAAAACATGGATGGTGGCTTCATGAAACTGTTTCGTTTCATCGACGGCCAGAACGAGAAGTCTGAGAAGATTTCCATGACCACGCCGGTCATCATTGAGCGCGGGGAGAAGGAGTCTTCCATGAGTTTCGTCATGCCTCAGAAGAGCGTTGCCAAAGGCCTGCCTCTGCCCAAGGGCGAGGTGAAGCTGGACCGGATCCCTGCGGTGAAAGTGGTCGCCCTGCGGTTCTCCGGCGTGAGCAACAGCGTCAAGGAGGCGGAGAAACTCGCTGTGCTGCAGGCCTGGGTACTCAAGCAGGGTGTGGAGGTGGAAGGCTCGCCGTTGTTTGCCTTTTACGATCCGCCCTGGACGCCCGGATTCATGCGGCGCAATGAAGTGCTGCTTCGCGTGAAGGCGAAATGACGAGCTCCGGCGCGGCGTAGTGGGTGGATGCGATTCGTGATTCTGCCCCTGCTCATTCCTCTGTGCCTCAGCGCGCAGCTTCCTACGGCCAGGCCAGTGCCCCGGGTGCAGGCGGTTCCGATGCCGCATCACATCACCTCCTTTCAGCTCAATGGCCGTGAGCTCACGGCGATGCATTTTGATCCGCAGGACATGCGGCCCTTCTGGTATCCGATCCGGGCTTCCAAAGAGGCGGGCCTTACGCGCATGGGGCATCCGCATGATCCGCTGACGCACAGCCATCACAACAGCGTCTGGGTCACGCACAACATGGTCAATGAGCTCGACTTCTGGGGTGATTACGCAAAGAAGCAGGGCCGCATCGTGAATGTCGAAGTTTCACGCGAGGGTTACGAGGACAGCGATGAACTCGCCGCCATGCGCATGGTGAATCATTGGATCAGCGAGGCCGACAAGTCCGTGCAACTCATCGAAGTCCGCCGCACCGAGATCCGGCCGCTCGATGGCGCGAAGAGCTGGCTCATGCTCATCGACCTGGAGTTCACGCCGCCGAAAGGCAAGACGGCGACCTTTGGTGCCACAGGATTTGGCCTCGTGGCCGTGCGCATGGCGAAAAGCATCGGCGTGATCGATGGCGGCGGGCGCATTCTAAACTCTGAAGGCCAGCTCAATGAGGAGCAGGTTTTCCGCAAGCCCGCGCGCTGGTGTGACTACAGCGGCCGCATCACCAACGATACCGACGGTTTTGCCGGCATCACCCTGATGAATCACCCGATGAATCCGCACAACCCCACAGCCTTTCACGTTCGCAATGATGGCTGGATGGGCTGCTGCCTCAGCCTCGACACACCGGTCGAAGTCACGGAGGCCCGGAAGCTCCGCGTCCGTTACGCCCTATGGGTTCACGATGGAGTGGCGACCCAGGCGCAAAGCGAGGCGCAATGGAAAGCCTTCACTGAACTGCCAGTGCCGGAGCTGTGGCCAGCGAAGAAGTGAGCCAAAGTGCCAGCTATCTCGGCCAAAGTGCCAAACGTGGCGACCAATTGTGCCAAAAATGGCATTTCGGCGCGCCTTGATTCAGCTCATGGAAGGCGCGCTAAAAAAGAAACACACTGATAATCAACGAATTAGAACTCATTTCATCACTCTGGCACGGCGCGTGCCAAGGAGAAGGCACCGAAATCTCCAGTTCCAACCTTCTTCCCCCAACCCACACCCATGAGCAAAATCCTCGGCATCGATCTTGGCACCACGAACTCCTGCATGGCCGTCCTTGAAGGCGGCAAAGCAACGGTGCTTGAAAACTCAGAAGGCGCCCGCACCACGCCATCCGTCGTCGCCTTCACCAAGAGTGGTGAGCGTGTCGTCGGCCAGGCCGCCAAGCGCCAGGCGGTGACCAATCCGCGCAACACCGTGTTCTCCGTGAAGCGCCTCATGGGCCGCAAGTTCACCGAACTGACCGAGGCCGACAAGCGCATGCCCTACAAGATTGTGGCCGCCAGCAATGGCGATGCCCATGTGCAGGTCGAAGTCGGCGGCGAAACGAAGACCTACAGCCCGCAGGAAGTCAGCGCGATGATTCTGGCCAAGCTGAAGGCCGATGCGGAAGCCAAGCTTGGCGAAACCATCACCGAAGCCGTCATCACCGTTCCTGCTTACTTCAACGACAGTCAGCGCAACGCCACCAAGGCCGCCGGTGAAATCGCCGGTCTCAACGTGCGCCG
>CAJCCF010000005.1 GCA_903960845.1 uncultured Verrucomicrobiota bacterium | reverse complement strand
TGGCGGGCTTCCACCCGATGCCGGAACCCTGTTGAGTGGATGAATCCGCATCATCCCCCCGTCACAAACATCCCCTTGATCACCCGAGCAGCCACTCGGCAGGGCATCCATGCCCGCTGACTTCCATTCCCGTTTTTAGGGTTAGAATGGCACTCGGAAATCTCACGCCGCATTTCTGATGTCCGTCCGGTGTCAAATCTGGCCAGTGCCAGCCTCTTCTTGCCGCGCCGTTCAAGGAAATCTCACTCATCCTCATTTTCGTTCTCATCGCTTACGCCGCCGAAGCCATCACTCAATCCGCGAACCCCGGCGAGAACAAACCAGCCTACGCACTGCTGCAGATGCAATGCTCGCTGGAGCTGCTGCATGCCATGGAGCCTGATCCTGCTCTCAAAGCGCAAATCCACACCCACATGCTCCACGTGCGCGATCTCGCCGCGAAACGATTCACGAGTGTCCTGGCCCAGATCGACAAAAAGAGCCCGGAAGACATGCGGATGCTCGGTCCCGACTGGCGCACAGTGCCCGAGTGGAAGAACCAGAAAGGCTATCCGAATCCGCAGTGGGGTCCGTTTCGTGAAATCTGGCACCTCACGCGTGAAGCTGGCGAATCCGCACTCATTCTACTCATGGTCGATTCACCGAAACTCACGACCGAACAGCAAAGCTCGCTCCAAAACCTCATCCGGAATTTCGATTACCCGCACAATGCCAGTTGCGGCCTCGTTTATCACCTCGCCGCGTATTGGAAGGCCCGCCGGCATCATTTCACCTTGCAGGCTCCGGATTCAGAAATTCACTTCTCCACGACTTTGACGCCGCTCATGGAGTGATGAATCACCGCCTCCCATGCAATTTCCTGAAGAAGTCGATTGAGTTTCTCATCCCACTCTGGTTTCAACTTTTTGAGTCGAATGAAGTCGCGGGCCAGGGGTAACCCAACGGGGCTGCGTTTGTAGATGACGGCGAAATGGCAGTAGGCGGAGAGGATTTGCAGCGGGTGCGTCGGATGGCCCCAGTTATAATTGAAAAGATCCTTCTGCGTTTTCAGCCCCGGAGCTTGTCCTGCGATGATTTTCTCGCGCAACAACAACGCGGCTTGTCCCACCGGCACGGTGACGATCACGTCCCTGCCGAGCTGCTTGTTGATGGCTTTCACATAGTCATCCACATCCCGGTCATAGCGGTCCTGGTGCTGCTTCAGCTCGGCAAGAACAGTCGCGTTATGGTCCACCTTCTTGCGTGTATCCAGAGGGTAAATCGGCTCATACGTATCATTGGGCAACCAGAACTCCTGCACCGTGATGCGAATGTTCGGATTGTGTTCCAATCCAAGTTTGGCGAACTTGCCGATTCCATCATCGGGTAACCAAATGGGCGAAAGTGTGAGCACGTCGACCCTGCCTTCCGTCAGCGCTTTTTTGGCCTGATGTTTCTCATCCTCGAGGTTCCAATGCTAAATCACGCGTGATCCCCCGATACTGGAGATGCCGGCAGAAACATGCCCCTTGATTCCCGCATCCAACGCCGCTTCCGCCACTTGCCGATACACGAAGGCATGGAAACTGTGAGCACAGGTGAACATGCGGATGCCCGCGGGTGGCGAGTCTTCCGCGAAGCCGTCAAAAGCCGCACAATGAATGAGTGCGACAAGGCTGAAAAGTTTGAGATTCATCGAAGATAGGGGGACTGATCAATTGGCCGGCACCAGTGCTCCGCAGCCGTAAACCAAGACGATTCCAATCACTAAAACTTGCGACACCCACACCCGATGCTGAGCGAAAAAGCAGCTTCAATTGGCAATCAAGGCCAAACCGTTCATGCTCCGCGACACTTATTAGACAACCCAAACTGCGGATTCGACTGTGCGTTGAATTCACGAATGCCATGAAATTCCTCTTCGCTCTCTCTCTTCTCGCCACCACCGCATTCGCCGAAGACTGGGGCGCTTACCAAATCGTGTCTGTCAGTGCTCCCGAGTTTGTATTGGAAGCCGTCAGCGGCACGAAGGAAGGCGATGCGGTCTCCGTCAACAAGCCCAGCAACGCTGCGAATCAGAAGTGGATCATTCAGCCGAAGGGCGATGGCTGGTTCTGGCTCATGCCGGCCTCGCACCCGGGCCTTGCTCTCACGGTGGCGAATGGCGAGAAGAAGCCAGGCTCTAAGATCACCATCGAGAAGGACACCAAATCCAACGCGCAGCTTTGGTCGCTCACAAAGCAGGACAATGGCAGCTACGCCATCGAGCCGAAGCACGCGCCCGGCATGGGTCTCGATCATCTCGGCGGGAAAAAGGAAGTCGGTGCGAAGGTCGATCTCTGGCAGCATCGGAAGGGCGATTCGCATTTGCAGTGGTTCGTGCGACCACTCGCGGGCAGCGGCATTGTGGAGGCAAAGAAAGTCGCGGTTCCGACCTACATACCGCCCCCCCATCAAGCCCGAGGCCATCCTTCCCGGCCGCATCGAGACCTTCACCTTCAACACGAGCAGGATCTTCCCCGGCACCGTGCGCGAAGTCACGGTGTTCATCCCGGCGCAGTACGACGGCTCCAAGCCAGCGTGCGTTTACGTGAAGACCGATGGCTACAACCCGCGAGAGAAGACCATGATGGAGCAACTCATCGCGACCAGAGAAATGCCGGTGACCATCGGTGTTTTTGTGAAGCCGGGCTCGCTGCCAGCGCCGATGAAGGGCACGCAGGATCGGCGCAATCGCTGCTTTGAATACGATGGCATCACGGATGACAACGTTCGCTTTCTGGTGGGCGAACTGTTGCCCGCTGTCGCGAAGGAGTTCGATTTGAAGCTCTCCACTGATGGCAATGATCGCTGCATCTCCGGTGGCAGCAGCGGCGGTATCGCGGCCTTCACGGCGGCCTGGCATCAGCCTGAGGCGTTCAGTCGCGTGTATGCCGCGAGTGGTAGTTGGGTGGCGTTCCGCGGCGGGCATGAGTTCCCCACGATGGTGCGCAAGTTCGAAGCGAAACCGATCCGCGCTTATCTCACGACCGGGATGCGCGACATGGAGAATGTCGCAGGCGATTGGTTCCTGCTTGATCAGGAGATGGACAAGGCGCTGAAGTTTTCCGGCTACGATTACCAGTTCCGCATCATCGATGGCGGGCATGGCGCCGGCTATGCGGAGAATTATCCGGAAGCGATGGCCTATCTTTGGAAAGGCTGGCCCGAGCGCGTGAAAGCCGGTCCAAGTGCGCCGCGGGCGCAGGAAATCATCATTCCCGGCGAGGACTGGCAATTGCTCGCGGAAGGATTCAAGAGCACGCGCGGCCCCGCGTGCAATGCGAGCGGCGAAGTCTTCTTTGCCGACACCACGAATAACAAAATCCACCGCATCGATCTCGACGGCAGCGTGAAGGAGTTCGCGTCTGCCACCGGGAACGCGCACTGCGTGACTGTCGGCGCGGATGGCAGGATTTACAGCATCTCGGAAAAATCCGGCAAACTCATGAGTTACGATGCGGCAGGCACTGGCAGCGTGGTGGTCGATGGCATTCTCGGCCACTCGATCCTTGCCACTCCCACCGGCGGTCTTTACGTCACCACCAATGGTGATAAACCCAATGCACCGGGCACCGTGTGGTTCATCAAGGATGGAAAAAAGACACTGGTCGACAAGGGCATGAAGTTTGCCACCGGCATGGCTTATCGCCCCGACCAATGGCTGCTGTCTGTGGCCGACGGCCATTCAAAGTGGGTCTACAGCTACCAGATGAAGGACGACGGCACGCTCATCAACAAGGAGCGCTTTTTCCACCTGCACGTCGCCGATTGGGAGGACGATGCAGGTGCGGAATGCTTGTGCTACTCGCTCGAAGGACGGCAATTCATCGCCACCAAAAGCGGCGTGCAGATCAGCGCTGACGACGGCCCAACACAGATCATTCTCCCCGTTCCCGACCGCAGTCGCGTGACCGGTGTGGCCATTGGTGGCAGGGACAAGGACACGCTCTTCGCTTTCTGCGGAAACAAGATATGGAAACGCAAAATTCAGCAGCACTCGATGGGTGCCTTCACGCCATGGACCAAGGTAACCGGGACGAAGCTCTAACCCTATGAGATGCATCATCTTCCTTGCTTTGATTGTCAGCGCCGCATTCGCGGAAACGAAGCCTAACATTCTCATCATCCTCGCTGACGACCTTGGCCGCGCGGATTACAGCGCCTTCGGCACAAGGGACATCCGCACGCCGAATGTGGACCGCCTGTTTCGCGAGGGGATGACGTTTGAGAACTTCCGCGCGAACAGCTGCGTCTGCTCGCCGACACGCGCAGCCCTGCTGACGGGCTGTCACCCGGATCGCGTCGGCGTGCCGGGAGTGATACGCGAGGAAGAACCGGCGAACTCCTGGGGCCATCTGGCAAAGGAGGCGGTTTTGCTTCCAGTGCTGCTGAGGCAGGCGAACTACCACAGTGCCATCGTCGGCAAGTGGCACCTCGGCATCAGTGCTCCGAATCTGCCAAATGATCGCGGCTTTGATCTGTTTCACGGTTTTCTCGGCGACATGATGGACGACTACTGGACGCATCTGCGTCACGGCCAGAACTTCATGCGCCACAATCGCGAGGTCATCACGCCCAGGGGTCATGCGACGGACCTGTTTACCGAATGGGCCTGCGAATATCTTACGGAACGCAGCAAGCAGGCGCAGCCATTCTTTCTCTACCTCGCCTACAACGCGCCTCACGACCCCGTGCAACCACCGCCCGAGTGGTTGGAAAAGGTGAAGCAACGCGAGCCGCAAATGGATGAGAAACGCATGAAACTGGTCGCGCTCATCGAGCACTTTGATGCCGGCATCGGTCGGGTGCTCGATGTCCTGAAGATCAACGGCCAGGCTGAAAACACGCTGGTCATGTTCTCCTCCGACAATGGCGGTCTGCTGCCCAGCGGTGCCAACAACGGCCCCTGGCGCAGCGGCAAGACTCACATGTATGAAGGCGGCCTGCGCGTCCCCTTCGCCGCTCGCTGGCCCGCTCAGATCAAACCCGCCAGCACCAGCAGCTTCAGCGCGATGAGCATGGACCTTTTTCCCACCGCGCTGGATGCCGCAGGGATCAAACCTCCGGACCAAATCGACGGCATCAGCATCCTGCCGGCCCTGCTTGGCAAGCCGCAGGCCGGCCTCATGCGCGACCACTACTTCGTGCGGCGTGAAGGCGGTCCGCAATACGGCGGCAAGACCATCGAAGCGTATCAGCATGGCGTCTGGAAACTCGTGCAGGACAGTCCCTTTGCGCCGCTTGAACTCTACAATCTGACCGATGATCCCTACGAGGCGACTGATCTCGCGACGAAGAGGAAGCCGATCACCGCCGAACTTAATGCACTGCTGCGAAAGCAGGTGCAGCGCGGCGGAGCGGTGCCCTGGCAGGCCATGGGGAAATGAACGGCTCCGTTTAATCAGTGCCGCAAGTGCTGATCAAACCACTCCACGGCGAGACGTGTGGCCTCGTCAAATCCAGGCCCCTTGTAAACGCCTTAGTGATCAATGCCCGGCAGGATCTGATAGGTGCAGACAGCCCCGGCTTTCTGCGCCAATTCGAAGACTTTTTTGCCATCCTCATCATTGCTCATGAGGGTCACGTGCTTGATGGCGTCATATGCCTCATCTGCAATGGCCTGAAAGCTGAGTCCGAAGGCAAAGAAGAATCCAAGAATGCGCAGCATCCATGAAGAACGTCACCACCCGCCCTTCCCTACAGCTTAACCGGCCCATCTCCGGACACACAGTTCTCCGATCGAACGAAAGAACTCCGCAGCTTCGATTGGCAATCGGAGCTGAACCACCCATGATTCGGTCGCCAACCGAACTTGCCATGAAAACTCTGCTCTCCTCACTCATCCTCATTTTCGTTCTCAACGCTTACGCCGAAGACCATCCCAACCTCGCTGCGGTTACGGCGG
>CAJCCF010000004.1 GCA_903960845.1 uncultured Verrucomicrobiota bacterium | reverse complement strand
GGATCAGGAGCCGTTTCGGATGCGTTTATTGCCTCGCTAAACAAGGCGATCGAGGTGGAAATCAAGGCTGATGAAGCTCTCGCGTCATCAGCCTTAATTGACGATACCGCGACGAAGTTTGGCTATGTGGCTGACTATGCTGACGTGGTCGGCAAGATACCAGCGGCACAAATCGCCTCCCTGATGGCCCGCCTGATTAAAGTGCTGAACCTTGGTCTCGTCGTCAAAGCCGTGACTGATGATTTCTCCACGCTCGCTGACATTTCCTTTGTGGACACACCTGCTGCGGCCGAACTCGCATTCTTTCCCTTTGGCATGGGCGGCGGTGGTGGCGGCGGCGCGGCGCCCGCTGTATCAGCCTCCGCGTCGGAAACCCCAGAGGTTCAGACAGCGGCGGCTCTGCCTGCTGGTTTCGCCACGGCGCTGAGTTCCTTTCGTGCGGCTGTCGTTTCCGCTGATGCAGGTGCGGCTTTGACCGCTGGTGAAAACATGATCTCTCTCAATGTCACGTTGGAGGAGCAGATCGAAGCGGCCTTACTCCAGACACGCGCCCGGGCACTGAGCGCCAGCCCCGCTGATCCGGTGCTCAACGGAGCCTACAACCAGCTCCAGGATGCGATGGTGGCGCTGCGTGCAGCCTTGGCCGAGCTGTATCCAGCGATGGCCGGCTACCTTGCCCCCCCGATCGCTGATCCTGACATGACCACTGCGGGTCTGCTGGCCCTCATCGATACCGCTGCCGGCGCCCTGACAGCTTTTGAAAACGCTGAAACGGCGGCTCAGGCGGCGGGCAGTGGTATCACCGCACCGGCCCTGGTCGTGACGCTGACACATGGCCTCATCAACACCGAACAGACGACGCGGACCCAGCCCGGCCCGGCGAGTCTGCGCGCAAGGATTTTCAACGTAGGCGATGTGGCGGCTCAAAACGTGACGGTGGAACTGGTGCTTGAGCCCGCCACAGGCCCAGTGCCCGCATTCAGCCTTTCCTCAGCTGCGGTAGCCTCCGTGGGCACCCTGTCACCTGGACAATCAGTGGATGTCACCTGGAGCGGCATCGCCACGGATGTCTCGGGTTCAGGTATCGGTTCAGTGGCTGCTTACACCGTCACCATCCAAGCCGGCGGAGCACGTGCGGAAGGCGCAGGCGGAGGTTTTGAGGTGGTGAGCAAGCAGTCGACGTTCGCTGAATGGGCGGCTGGATTCAGCGGACTGGGCGGGCAGAAGGGTTTCACGGATGATCCCGATCTTGATGGGCTGGACAATGGGTTGGAGAAATTCTTTGGCCTTCATCCGGGCGCCCCGTCTGGCTCGGGGGTGCGGCTTCTTTCAGGGAGCGGTGGGCTTCCATTATTGGAGCACACACGCGCTTCAGAGTTTGGCAGCGATGCCACAACCACTTATGAGTGGTCGCTTGATCTCAGCAATTGGCATTCCTCCGGTGCTCTCGCCGGCGGCGTCAGTGTCCTGCTGAATCCTGAAGTGATATCTGGGGTGGGTGCAGCGCTGAAGACTGTGCGGATCGTCCCCCAGGTGACAGGACAACCGGATCGACTCTTCTATCGCTTGAATCTCACAGCCAATGCGCCTGTGCCCCCCGATCTTCCAACGCCGCCGCAGATCACAGCACAACCCGTCTTGCTGAATGTGACCCAAGGCCAGCCAGCCACCTTTTCCGTCATCGTCACAGGCACAGGCCCAATTCTTTACCAATGGCGGAAGAACGGCGTGGACATTCTCGGCGCAATCAGCAGCAACTATCAAATCGCCAGTGCATCCGCCTCCCACCAAGGTTCCTACACTGTGCGAATCGTCGCCCCAGGCGGCAATGTCATGAGCACAGGAGCCGCTCTCAGCGTGGCATCCGGAGGTGGTGGTGATTGATCCTGCGGAAAAAGATGCCTGGCTCGAATGGCCCTCGAGTCGGTAACGACTCTGGGGGGCTGCCGACATCTCTGCCAACCATGGTGACAGGATCATGAGGGACAGGATAATGAGGACACTTTTCTTCATGATCCTGTCACTATTTCAGCACCTCTGCTGCGTGCATGGCGTTAGCTCTCAGGAGTAGTTGCCAGGCAGCACTGCACCCTTTCCAGCAGGTGAAAAGAATGCCGACATCTCTGCCAAGCATGGTGACAGGATAATTGGTCCATTTTTCATCATTATCCTGTCCTCCATTATCCTGTCACTCATTCAGCACCTCTGCTGCGTGCATGGAGTTAGCGCTCAGAATTATTTGCCAGGCAGCTCTGCTCAGACATCTCAGCCAAACATGGTGACAGGATCATGAGGGACAG
>CAJCCF010000003.1 GCA_903960845.1 uncultured Verrucomicrobiota bacterium | reverse complement strand
GTGAGCCCGGGAACCAGCATGTAGCGGTTCTTCTCATCCATTTTGAGATGACCTTTTTGTTCAAGGAGCTGGATTGCCGGTTTAAAGTTATCAGCCCGCTGATTGTTGCAGGAACGCTGGATGTCTCTGAGTTTGCACGGTCCTTTGCGTGTCAAAATCCAAGTGATCTGATTCATGGCAGCAGTTGCCGCCTGCTCGGCGTGGCTTTCGCGCGCTTGTTTCAAAAGGCGCACGTGCATTCTGACAGCATACAAGGCAGTTTTGAATACTGTGTTCAAATCCAGAGTAAATTTGCCTACCTCAGATAGTTGGAAAAACATCCAAAGCAGACGGGCCGGGAGATCGTGAAACTGGGCCGTATTGCATTTATTCGCAGCTTGGATTTTGGCCAAAGTGTCGAGGTATGCAGTCTGCCGGGTACTGAACAGAACTGCAGTTTCATTAGGTAGCGTCAATCTCATCTGATCTTGCATTTTTCCAAAACAGCGGGCATTCAACAGCCGGTTCAGCGCTGCGTCGTAGGACTTAGAGGCCATAGCAACTGCTCTCATATTTGGTGCTGTGCCACTCCATGGGGGAGCTTCCCACAGCAAGCATTGCTCAAGGACATCATTCCAACCGGAAGAAGGATCATTCAATATCGCTCCCACGCACTGCCGGCTTGTACTTGCCCATAGGTGAACACGGGCACGCTCAAAAGTGCCGTAACCTTGGTCTGCATGTATTGGAGGAAACTGAACATCGGTACCCTGCAGGTAGGCAGCTAGCGTACTTGCTTGTTTGTCCCCTTTGCCTGTAAAGCTAGCACGGCTGCCGAAGATACTTGCTTTGGGATGAATTAGAAAAGCCTCCCGGTGGATGCTTTCCTTCATCATCTGTCCAAGCATATCGAGGGGTTCGTGGCTGAAAAATAATGAGGGCAAATGAGAGGCCCCGGGACTGGAACGCAAACCCTCCTCTTCCCAATAAGATTTCAGTGAACTCAATTGACGCTCGTCAAAGCACTCCGTGGGCAATGATCCATTCTTAGCCAGCGTCATCTGATTAACTGCATTGTTCTCATCTTTACCATTAAATTCGGCGTAAATGGGGCGACGGATGAGCGCAGTTGGGTTCAATCCATGATCCCCAAATACGCACCGGTCTGCCAACTGGCGGGATTGGCTATTGGCGCGCAAGCGCAGATAATCGGCTCGTGCGGCCAATGGCTGGAACAGCGCCTTCTCCATCGCTTCGAAGCGCGGTGTGCCACAGTCGACAGACAGCAGATTCAGATGCAAGGGATTGCGAATTCCCATCGGGTCAACCAAACCGGCGTACGGACCAGCAATGCTTGTCATGACACCGGTCATACCCAGAGCCACGTTGGCGGGAGCGATCCCGAAGTAGGCGGCGAGAGCTTCGATGTGGATGCCATAATCAACATCTGGATATCTGACCACACCTGGAGGACTGGTCATAGTCGTGGTTGTTGATGTTGTGATTGCTTGCGAAATGGAGGGTGCTGCAGTGTTGTCGGTTGGCATGGTACGTAAGCCCGGTGGGCGGTTAAATTCGAAACGCGGCAAGGTAAGACTGCCGACGCAAATCCAGCGGTGGTGCTTCTCGACGATGACCATCGAGACAAACCAAATGTGTAACGCGTTAACATTCCGGTCCCGCGTACAGGCTGTCAACTGGGATCATTGCAGAGAATGCTGATTTTGAAGTTCAGCATTCTCTGCATGCATCTAAACGACACT
>CAJCCF010000002.1 GCA_903960845.1 uncultured Verrucomicrobiota bacterium | reverse complement strand
GTTCTGCCAGCTTAAGCGTGAATTTCACCACCGCGCCGAATGCGCCCGTGTTGAGTGCGCTTTCAGCCTACAGTCAGGGAACAGCGAAAACCATCACCTGGCCCGCTGCTTCCGGCGCGACAAGCTACACGGTCCAAATCTCCTCGGTGTCCAATTTCAGCACCGTTTTGACCGAACAAACTGTCATGAACACCAGCGCGACGTTTTTAAATCTCGCCAGTGGCGTGACCTATTTCTACCGCGTGTTCGCCACCAACAACATCGGCTCATCGGCCTACTCAAATGTGGTTTCGAGCACGCATGACAGCATCGCACCGACGGTGTCGCTCACTTCGCCAGTTACCGCTGCCAGCACGGCCACAGCGACACAAACCGTCACCGGTTACGCCAGCGATGCGCTCAGCGGCATCAGCAATGTCACCGTGAACGGCGTCAGCGCCACGACCTCGAATAACTTCGCCACCTGGACCGTCACCGTACCGCTCGGCTACGGCACGAACGGCCTCACAGCCGTAGCCTTTGATGGCGCAGGCAATGCCACCACCACCGCGCCGGTGAACATCACGCTCACCACCGCATCAGCGAACAACCCGCTCATCGTGCCCGAAGTCATCACTGGCACCACGTTCAATCTGAATCTGCATGTCACGGCCAAGCGCTTCGGTAACAGCGCTTTCCAAAACACCGCTGACTCCACAACTTACGCCTACAACAACATGCTGTTCTGGGGGCCGACGCTCATCATGAACAAAGGCGACTGGGTTCAGGTCAACCTCGTCAACAACCTGCCCGACACCACCACCACCCACTGGCACGGCTTCCACATCCCCGCCATCATGGACGGCGGACCGCATCAAACCATCCCTGCTGGCACCACATGGAGTCCCAGCTTCAAGGTCGATAACAACGCCGGTCTCTACTGGTATCATCCGCATCTGCATGAAGCGACGCAGACGCAGCTCGCACGCGGAGCAGGTGGTCTCATCATCATTCGTGATCCCATAGAGTCTGCGCTCAATCTGCCGCGCACTTACGGTGTCGATGACATCCCACTCGCACTCACCAGCCGCCGCTGGGCCGCGAATCAACTTGTCACCACCGGCTCTGAATACGGCGACTACATGGTCGTGAACGGCGTCGTCAGTCCGCAGGTCACGCTGCCGAAGCAATACGTGCGGCTCCGCATCCTCAACGCCGAAATGGAGCGCAGCTACAATCTCGGCTTCAGCGATGGTCGAACCTTTTATCAAATCGCCACCGATGGCGGCCTCGTGAATGCTCCCGTATCGCTCACACGCCTTGTCCTCGCTGTGGGCGAGCGTTGTGAAATCCTCGTCGATCTCTCTGGCGACACGGAAGGCAGCACCTTCAATCTCCAGGCCTTCAACAGCGGCCAGTCGAATGATTTCCCCGGCGGCGAACCAGCCACCGCAGGCCAGTTCGGCAGTTTGTTGAACAACACCACCTTCACCATCCTCAAGATCAACGTCGGCGCTCAAACCGCCAACCCGGTGCTCACACGTCCGGCCACGCTCACCACGAACACCTTCTACACTGCCGGTCAGGTTACCAACACACGCGCCGTCACGCTCACGAATGGCTTCCCCGGCACCGGCCTGCCCTTCAGCTTCAACAACCTCGTGTTTTCGCCTTCCGTCATCAATCAAAGCATCAACCTCAATGCCATTGAGCAATGGAATCTCACCAACACTTCCGGCTTCAGCCACGCCTTCCACATTCATGACATCCAGTTCAAAATTGTGAGCCGCACCGGTGGCAACAACGCCGGCGTGAAAACATACGAGGATGGCTGGAAGGACACGCTGTGGATCGGCCAGAATCAGGTCGTGAGCTTCATCGCGAAGTTTGACGGCTTCGCGAGCAACACAAACCCCTTCATGTATCACTGCCACTTCCCCAGCCATGAAGACGGCGGCATGATGGGTCAGTTCACCGTCGTGAACAATGCCATTGAGGATCTAGCCGTCGCCAGTTTCACCCGCTACGGGAATGACAGCCTCATCAACCTGAACTTCAAGGCGACCCCCGGCACGACCTACACCCTGCAATATTCGACTGATCTGAGCACCTGGGTGGATATTGATTCCGTGACGAGCGACGGTTCATCCGCCAATTTCACCGAGACCGATTCCAACCGACTCGGCAGTGCCAAAGGCTTTTATCGCATCAAGGTCCCCACCGTCCCCTAACCATCAAGTCGTGCGATTGAATCAACCGGCATAAAATCGTCAGAAAACTCAGTGTCCACGGTGACTCTGTGGTTCATCATTCCCCGCCATGAAACCAAGTGTCATCGCCATCGCCCTCATAGCAGCCTCACTTGGCTGGCTGGCCGCGCATTTCACCGGTGGTCTCTCCAAACCTTCCGGGGATTCCACCCGCAAAGTCCTGTTTTATCAAAGCCCCATGCACCCATGGGTGAAATCGAATCAACCAGGCAAGTGCACCATCTGCGGCATGGATCTTGTGCCCGTTCATGAAGGCGATGCGGGTTTCGATCAAGTGGCCTCCGGCATTGTCATGCTGCCACAGGGCAGCCCGAACGTCGTCGGCGTGCAGACCAGCGAAGTCAGAAAGCAACCACTGGCACGGACACTGCGCATCGCGGGCATGATTGGCGAAGACATGTCACGTCACGGCATCATCAGCGCGCCGGTGGAAGGGCGCATTGATGGCCTTGCAATGAATCATGAAGGCCAGCAGGTCACACGGCGGCAACCGCTCGCCACCATCTTCAGCCGCACGCTGCTCAGCGTGGCGAATGAATACAATCTCGCCCTCAAACAGAGTGCTGAATCAGCCCTGCTGGTGCAGCGTCGCCTGGAGCAATACGGACTGGTCTGGGAGCAGATCAAATCAATCCCGCAGCGCCAGCCTGACGATCTTTATTTCGGCATCCTGTCGACACTCACGGGTGTCATTGTGAAAAGCTACATCGCGGAGGGCGAGTATGTGAAGGAAGGTCAGAAGCTCTTTGAGATCGCTGATTTCACGAGGATGTGGTTCATGTTCAATGCTTCCGAACAGGATCTCCCGCTGCTTAAAATCGGCCAGATCGTGACGCTATCCGCCCCGCACCTGCCCGGGCAAACGCTGAAGTCGCGCATCGCCGCCATCAGTCCCAACCTCGAAGCCATGAGCCGCTCCGCCATGGTGCGTGTTGTGCTGGAAAATCCGGATCGCACCATCAAAAACAACACCTTTGCCGAGGGCACCGTCGAACTCGAGGCGCCTGAAGTCATCACCATTCCGCGCGCGGCTGTCCTCTGGCCCGGCAATTCACCGCGTGTCTTTGTTGAGATGGCCGCAGGCACCTACCAGCAGCGCAACGTCAAACTCGGTCGCTCTGGCGATGCGCTGTGGGAGATCCTTGACGGCCTCAAGGAAGGCGACCGCATCGTCACCAGCGGCAACATGATCATCGACAGTCAGGCTCAGATCAATGCCCTGGCAACACCTGCCGGTCCCGCACCCGTTGAAGCGTCATCCATGACCGGCGACAGCGCCGCGCTAAGGACTTGGTTCAAGGCGGTCGCCACACTCAATCTCGCTCTTGCCAGCGACGATCTCGCCGCTGCAAACGCTGCCTTGAAACACCTCTCCCCTGCCCCCAATGGCCTCGTCAAAACTGCAGCACCAGTCCCCGGCACCGATCTCAAAACAATGCGCCAGGCCTTCCTCCCCTGGAGCCAGGAGACCGCAGCGCTGGCAGTGAAATTGAAATCCCGGATTCCTGACCTTCACATCTTTCGCTGCTCCATGACCCATGATCTCTGGCCCGGTGCCCCTGCCAACGCCGGATGGATTCAACTCACCACCGCGCTGCGCAATCCCTACTGGGGCAAGGAAATGCTCGAGTGCGGAATGGAAGTGAAACCATGATCAACGCGCTCATCACCTGGTCGTTGAAGAACCGCTTTCTCGTGGTCTGCGCCACGCTGTGCGTCATTGCTTTTGGAATCAAGGCGGTGCGCGAGACGCCGGTGGATGCGATTCCCGATCTCAGCGAAAATCAGGTGATCGTGTTTGCCGACTGGATGGGCCGCAGTCCGCAGGAAGTGGAAGATCAGGTGACATATCCGCTTTCAGTGAATCTTCAGGGACTCTCTGGCGTGAAAACCGTGCGGGCGGTGAGCATGTTTGGATTCTCGCTGGTGACTGTGATTTTCGATGATGATGTCGAATCGGCCATGGCACGTCAGCGCACTTTGGAACGGCTTGATTTGCTCGATCTGCCTTTCGGCGTGAAGGCAAAACTGGGCCCTGATGCCACGGGCCTCGGCTGGGTGTATCAGTATTACCTTGATGTCGATCCGGCAGAGAGAGGCCGCTATGACCTTGGTGAATTGCGATCCTTGCAGGACTACCACATCCGCTACCAACTCAATGCCGTGCCCGGCGTAGCGGAGGTGGGCAGTGTGGGTGGTTTTGTGCGGCAGTATCAGATCGAGGTAGACTCGCAGAAGATGCGCGCGGCCGGCGTGTCCATGAACATGGTCATGATGGCCGTCGGGCAATCAAACCTCAATGTCGGCGGCAAGACCATCGAGGAGAATGGCATGGAGTTTGTGGTGCGCGGCATCGGCTTGATCCGCAACGTGGCGGATCTCGAAAAGACCGTGCTCATGGAAAAATCAGGCACACCGGTTTATCTCAAGGACGTCGCACGCATCGAACTCGGCGGCGACTTCCGGCGCGGCACACTTGATTCAAATGGCCTCGAAGTTGTTGGTGGCACCGTCGTGATGCGCACAGGTGCCAATGCCCGGGAGGTGATCGCGCGGGTGAAGGATAAAATCGCACAAATCGCGCCAAGCCTGCCGCCGGGCGTGAGCATCAAGCCTTTCTATGATCGCAGCGAACTCATCGACCGGAGCATTGCCACGCTGAGGACGGCGCTGAGTGAGGAGATCATCCTGGTCATCCTCGCGCACATCATCTTCCTGTTTCATTTCCGCAGCATCCTGATCGTGACACTGCCGCTTCCCGTCTCGATTTTGATCTCGTTCATCCTGATGCGTCAGTTCGGGTTCACCTCAAACATCATGAGCTTGTCGGGCATCGCCATCGCCATCGGTGTATTGGTCGATGCCGCCATCGTGATCACGGAGAATGTGATTCGGCGCTGCAGCATGGGCTTTCCAGACGGTGATGAACCTTTCGATCCCGTCACACAGCCTCAAAAGGCCATGCTGCTTGTCTCTGAAGCCTGCAAGCAGGTTGGCCGGCCGATCGTCTTTGCGATGGGCATCATCATCCTCGCCTTTGTGCCCGTGTTCGCGCTCAGCGGTCAGGAGGGCAAACTGTTTCATCCGCTCGCCTTTGCGAAGACCTTTGCCATGCTCGGCTCCACCCTGCTCGCCGTGACTGTCGTCCCGGTTCTTTGCAGCCTGCTTGTTCGCGGACCGTTTCACCCGGAGGAGCGCAACCTCGTCATGCGCTTCCTTTTGAAACTCTACGATCCAGCGCTCGACTTCGCGCTCAGAAGCCGCAAAACCGTGCTCGGCATCGCGGCGGCCATTCTGACGGCTGCGCTGGTTCTTGTTCCTCGCATGGGCAGCGAGTTCATGCCGCCGCTCAATGAGGGCAGCCTCATGCTCATGCCAAGCTTCGTGCCAGCGACCTCACTCAGCGAGGTGAAGCGCGCCATGGCCTGGCAGGATCAGGTGATCGCCGGTTTTCCCGAAGTGCTCAGCGCCGTGGGCAAACTCGGTCGCGCCGAAACCGCCACTGATCCCGCGCCCACCGAAATGATCGAAACCACGATCATGCTCAAACCTGAAAGTGAATGGCGCGCAGGCATGACCAGGGATCAACTGATCAGCGACATGATGAATGCCCTGCGCTCGGTCCCGGGTTCCGTGCCAGGCTTCCTGCAACCCATTGAGGGCCGCGTGCTGATGATCTCAACCGGCATCCGCTCGCAGCTCGGCGTGAAGATCTTCGGCAGCGATCCCGCCAGGCTCCAGCAAGCCGCGCTGGAGGTGCAGCGCATCGTCCAGCAAGTGCCCGGCGCCACGGGCGTGACACCCAGCCGCATCATCGGCAAGCCTTACCTGAATATCGAAGTCAATCGCGACGCCATCGCCCGCTTCGGCATGAGAGCGCAGGATGTGCTCGAGGTTGTCGAAGCTGGTCTCGGCGGCAAAACCATCACCACCGTCATCGAAGGACGCCGTCGAGTTCCTGTTCAAGTAAGACTGCAGCGCAGCGAACGTGAGGACCTCACACGACTCAAGGATGTGCTCATCACCGCACCGAACGGACAGGTCATTCCGCTCGGTCAGGTTGCCAGCATCACCCGTGTCGAAGGCCCAAATGAAATCGCCAGCGAGAACGGTCAGCTCCGGGCTTACGTGCAGGCCAACGTCACCGGCCGCGATCTCGGAAGCTTCGTCGAAGAAGTGAGATCAAGACTGCAAAAGGAGATCGCACCGGATCTCGCGAAGCAAGGGATGACACTCGATTACAGCGGCGATTATGAAAACCAGCTCCACGCGGCGCGCACCCTGAAATTCATCGTCCCCGGCGTGCTCTTCATCATCTTCCTGCTCCTGTTTCAGCTCTACGGCAGAGCCCGCGAAGCCGCCCATGTCATTCTTGCTGTTCCCTTTGCCCTCAGCGGTGGCGTGTTCCTGCAATACGCCCTCGGCTGGCACTTCAGCGTCGCTGTCTGGGTTGGCTACATTGCCCTCTTCGGCACCGCCATCCAGACCGCTGTGGTGATGGTCGTGTATCTCGAAGAAGCGGTGCAGCGCAAGCAGTTGCAACTCGGCAGCGCCTTCACTCAATCCGATCTCATCGCCGCCATCAAAGAGGGGGCCCGACTCCGTCTGCGACCCAAGGTGATGACCGTCGCCACCATCATCGCCAGCCTGCTTCCCATCATGTGGAGCCAGCGCACCGGGAGCGAGGTGATGCAGCCCATCGCCACGCCGATCATTGGCGGAATGATCAGCAGTTTGATCCACATCCTGATCATCACCCCGGTGGTTTTTCTTTGGACGCGCAGCCCATCTTTACACAATCCCAAAAAACTCCCGCAATAGACTGATCAAAGCCTGACACAGAAGGATCAGTAATGAGGCTCATGAACCTCCGTTTCTCGCTGATCACTGAAGGCGCTGGATCACCCAAAAGGTGGGAGGTCGTGCAGGGCTCCATCGTCTTTCATTCCTCTGCCAATTGACTCTCCATGTTAGGTTCTTGCCTCGCGCAGGTGCCGGACTGGCAATCCCCGACCTCACACTCTTCTCCGCCCATGCAAAGCCTGATAGAGCGTGAGTTCATCCACATGATCCAATGCACCACCGGCAGGCATGCCCTGAGCGAGCCGGGAGACGGCGATGCCTTCAAGCCGCAGAAGGTCGTTGAGGTAGCTGGCGGTGGCCTCGCCCTCGACATCGGAACCGACGGCGAGGATGACTTCCTCGACCTGCAACTGCCGGGCCCGGTCGATGAGTGAGTCGATGCGAAGGTCCTCGGGCGTGACGTTGTCGAGCGGTGAGAGCTTGCCGCCAAGCACGTGGTAGAGGCCGTGAAAGGCGCCGCTGCGCTCGAGCCTGAGCACGTCGGCGGCCTGCTCGACGACGCAGAGGATTTTTTGCTGACGCTTCGGGCTGTGACAGAGCGCGCACTCGGTGTCGTGCTCGATGAAGAAACCACATTGATCACAGGCCCGGACACAGGCGGTGACGGCGCGCAGGGCATCCACCAGGGGCTCGACCCGGCCGCCATCCTGCATGAGCCAGAGCACAAGCCGCTCGGCACTGCGCGGGCCGAGACCGGGCAGCGACTTGATCTGGGCGATCAGGCGCTGCAGCGGCGGCGGGTAGTCGAGCGCAGGCATAAGAGGTTATTCAACCTTCTCCAGCTTCACGGGGCCGCCCTCGGCAGGGACGATGACTTTGCGGTAGAAGCAGTTGGAGCGTTTGGTGTGGCAGCAGCCGCCGCCGTGCTGGATGACGCGGAGGACGATGGCGTCCTGATCACAGTCGGTGCGGATGTCGATGACCTCCTGAAACTCGCCGCTGGTGGCGCCTTTATGCCAGAGCGTGCGCCGGCTGCGGCTGTAATAAACGGCCTGCCCGAGCTGGAGGGTCATGCGCAGGGATTCGTCATTCATGTAGGCGAGCATCAGCGGCTCATTCGTGTTCGCATCCACCGCCATGGCGGCGATGAGGCCGTGCTCGTCGAACTTCGGGGCAAAGAGGAGATCTTCTTCGATGGCCAGCTTCGTGTCGCGTGGGCCGAACTGATAAGCAGAGAGCGGTGTCATGGGGGAGCGGGAGATAAACGCGGCGGATGCCTTTGCCAAAACGAAAATGCTTTTGTTCGACATCGCTCCCAGTCACGCTAAGAAACGATCCACCCCTGCCCCGCCCCACTGAACCCCATGTCATCCAACGGTTTCCTGCTATCCTTTGAAGGCTCTGAAGGCTGTGGCAAGTCCACACAGATCCGGCTGCTGGCCGAGCACCTCAGGGCGGCGGGACAAACCGTGGAGGTCATGCGCGAACCTGGCGGCACGGCGGTGGGCGAGGAAATCCGCCATCTGCTGCAGCACGCCAAGGCGGGGCACACCATCACGCCGGAGACGGAACTGCTGCTCTTTGCCGCGAGCCGTGCGCAGCTCGTGCGGCAAAAGGTGCGCCCACTGCTGGCCGCCGGTGTGCTGGTGATCCTGGATCGCTTTCTCGACTCGACGACCGTGTATCAGGGCATCGCCCGCGGCCTGCCGGTGCAGAGCGTGCAGGCGATCAATGCCTTTGCCGCCGGCGGCACGCTGCCGGATCTGACCGTGCTCCTGGATCTGGACACCGAGGCCGCCTGGCAGCGCATCCATGCCACCGGCCGCGAACTGGACCGGATGGAAAACCAGCCGCGTGAGTTTTTTGAAAAAGTGCGCCAGGGCTATCTGGCACTGGCGCGCGCCGAACCGGAACGCATCGCGGTGGTGGATGCCGGGCGCGCGCCGGAGATCATTCACGCCGACATCCTGAAACTCGTGGAGACCCGCCGACATGCCGTTTAAGACCGATCACGCCCTGTCCCTGCTGACACGCGCCCAGAAACTCGGGCGCCTGGGCCATGCCTACATGATCACCGGACCTCGCGGCACGGACCTGGAAGGCTTCGCCGCCAGCGTGCTCGCACTAGTCAGCCCGGCAAGACATCGTTTGTTAGACGATTGGGCGCAGGAGGGAGCGGTGATCCTGAGGCCGCAGAGCAAGTCGCGGCGCATCACTATCGGCGACGACGCCAGCGAGGTCGGAACCATCCGCTACCTGGAGCGCATGATCCACCGAACCACTGGCCCCGGTGGATTCAAGCTGGGGATCATCGTCGATGCTGAACGCATGAATGCCCAGGCGCAGAACGCTTTTCTCAAGACCCTCGAAGAACCGCCCTCCCGCACCCTGCTGCTGCTGCTCACCGCGCATCCGGGCCAGCTTCTGACCACGATCATCTCGCGTGTCATCGAGATTCCGCTCATGCCACCGTCCGGGGCGCGGACGTTTGACGAATACGAAAAAAAACTGCTCACCGTGCTGGAGCAACTCACCACCCGCGCCACGGGCAGCATCTCCGCCGCGCTGGGCCTGAAGGCCGATTTCCAGAGCATCATGGACGACCTCCACGAGGAGATCAAAAAGGAGCATGAGGAAGAGTTTGAAAAGGAGCAGGACCACTACAAGCAGACCACCGACGGAACCTGGCTGAAGCAGCGGGAAGAGGAAGTCACCGCCCAGATCGAAGCCGCCTACCTGCAACGTCGCGACGCGCTGATGGACCTCCTCCTCGCCTGGATGGGCGACATCGCCCGCCAACAGGTCGGAGCCGAGCATCTCGACCTCGTCCAGTATCGCGACGCCACCGCCCAGCTCGCCAAACGCTGGTCACCCGAAGACACCTCCAAGCGCGTCCGCTACCTGCGACAACTCGATCAGCACCTGCACACCAACGTCAATCCAGGCCTGGCCCTGGAGGTCGCCTTCATCCAAGCGTTCGGGCGGTGAGGCGAAGCAGGCATCCCGATCTAAAACACCATCCCGAACACAGCGGGGCCGTGTTCGGGATGGGTGAATTGAGTCCCAACGATTGGGCAAGTTTGATCGATCTTATGCTGCGACGGCTTCAGCACCGCGATCACTCCTCATGCGGCTGCGATATTCGGTGGGCGATTCGTTGGCGATGCGGCGGAAGCTGCGATTGAAGTGGGACAGCGACTGGAAGCCGACGTCATAAGCGACCTCAGTGATGCGGGCGGTGGGCTTCATCAATTGGCGCTTGGCTTTTTCGACCCGGGCGCGGTTCACGAAATCGGTGAAGGTTAGGCCGGTGGAGCGTTTGAAGATTTTACAGAAATGGAAGGGACTGACATTCACCGCCTTGGCCACGCCTTCGAGCGTCATTTGCTCGACCAGGTTCGCGTGGATGTAGATCTTGGCATTTTTCACGGCCTGCGGCTCGTGTGTGGCCTGGGCAAACAACATGCGGTGAGCACATTCACCGAGCTGAATGGCAAAGGATTTCAGGATGGCGAGGGCCGCCTGGTAACGCGCAGGCTCCATGACGGGCACATGATGGAAGTGGATCTGGGCACCGCGGACTTCATGAGCATTGCGGTCATCATTGATGAGCGCTGAAGCAAGCGGGGCAAAGGTCTCAGGCGTGGCGGCTTCGAGACGGACACCGCCTGTTTCCATGAGAGCCACCGGAGTCTTCCCGACACGCACGGGTAGGAGCGTCGAAACCACGCCGGCTACACCTTTGCGGGTGATGACTTCT
>CAJCCF010000001.1 GCA_903960845.1 uncultured Verrucomicrobiota bacterium | reverse complement strand
ATCCGCACACAGGGGATTCGAAAAGAGGGAAAGGTAAAGAAACCCGAGGCTCGCCGATCAGGCAAGCACGGGCCATTGAGGCCGTTCAGGACGTTCACTTGCCATATGAGAAGCAATGACCTGAAGGTGAAGCGGGTGATCGTCAGAGGCTGCTAATGTGGTCTTGCTCAGATCGCTGACCAGGGCAGCGGCACAACCCATGTGACAAGTGGCACAGTCATGGTCCATGCCCGCCGATTGGGGTGAGTTTTTGCTGGACTCTTGGTGGTCAACTGACGCATGGTCATGGGTGTGATGTCCCGGGTGGTTGGCGGTCACACCGCTTTCATGCTGGCAATAGCTAGCCACTGCTGCCCAGCTAAATTGCAAGGGTAACAGAACCAGCAAGAAGATTGCCAAGAACTTTTTCATAAGTTAATAGTTTAGTCGATTCAGGCTTTCGGCGCCACTTTCCCAGTCGTTGACCTCAGGAATTTTGAGGTCAATGGGGCGAGCTGGTGGCGGCCAAGAGCCATCACTTGGCGGTCTTGAGAAGGCGCAGCCCATTGAAAACCACCAACAAGCTTGCGCCCATGTCGGCAAAGACCGCCATCCACATAGACGCGTCATCAAAGATGGCCATGAGCAGGAATACCGCCTTGATGCCCAGAGCCAGGGTGATGTTCTGCCACAAAATGATGTGGGTCTGTTTGGATAGGCGAATCGTCTCGGGCAAGCGGCGCAGGTCGTCGTTCATGACGACGACGTCGGCCGCTTCCATGGCCGTGTGAGTGCCCGCAGCGCCCATCGCAAAGCCAATGTTCGCCTTTGCAAGTGCCGGGGCATCATTGATGCCGTCACCGGTCATGGCCGTCACACCGTATTTTCCTTGGAACTCTTCAATCGCCTTGAGCTTGTCCTCAGGCAGCAGGTTGCCTCGGATTTCTGAAATGCCTGCCAAGTGTCCGACGGTGCGCGCCGTTGCGGCGTTATCACCGGTCAACATGATGGGAACGACCCCCAGCGCCTTCATCTCGGAAATGGCCTCGATAGATGACGGTTTGATCGTGTCCGCTACAGCGAACAGCGCGATCACCCGGTCCCGATTAGCCAAAATGGTCACAGTTCGTCCTGCCTCTTCATGAACTGCGAGGCGTGCTTCCAATGGCGCAGAACACTGGCCGCGCTCTTCGATCCAGCGGTGATTGGCCAGGATGTAGGGGTGGCCATCGATAACCCCCTGGACGCCACGACCTGCGACAGCTTCAAATGCTTCGACTTCTTGGGCTTGTACCGCTAGGCCTTGAGCAATCGCTTTCGAGACGGGGTGGTCTGAACGCGCAGCCAGGCTCTTTGCGAGCAGTTCTACCCGTTGCTCAGGCTCGTCGGGCGCGATGGGCTCGAACGCCACTAATTTGGGCTTCCCTTCGGTGATGGTGCCGGTTTTGTCCAGGGCGACGGCTTTGATCTTTCGGGCCTCCTCCAGGTAAACCCCTCCCTTGATCAAGATGCCCCGGCGTGCGCCGGCGGCCAGACCACTCACCACCGAAACAGGTGTGGAGATGACCAAGGCGCAAGGGCATGCAATCACCAGCAAGACCAGAGCCTTGTAGACCGCTTCAAGCCACGTGAGCCCTGCCACCCAGGGCATCAGGACGGCAACCAGCAGTGCAAGGGCGAAGACCGCAGGTGTGTAGATCGCGGCGAACTGGTCAACGAATCGCTGCGTCGGTGCGCGGGTGGCCTGAGCTTCCTCGACGGCTTTAATGATCCGGCTGAGCGTGCTGTCCGAGGCTGCAGACGTGACCCGGATCTCCAGAGCAGATGCCTGGTTGATGGTTCCGGCAAACACCTCATCACCAGGTCCCTTGTCCACCGGCAGGCTTTCGCCTGTCACAGGTGACTGATCGACTGCGCTCTGACCCGCCAGTACGGTGCCATCAAGCGGAACACGCTCACCCGGAGCGATACGTACCACGGAGTTCAGCGCAACAGATTTGACGCCAATCCGAAGCCAGCCACCGTTCTCCTGGCGCACTTCGGCTTGCTCGGGGGACAGAGCCAAGAGGCTCTTGATAGCGCCTCGCGCACGATCGACCGCGCGGGCCTCAATGGCCTCCGCAATGGCGTAGAGCGCCATCACCATGGCTGCCTCGGGCCACTGACCGATCAGGAAGGCGCCTGTGACGGCTACCGACATGAGGGCGTTGATGTTCAATCGTCCTTGCCGCAGCGCAGTCAGCCCCTTTCCGTAGACGCCGAATCCTGAAAGGAAGATGGCACCCAAAGCGATGCCCATGCCCAGGGCTTTGATCCAGGTCGTCGCAGGGAAGGCGT